>JASJBO010000317.1 GCA_030066475.1 Myxococcota bacterium
ACGGTGATCCAGTTGGGGTTGACCGGGTGCCGGAAGAGGAACGGCAGGAGCGTCCGCACCCATCCGTCCAGGCGGTCGCCGAAGCGTGCCTTGATCACGGCGGAACCCCCTTCGCACGTCCGGTGGTGAAGGTAGCGCCAGCTGGCGAAGCTCCCCTCAGGGGTTTCCCCCCAGGGGGATCAGTCCGCCTTGGGCGGAGCTGGTTCCTCTTCAGCCTCGGCGATCTTGTCCGATACATCGGGCAGGGCCGAAAGCTCCCGATCGAGCTCTTCGGGGTCGATCCAGCCTCGGCGGCCGAGCAGGCGACGGTCCAGCCGCAGCTTGCGAAGGGACTCGTTGACCATGGATCTCCTCGCGACTTCGGGGGCAGGGCGGCGCAGCCTAGCAAATTGACAGCAGCCGGCAGGTTCGGGTAGCGTGCCCCCGTCCCACAACCCGGCACGGTTTCGGAGGGGTGCCCGTGCTCCAGAACACCAAGCGTCGATTCGTCGGGCCGTTCGCGGTCCTCATTGCGGTGTCCGCTCTCGTGCTCGGAGGCTGCGCCAGCACGCTTCCGGTCGCGGAGTTCGAAGATCTGCCGTCGGCCGAGCAGCTGTACTCGGACGGCATGGGGGAGCTGGAGTCCGAGCGCGACGACTTCAACTTCTTCCTCCCGCGCGACTACACCGCGTCGATCGAGGTCTTCCAGGACGTCATCGACAACTACCCCTACAGCGATCAGGCCACGCTCGCCGAGCTCGCGATCGGCGACGCCTACTTCGCGCAGAAGAGCTACGACGAGGCGATCTCGTACTACAGCGACTTCATCGATCTTCACCCCGGCCACGACCAGGTGCCGTACGCGATGTTCCAGACCGGCCTGTCGTTCTACAAGCGGAGCAAGGAGCCGGGCCGCGACCAGACGGCGACGCAAGACGGGATCACCCACTTCGATCGGCTGCTGCGCCGGTTCCCCCACTCCGAGTACAGCATGAAGGCCGAGGAGAACGTGCGCGAGCTGCGCGGCCGGCTGGCCGAGCACACGCTGCAGGTGGGCGACTACTACTTCGGCACCGACGAGTACGCCTCGGCCGCCGAGCGCTACCGCGGGCTGCTCAACGAGTATCCGGGCCTGGGCTTCGACGCCGAGGCGCTCTACAAGCTCGGCGTCTGCTACACGCGCATGAACCGCGGCGACGAGGCGCAGCAGATCTTCCAGGTGATCTTGGAGAACTACGAGGGGAGCGAAGTCGCCGAGGCGGCGGCGGACCTCGTGCCCGCCGCCCAGTAGCTCCGTGCCCCATACCGCGAGCCTGCGTCCGGAGGAGCGGATCGCGTATCGCCTGGGACGCCGCAGCTTCGAGCGCGGCGACGACGAGACGGCGCTGCGTCAGCTCGGCCTGCTCGCGCGCAGTCGTCCCCGCTTCGCGGACGTCCAATACATGGTCGGCGTGCTCTACGCGCGGCGCGGCGAGCCGGAGGCGGCGGCCGAGAGCCTCGAGCACGCGCTGCGCATCAACCCGGGCTATACCGAGGCGCGGCTGGCGCTCGCCAGCGTCTACGAGGAGCAGGGCCGCTTCGAGCGCTCGCGCGAGCTGACGCAGAACGCACCGACGCGCGCCGGGAACGGGGCGATGCTCGACCCGGTGACGAACGCGAAGCTCGCCAACCTGCAGGCCGCACTCGGCGATGCCTACCGCGAGGTGGGCGAGCTGCCCGACGCGATCGACGCCTACCGCAAGGCGCTGGCGCGCTGTCCGCAGTTCCACGACGTGCGCTGCCGGCTCGGCATCGCGCTGCGCGAGAACGGACTGCCCGAGCAGGCGCTGCGCGAGCTCGACCGCGTGCTGCGCGCGAACGAGGACTACCTCGACGCCCGCGTCCAGCTCGGCCTGACCTGGTTCTCGCTGGGGCGCTGGAGCCGCGCCGCCGAGGCGTGGCGCGCCGTGCTCGCCCGCGACCCCGAGCGCGAGGACGCGCGCATGTACCTGCGCATGGGCCCCGACCCCGCGGGGATCGCGAGCTAGCTGGTGGACTTCGCTCGCCTACGGCTCGCTGAGCGCGCCCTCCGGGCGCTTGCAAGGGGCTTCTGCCGCCGGCCTCACCGCCTGGCGGTTTCCTTTTTCGCTCGTTCGTGCTTCGATTGACGGGCCGCCGGAGCCACGGCGGGCCTCCTCTCCGGCGTTCTCCGGCGGCTCGGGAGGCCACGATGCATACCCTCGAACAGGTCCTGAGAAACCGGACCCTGGTCGCCGCGCACCCGGACGACTCGGTGCTCGAAGTGGCGCAGCGCATGACCTCGGCGCGTGTCGGCTGCGTCTCGGTGGTCGATGACGAAGAGACGCTGGTCGGCGTGTTCTCGGAGCGCGACCTGATGACCCGCGTCCTGGTGCCCGGGCGCGATGCCGCGCGCCTCTGCGTGCGCGAGGTCATGACCCGCAACGTCGTCACGGCCGACCTCCACGATGGACGCGACCCCTGTCTGGACAAGATGCAGCGCTCCGGCTGCCGCCACCTCCCGATCCTGGCCGACGGCCACGTGATCGCCATGCTCTCGATGCGCGACCTGCTCTGGGACGAGATCGCCGAGCAGACCGAGGAGATCCGCCACCTCCGCGCCTACGTCTACCAGACGCCGCAGGCCTGATGAACTTCAGAAGCGGGGACGTTGGTCAAGTAGTTCAGAAACCCCCAGCGGGGAGCTTCTGAACTTCTCAACCAACGTCCCTGCCTCTCAGGATCTCTTGGGCGCAGTTGCGGCCGGGGGCGCCGAGGATGCCGCCGCCGGGGTGGGTGCCGGCGCCGCAGAGCCAGAGGCCGGGGATCGGGGTGCGGTAGCGGGACCAGCCGGGGACGGGGCGGCCGAACAGCAGGCGGTCGGGCGTCATGGCGCCGTGGAAGATGTTGCCACCCGTGAGGCCGAAGACGCGCTCGAGGTCGGGCGGGGCGAGCACGTCGCGGTGCAGGACGCTGGCGGAGAACCCGGGCGCGACCTCGTCCACCAGCGCGAGCACGCGATCGGCGAAGGCATCGCGCTCGCGCGCCCAGCGCGGCGCGTCCCAGCCGGGCGGCACGTGCTGCACGAACAGCGATGCCACGTGATGACCGGGCGGCGCCAGGCTCGCGTCGAGGCTCGACGGGATCGTGAGCTCGACCATCGGCCGTGCGGGCAGCCCGTCCGCGACCGCGGCCTCGAAGGCGCGCTCGAGGCCGTCGAGGTCGAGCGCGCCCACGTGGACGGTGCCGACGTGCTGGGGGCCGACGGCGTCGCGCGTCTGGCCGTGGAAGCGTGGCAGGCGGTCGAGCGCGACGTTGATCTTCACCACGGGGCTGCGCATGTCGATCGCGCGCACGGCCGCAGCGAAGTCGGGCGGCAGGTGCTCGGCGCCGACCAGCCCGAGGAAGGTGCGCTGCGGATCGGCGTTCGACACGACCAGCGGCGCCTCGATGGCACTGCCGTCCTCGAGCTCGACGCCCACGGCGCGTCCGTCGCGCAGCGCGACGCGCGCCACCGGCGCATCGGTGCGAATCTCGCTGCCCGCGTCGCGTGCGGCACGCGCGATCGCCTCGGACAGCGCTCCCATGCCGCCGGCCACGTACGCCCACACGCCGCGCGCGCCGTTCGTCTCGCCCATCACGTGGTGGAACAGGACGTAGCCGGTGCCGGGCGTGCTGGGCGCGGCGAAGGCGCCGATCAGCGCGTCGGTGGCGAGCGTGGCGCGCAGCGGCTCGCTCTCGAACCACGACTCGAGCGTCGGCCGCGCGGGACCGAGCAGCAGCGCGGTGGCGGCGGGCAGCTCGGTCCGCAGCCGCAGCGCGGCGCGCGCGGCGGCGCCGAGCGCGGGCAGGTCGCGCAGGCGCAGGCGGCCGGGATCGGGTGGAGCGCGGTCGAGCAGCGGCTCGAGGGCGCGGGCGATACGGTCGAGGAACGCTTCGTAGGCCGGGTAGCGCTCGGCGTCGCGGCGCGAGAAGCGCGCGATCTGCTCGCGGCACAGGGCCGGGTCGGGTCCCAGCAGCAGCCCGCCCCCGTCCGGGAGCGGCGTGAAGGAGGAGGGATCGCGGCGCAGCAGACGCAGGCCGCGCGCCTCGAGCCCCAGCTCGCGCACCACCGCGGGACGCAGCAGGCCGGCGACGTAGGCCCCACGGGAGATGCGGTAGCCGGGCCAGAGCTCCTCGGTGACGCAGGCGCCGCCGAGCTGCTCGCGGCGCTCCAGCACGAGCGTGCGACGGCCCGCGCGCGCCAGCAGCGCGGCCAGCACCAGGCCGTTGTGGCCGGCGCCGACGACCACGGCGTCCCAGGACGAGCCCCCCACGGCCCGGATTCTAACCGGGCGCGAGCAAACTCCGTCGGGCTAGACTGCGGCTCGGGGGGAAACCGTGACCATCGCCGACGGCATCGTCCTGGCCCTGCTGCTGATCGCCGCCCTGCGCGGCCTGTGGATCGGCCTGGTGCGCGAGGTGTTCTCACTGGCGGCGCTCGGCAGCGCCTGCATCGCGGTGCGCGTGTTCTCGACTCCGGCCGGCGACTGGCTCGCCGAGGCCGCGAACATCGACCCGGTCGCGGCGACGGTGCTGGCGGGCGTGGGCATCGGTGTGGGCGCGCTGGCGATCGTGGCGATCATCGGCCGCGTGGCGCGCCGCGGCGTCCACGCGGCGGGCCTCGGAGCGATCGACCGCCTCGCGGGCGGCGCGCTCGGCACCGCCGAGGGCACCCTGATCGCCGCGCTCCTGCTGCTGGCGGCGGTCTTCACGCTGGGACGCGACGACCCGCTGATCGCCGACTCCCGCAGCCTCGCCGCCTTCGAAGAGCTCGAGAGCTGGGTCGCCAGCAGCCCGCAGCTCCCCGGTCTGCCGGACGTGGCCTCTCCGCCGAGTTCCTAGCGTTCCGCTCGTTTGCCGAAGCGCCGCTCGATGTAGTCGAGCACCAGGGCCTGGAACTCCTCGGCGATGCGCTCGCCGCGCAGGGTCGCGACCTTCTCGCCGTCCACGAAGACGGGGGCCGCGGGCGACTCGCCCGTGCCCGGCAGGCTGATGCCGATGTCGGCGTGCTTGCTCTCGCCGGGGCCGTTCACGATGCAGCCCATCACGGCGACGTTGAGCGTCTCGACGCCCGGGTACTGCTCGCGCCACACCGGCATCTGCTCGCGCAGGAAGTCCTGGATCTTCGCGGCGAGCTCCTGGAACACCGAGCTGGTGGTGCGCCCGCAGCCCGGACACGCCGACACCTGGGGAACGAACGAGCGCAGCCCCATCGTCTGCAGGATCTCCTGGCAGACGATCACCTCGTCCAGGCGCGAGCCTCCGGGGCGCGGGGTCAGGGAGGCGCGAATGGTGTCGCCGATGCCCTCGTGCAGCAGCACGCCCAGCGCGGTGGCCGTGGCGGTGATGCCCTTCACGCCCATGCCCGCCTCGGTGAGGCCCAGGTGCAGCGCGTAGTGGCTGCGGCGCGCCAGCTCGCGATACACGCGGATCAGGTCGGGCACGCGGCTCACCTTGCAGGACACCACGATGCGGTCGGGCGCGAGCCCCACCGACTCGGCGCGGCTCGCGCTCGACAGCGCCGACGCGATCAGCGCCTCGCGCTGGACGTCCTCGGCCGAGAGCGGCTCGGGCCGTTCGGCGTTCTCGTCCATCATGCGCCGCAGCAGGTCCTGGTCGAGGCTGCCCCAGTTGACGCCGATGCGGACCGGCTTGTCGTGCTTCAGCGCCTGCTCGACGATCTCCTCGAACTGGCTGTCGCGGCGCTGGCCGAAGCCCACATTGCCGGGGTTGATGCGCAGCTTGTCGAGCGCCTCGGCGCACGCCGGGTGGTCGGCGAGCAGGCGGTGCCCGTTGTAGTGGAAGCAGCCGACCAGCGGCACGTCGACGCCCTGCGCGTCGAGCCGCTCGCGGATGTGCGGCACGGCGGCGGCGGCCTCCGCGGTGTTCACCGTGACGCGCACGATCTCCGAGCCCGCCTGGTGCAGCTCGGCGACCTGGCGCACCGTGGCCTCGACGTCCGCGGTGTCGGTGTTGGTCATCGACTGCACGACGATCGGCGCGCCCCCGCCGATCACGACGTTGCGCACGCGAACCGCGATCGTCCGATGGCGCTGGGGACTTCCCTCGTCCACGGTGTTCTCCTGCCTAGGCGGCGATCAGCTCGCGCAGGCGCGCGAACGCGTCGTCGATCTTGCTCGGATCGCGCCCGCCGGCCTGGGCGAAGTCGGGCCGCCCGCCGCCCTTGCCGCCCACGATCTGGGCCGTCTCGCGGATCAGGTCGCCGGCCTTGAAGCGGTCCTTCAGGTCGGGGGTCACGCCGAGCGCCAGCGCCACGCGCCCGTCGCCCGGCACCGCCACAAACACCACGCCGCTGCCGAGCTTGTCGCGCAGCTCGTCCACCAGCGAGCGCAGCTCCTTGCCGCCGACGCCGTCCACGCGCACGGCCAGCAGCCGCACGCCGCCCACGTCCTCGGCCTGCGACACCAGGTCGCCGGACGCCGCCTGGCGCTGGTCGGCGCGCAGCTTGTCGAGCTCGCGCTCGAGCTCGCGGCGCTCCTCCAGCAGCCGCTCGACGCGCGCCTCGAGCTCGCCGACCGGAGCGCGCAGCAGCTCCGCGGTGCGCTCGAGTGCGCGCTCCTGCTCGCGCCAGCGCCCCAGCGCCTCGGCGCCGGTGAGCGCCTCGACGCGCCGCACGCCGGCGGCCACGCCGCCCTCCGAAACGATCTTGAGCACCCCGATGTCGCCGGTGGCGAGCGCGTGCGTGCCGCCGCACAGCTCCTTCGAGAAGTCGCCGAAGGTCACCACCCGCACCTCGTCGCCGTACTTCTCGCCGAACATGGCGAGCGCGCCCGCCTCGACGGCGTCCGGGTAGGGCATCACGGCCACCTGCGCCGGCGCGTTCTCGGCGATCCAGCCGTTGGCCAGGTCCTCGATCGTGTCCATCTCGGCGCGCGTCACCGGCGCGTCGTGGCTGAAGTCGAAGCGCAGCCGCCCCGGCGTCACCAGCGAGCCGCGCTGCGCCACGGTCGTGCCCAGCACCTCGCGCAGCGCCGCGTGCAGCAGGTGCGTGCCCGAGTGGTGACGCACGGCGCCCATGCGGTGCATCGAGTCGACCACCAGGCGGGCCGGCTGGTCGAGGTGCACCTCGCCGCGCACCACCGCGCCGCGGTGGACGATCAGGCCGTCGACCGGCTTCTGGGTGTCCTCGACGTCGACGCGGCCGGTGGGCGTCTCGATCACGCCGCGGTCGCCCACCTGGCCGCCGCTCTCGGCGTAGAAGGGCGTCTCCTCCACCAGCACCTCGACCCGGTCGCCCTCGCGGACCTGCGCCGCGGAGCCCGCGTCGGTGACCAGCGCCAGCACGCGCGACTCGGTCATGAGCCGGTCGTAGCCGGCGAAGCGGCTCTCGAGGTCGGCGGCGAGCTGCCCGTAGACGCCCGCCACCGCCGCGTCGCCGCTGCCCTTCCAGGCCGCCCGCGCGCGCTCGCGCTGCTGCTCCATCGCCGCGTCGAAGCCGGCGCGGTCGTAGCCGAGCCGCTCACCGGCCAGGATGTCCTCGGTCAGATCGACCGGGAAGCCGTAGGTGTCGTAGAGCCGGAACACCACCTCGCCGGGCAGCTCGGCCGCGCCGCTCTCGCGCACCTCGCGCACGGCCTCCTCGAGCAGCGCCAGTCCCTTCGCGAGCGTGTCGAGGAAGCGCTCCTCCTCGCGGCGCACGCGGCTCGTGACGTACTCGCGGCGCTCCACCAGCTCGGGATACGCCTCGCCCATCTCGTCGATCACCGCGTCGGCCACGCGGAACAGGAACGGCTCCTCGAGCCCGAGCAGCACGCCGTGGCGCGCGGCGCGCCGCAGGATGCGGCGCAGCACGTAGCCACGGCCCTCGTTCGACGGCAGCACGCCGTCGGCGATCAGGAACGTCACGGCGCGCGCGTGGTCGGCCACCACGCGCAGCGAGGTGTCCTTCTCGAGGTCCTCGCCCAGCCGCACCCCCGCCAGCTCCTGGGCGCGCTCCAGGATCCGCCGGAACAGATCGGTGTCGTAGTTCGAGCGCACGCCCTGCAGTACGGCGGCGAGGCGCTCGAGCCCGGCCCCGGTGTCGACGCACGGCTTGGGCAGCGGCGTCTGGGTGCCGTCGGCGCTGCGGTCGAACTGCATGAACACCAGGTTCCAGATCTCGAGCCAGCGGCCGCAGTCGCACGACGGGTCGCAGGGCCCGTCGTGTGCGCCGGGCTGCGGGCCGAAGTCGTAGTGGATCTCGGAGCAGGGCCCGCACGGCCCGGTGTCGCCCATCGACCAGAAGTTCTCGTCCTCGTCGAGGCGGAACAGCTTCTCCTCGGGCACGCCGATCACGTCGTGCCAGATGTGGTAGGCGTCGTCGTCCTCGCGGAACACGCTCGCCACGAGGCTCTCGGGGTGCAGGCCGAGCACCTGCGTCACGAACTCCCAGGCGTACTCGATCGCCTCGCGCTTGAAGTAGTCGCCGAACGAGAAGTTGCCGAGCATCTCGAAGAAGGTGTGGTGGCGCGGCGTGCGGCCCACGTTCTCGAGGTCGTTGTGCTTGCCCGAGACGCGCATGCACTTCTGCGAGCTGGCCG
>JASJBO010000318.1 GCA_030066475.1 Myxococcota bacterium
GCCTGCGGCATCGGGCGCTCGCACGAGCCCGCCGGCGAGGACGAGCAGAACCACTCGCTGATGCAGCAGACCGGCCGCCAGGTCTGCGTCACGTCGGGCGGCGAGCGCACCTCGCGCGGCTGCTTCGACAACTCGAGCTGCGACACCGCCGCGGGCGAGACCTGCCCGATGCCGCTGCTCACCACCGAGCTCAGCGTGCCGGAGAACTACGACCTGCTGCGCGGCGACGAGATCCTGGCCGAGGACACCTGCCCCGACGTGCGGCCCGGCAAGACGCTCCTGATCGGCGGCTACTTCGGCGAGACCACCGACCTCACGACCTTCGATGCCACCGACTTCGACACGGCCGCGGCGAGCTCGCCGACCGAGACGGCCCGCGACTTCATCGACTCGATCGGCGACGTCGAGGCCTGGGGCGAGGGCTCGGCCCATCCGGTGTGGGTGTACAGCGAGCACACCGGGCCGCAGACCTGGACCGTCTACGTCGCGATGGACGACGGCGAGTTCAGCGGCGGCGAGGACGGCGACCTCGTCGTGCTCGACAGCTACGACCTGGAGTTCGCCCCGACGATCGACCCGGCCCTCGACGAGACGCCGCCCGGCGAGAGCACCCGGCGCTACCGGCCGCTGGCGACGGTCGACGGCCAGCCGGTCGACGTCTTCAACTACTCGAACGGCTTCTCGATCCAGAACCTCGCCACCGGCGCCGACGACACGGTGATCGACGTGGCCTTCGTGAACATGAAGGAGCGCGACAGCTGGAACGGCAACTGGTTCAACGACACCCGGATCACGGACGCCCTGGGCAGCCAGCAGCTCGGCGTGTGCGGCGAAACGGCCGCCTGCGAGAAGCGCTGGAACGAGCTCAACGACCGTTGGGAGGCGGCGGCCACCTCCGTCGGCCCGCTCCAGGACGACACCCCGCTGCGCTCCGACTGGGAGATCCTGGTCGAGAAGGCGCAGGCCCGCTACGGCCTGACGCTCACGCCTCCCGACGGCCTGCCCGCGGCCAACGCCCCCGGCGTGTGCTCGACGGCGGTCGTGTTCGACGTCACCGTGGAGGGCGTGGACCAGGTGTTCATGATGATCGACCGCTCGCTCAGCATGAAGGAGGACCGCGACCACCTGGGCGACACCCGCACGCGGCTCGACTGGGCCAAGGCCGGGGCGCGCGGCTTCGCGATGCTCCAGCAGTCGACCGGCGTCGAGGTGGGGCTGGGCTCGTTCGCCAGCTCGAGCAGCATCCAGTTCGGGCTGGCGCCGGTGGAGCCCGACGGCAGCGGGCTGCCGGGCGTCCACGAGATCGGCGACCTGGTCGATGCGATCGACGCGCTCGAGCCGAACGGCAACACCGCCATCGGCGACGCGCTGCTCGCAGCCGGCGACGAGCTCCTCGGCGCGGACCCCAACGCGGACCCGGCGCGCACGCAGGCGATCTTCCTGCTCTCCGACGGCCAGCAGACCGCGGGTGACGCCGACCCGCTCGACGCGGCGGCCCAGCTCGAGGCCGAGGACATCACGGTCTACACCATGCCGGTCGGCAACAACGCCGACGGCGAGATCCTGGCCCAGGTCTCCGACGAGACCGGCGGCGAGCTGTACTCGGTCGAGGATCCGCTCGAGCTGCCCGCGGTGTTCGCCACCCTGTACGCGCGGGTGCGCGGCGAGACCCCCATCCTCGAGCGCTTCGAGTGGGTCGTCGAATCGGGCTTTGGCGGCGAGTTCAACTTCGAGTCCTTCCCGCTGCCCGTCGAGCAGGGCGCCACCATGCTGAACCTGATGCTGTCCGACGCCAACGACGTGCCCGGCACCTGGGAGCCGCTGTTCACCCTGACCACGCCGAGCGGTGAGGGGCTCGGCCCCGTGGCCTACGAGTGGATCCAGGACGAGCTGTTCACGATCATCCGCGTGCCGAATCCCGAGCCCGGGATCTGGCAGGTGACCTTCCTGAACATGGGCGGCCCCGACCAGCGCTCGATCGTCTGGGCGCATGCCGAGAACGCCGAGCCCGACTGCTGGGCCGGCGTCACGCCCACGATCTCGACCGAGCTGCCCGACGGCGGCGTCGAGATCCGCGTCAGCTCGAACTGGGGCGCGCCGCTGGGCCGCGGCGTGGCCTACTCGGCGCGCGTGCGCGGGCCGCTGTGGCAGGAGCTGGGGGGCCAGGGTCCGTACGACGTGGAGCTGACGCTCGACGACGAGCTGAACGCCGTGGGGCACTTCAACCTGAACCTGGGGCGCGGCCGCTACGACGTGACCGCAATCTGCTTCGCGCTGCCGGGAGCGGCCCGCTACCACCCCGGCGAGCACTCCGACCTCGACAGCGTGCTGGAGCAGGGCCTGCCCTCGCCGTTCATCCGGGTGGCGCGCACCCACTTCTTCCTCGACGTCCCGAACCTCCCGTTCGACACGGGCACCTTCGACTGCGACCACGACGGGGTGAACGACTTCGAGGAGGGCAAGTTCGAGGACACCGACGGCGACGGCGTGCCCGACGCCTGCGACACCGACACGGACGGCGACGAGATCCCGGACGAGGACGAGGGTCCCGGCGACCCCGACGGCGACGGGATCCCGAGCTACGAGGACCCGGACTCGGACGGCGACGGCGTGCCCGACGTGGAGGACAACTGCCGCCTCACGCCCAACCGCGACCAGGCCGACCAGGACGGCGACGGCGTGGGCGACGTCTGCGACAACTGCACCGAGGTCGCCAACGCCGACCAGCGCGACACCGACAACGACGGCTACGGCACCGCCTGCGACCCGGACTACGACAACTCGGGGCTCGTGGGGCTGTCGGACTTCGTCCGCTTCCGGGCCGCGTTCGGCAGCCGGGAGGGCGACCGCCACTATGACCCCGAGGTCGACGCCGACGGGAGCGGGGGCGTGGGGATGCGCGACTTCAACGCGTTCCGGTCGCGCTTCGGGCTGCCTCCGGGCCCCTCGGGCGTGGTCCGCCAGCTCTCGGTCGGCCTCGCGCAGCCGTAGTCGCCCCTTGGGGGCTTGCGGCCACGCATCGGCGCTCCCGGCCACCTAGGTCGGGGGCGCTCGATGCGTAGAGGGCTCGAAGACCGGGTCTGGACTGGAGCCGCCGCGCGGCTGCTGCTCCTCCTCCTCCTGACCGCCGCCGGCCCCTCCCGGGCGATCACGATCGACGAGGCGGCGAGCGAGCTCGGCACCGCGCAGCTCACCGACCTGTCCGGCGCCGCAGAGCTCTTCTTCGTGCTCGATCTGGTCGACCCCGACCCCGTCGCGCTGGTCCTGCGCCTCGACCCCTCCGAGACCGGCGGCCCGATCCGGCTCGATGCGCTGCTGACCGACCTGACGGTGGTGGCGCTGCGCGGAGTCGATCTCGAGCTGCTCGGGGCGGGCGCGTCCTTCCGCCGGATCGGCGCCGTGCGCGACGCGCGCGGCCGGGATGGCCGGGTCTTCGCGGAGCCGGGCCGCGTCGCGGTGCGCTTCCCCACGCTCGTCCCGGTGCGCGAGGTCGAGCTGGGCGACCCCGGCGGCGACGGCGCGACGCCCTGGGAGATCGACCCGGCCGGCCTGGCCGAGCTGGGGCTGCGCGTGACGCCGGTGGTCGTTCCCGAGCCGGGCGGCCTGCTGGCGCTGGGGCTGCTCGGGCTCGGCGTCGCGCGGCGCCGACGCTGGGTGCCGGCGCTCGCGCTGCTGGTCGGGCTCGCGGGGGTGGCGCCGGCGGTCCGGGCCGCCGACGTGATCGTCAACAGCTCGGTCGACGGCAGCATCGGCTCGCTCCGCACCGCGCTCGAGCGCTTTGCCCGGCCCGGCGACCGCATCGTGTTCCAGGTCGGCCAGGTGTTCCTGGACGATCCGCTCGAGGTGCCGCGCGAGCTGACCGGTCTCTCCATCGTCGGTCCGGTCGCGATCCGGCCCTCGGCGGGCCTGCGCGGCCTCTTCACGGTGCTGGCCGACAACGTGACGATCGAGAACGTCACGTTCCAGGACGTGAACGTGTTCACGGCCGGCTTCGGCGCGGTGCGCACGGGCGGTCTGGCCGTGCGGGGCTGCCAGTTCCGCGGCGACGCCTCGCTGTTCCTCGACCAGGCGATCGCCTGCACGATCGAGAGCAACCAGTTCCAGACCCAGCCCCGGGGCGACGACATCGTGCTCGGGCTGTCCCGGACCGAGTCGTGCGACGTGATCGGCAACACGTTCGACTCGTCGGTGCCGAACGAGATCTCCGACGAGAGCAGCCTCGACCTCACCCTCCGCGACAACACGCTGGCGCACACGCTGTTCGCGGCGCCGCGCTCGGGGACGATCGAGGACAACCGGGCCGACCGTCTGCGGGTCTACTGGAGCGACTTCTTCGGGTCGCAGTCGCTGCGGATCGAGGGCAACACGCTGCGCTCGATGCGCGTGGTGCGCACCGACGTGACGATCCGGGACAACACGCTCGACGGGAGACCGGCCGGCGGCGCGAGCCCCCGGATCGTGGCGAGCCTGGTCAACAGCGATCCGAAGGGCGCCACCGGGCCCTTCCGCTTCGACGGGAACGACGTCCGCGGCGGCCGCCTCGGCGTGCTCTACTCGGAGGTCTCGGACGAGCGGTCGGGGGCCGGCTTCCTCACCGGCAACCAGGTGCGCGACGCCACGGACACCGGCATGCGGGTGCTGCGCGCGCGCCGGACGGAGGTCGCCGGCAACACCGTCGAGGACTGCGGGCAGGGCACCGGGGGCGAGGGCATCGACCTGGCCCGCCCCGCCACGAGCGAGGTGACGGTGAGTGGCAACCAGATCCGCCGCATTCGGGGCGTCGGCCTTCGGGTGTCGGATCCGGAGGGTGCCGCCGCGGTCTCCGGCAACCTCATCGAGGCGTGCCGCGCCGCCGGCGTCGAGCTGGTGGGCGGACCCGCGCGCACGCGGCTCGACCAGAACACGATCCGACGCAACGACGGGCCCGGCGTGGACGTGCGCGACGCCGACGCCGAGGCGCGCATCGCGGGCGGCGCGATCCACGAGAACGGCAACGCCGGTGTGCTGGCCCGCAGCGGCAGCCGCTCGGAGATCACCCAGGTCTCGTTCCGCGGGAACGCGGGCCCGGGGATCGACCTGGTGCCGCTCGGCGTCACGCCGAACGAGGTCCTCAAGACCGCGAACGACGACCTCGACTGGCCCGAGGCGCTCCGGATCGATCCGGACACCGGCCAGCTCGTCGGCCTCACCGTCCCCAACGGGCGGGTCGAGGTGTTCGCGATCGAGTCCGGACCGCGCCAGGGCAACCCGGAGAACGGGGAGGGCGACCGGTTTCTCGGCGCGGTCGTCGCCGACGCCGCGGGTCGGTTCGCGTTTCCCGCCGAGGGAGCGCTCGACTGCGACGAGGTCGAGCGGCTGACGCTCACCGCGACCACCCCCGGCGCCGACCCGGTCACCTCGGAGTTCTCGCCCGATGTGGCCTGCGAGCCGCCGTCGTTCGTGATCGACCTCGGCGACCGCGAGGTGCGCTGCGCGCAGGATTGCGAGGAGGAGGTCTTCAGCGAGGGAACCTGCAGCGAATGCCGGGTGAGCTTCGACGACGGCACCGAGCTCGACTGCTCGGGAGTCGACTCCGTCTGCCGTCCGTTCGACGCTCTCTGCGAGCGGTGTGAGCTGACCGCCCCCGGGCTGTCGATCGACTGCACCGGCGCCCTGTGCGGCCGGGGGTTCTTCGAAGGCTGGCAGTGCGAGGGCGACGCCGGCGAGTGCGCCGCCGACTTCCCTGACGGCCGGTCCTTCTCGTGCCCGACCGATCTCGGCTGCACCACGGTGGTCACGCCGAGTGGGCTCGATCCCGCGGACGCCGGCCTGGTGCGCGTGACCAAGGAGACGATCGATGGAGACGGGAGCTTCCTGTTCCCGATCCTCAGCACCCAGGGGCCCCCGATTGCCGAGGCCACGATCCCGACGGAGGACGGCGTCGGCACCTCGATCGCCCAGATCGTCACCGCCGAGCCGGTGCTGATCCGCGAGCAGCTGCTGCCGCCGGCCGAGATCGCGGCGCTCGACTGCGTCGGCGCGCGACTGCTCGATGCGGTCGACGAGCTCTCGCGAGTGGTCGCGCCGCCGCCGGGAGCGACCACGACCTGCACCTGGGTGAACCGGTTCCCGCCGCCCACCGACGTGCTGCCCAGCGGCGGGGTCCGCTTCCCGGAGACGGTGACCCGCACCGGGAGCTTCGGGCTGCCCCCGGGCCACCGGGTGGCCGTGGCGGGCGAGAACGGCTTTGCCATCGTCGACGTCGCGACCGGCCGCGTGCCGGTCGCCGGCCGCACGACCCTGGCGTTCCTGTTCCGGGGCTTCACGCTCGGCGCCTTCGTGCTCGAGAACCCGTTCGTCGAGGACGCCGACGGGCTCTTCAGCTACGGCGACGGCACCAGTCAGACGGTCTTCGATCCGGAGGTCGGCGAGTTCGGGCTGACCCTGCTCGGCTTCGAGGCGGCCGCCGACGCCTTTCACCGCGGCGGCGACGAGACGGTCAACTCCGCCTTCCTGGTCGCGAGCGCCGGGGTCTCCGAGCTGTCGATGGCGATCGCCGAGTTCGGCTCGACCATCGACAGCCGGCTCGTGGCGACCTTCGACCAGTTCGGCGGCTTCAGTGCCCCGGCGCTCGCGACGGGCTTCGTCACGGCCGACGGCTCGCACCTGCTGGCCGCGAACAACGCGGGGATCCTGTACCTGCTCGACCTGGCGGCCCCACGCGGCACCGCCGCGACGGAGGTCGGGCAGGTCGGTCGCTCGCCGCGCCGGCTGCGCTGCGCGTCGGGCCTGTGCGCCGTCTCGGACTTCGCGCTCGACCGGCTGACCCTGATCGCCTGGGACGGCGGCGCGAACGCCTCGATCCTGGGCGACATCGCCTCGAGCCAGGGGCCGCTCGGCATCGACGTGCGGCCGGCGAACGGCGCCGTGTCGATCGCCAGCGCGGGGTTCTTCGATCAGACCGTGCGCGTCACCGACGTGACGACGGCCGGGCGCGTGCTGGCCGACGTGGCGCTGGCGGCGCCCGAAGGCTGCGTGGACCCCGCCTACGCGATCTGGCTGCGCGACGCGGCACAGAGCGTGGCGGTCTCGTGCAACGGGAGCGACGCGATCGCCGTGATCCCGAGCGCCGACTTCGCGCCGGCCGGGCGCGATTTCGCGTGCGGCCTGGGCTTCGAGGGCGCGCTGGCCGCGCTCGCCATCCGCGGCTTGCGCCGGCGCCGCCTGCCGGCGCGCTGAGCGGGGCGGCCCGACGCGATACCCTGGGCGCATGGCCCGCCCCGTCTCGCCGCGCCAGCGCCGCGCCCTCGACGAGATCGCGCGCGATCTCGCGTCGGCCGGCGCCCAGCTGACGCTGGTGGATCCCGCCGGCGGGACGCTGCCGGTCGGTCCGCACCCCGACGGCACGCGCGTGGTATTCCGGACGGCCGCGGGACTCGAGGCGCTGGCGCGCCGCGACCACCTGGCCCTGGCCGAGGCCTACCTGCACGGCGGGATCGACGTCGAGGGCGAGCTGCTCGAGGTGATGAAGGTGACCGACGTGGTCTCCCTCGACCCGTCGTGGCGCGAGAAGCTGCGCTTCGGGGCCTCGCTCGCGCTGCGCAACCGGCGCCGCTACGACCGCGAGTCGATCGGCTTCCACTACGACCGGCCGGTCGAGTTCTTCCTGCCCTGGCTCGACCGCTGGCGCTCGTACTCGCACGGCCACTACCGCACGCCCGATGACCCGATCGACGAGGCGCAGGCGCGCAAGCTCCAGTTCGCGATCGACGCCCTCGGGCTCAAGCCGGGCATGGACGTGTTCGACATGGGCGGCGGCTGGGGCTGCTTCGTCGAGTACGCCGGCCTCCAGGGCATCCGGGTGCACACGATCACGATCTCGCGCGAGCAGTACCAGTTCGTCGACGACCTGATCCGCCGCAAGCAGCTCCCGTGCACGATCGAGTTCGTCGACTTCCTCGACTACCGGCCCGCGCGCCGCTTCGACGGGGCGGTCTTCATGGGGACCCTCGAGCACGTGCCCGACACCTGGCGGGCGGTGCGCTTCCTCTCCGAGCACCTGGCGCCGGGCGCGGCCGTCTACGCCGACTTCTGCGCCCAGCGCGAGAGCTTCCTGCTCGGGAGCTTCATGCGCCGCTACCTGTGGCCCGGCGTCACGCGCTACGTGAGCGCGCAGGACCTGGTCGCTCAGCTGGTGCGCGCCGGCTTCAACATCCACCGCCTCGCCGACGACACCCGCAGCTACGCCTGCACCGTGCGCGACTGGGCCCAGCGCCTGGAGGCCGCCCGCACCGACCTGGCCGCCGAGTTCGGCGAGCCCTCCGTCCGCGCCTTCCTGCTCTTCCTCTGGGGCTCGCTCCACTACCTCGACCGCAACCAGACCCAGGCCTACCACCTCGTCGCCGCCCCCACCCCCGCCCCCCTCCGCGAGCGGGAAGGCGGGGGACGGGGGGTTTTTAAATAAAATATTTTACCCCCCGGGGGCAAATTTATTTTTTTTAAAAACAACCCCCCAACCCCGGGGGGGGGGCGGGGGGGGGG
>JASJBO010000002.1 GCA_030066475.1 Myxococcota bacterium
GCACCCCGCAAGCGGAGGCGAAGCCGGAGCGCGCAGCGAGCCGAAGGCGAGCGAAGTCCCCCAAGACCGCAGGCGAAGCCGGAGCGCGCAGCGAGCCGAAGGCGAGCGAAGTCCCCCAGCTACGGCGCCGGCGTCTCGAAGGTCGCCTGCGCCTCCACGATGTAGGCCCCGGCGGCGAGGTCGATTGGGACCACCGCGCTGCAGACCCCGTCGGTGCTGCAGCTCCCCGCGTCGAGCAGGACGGCCTGCACGACGGTGCGCACGGATGCGGAACGCGTCTTCGGCTTTACCGTCACTTCCACTTCGGTCCCGGCCGGCACGTCGCTGGTCTCGAGGTCGAAGGTCTGGATGCCGGGGGCGTCGAGCGTGAGGTCGATCTGGCCCAGGTAGCCGATCGGCTGGGCCGGTGTGGGGTCTCCGTTCACCGCGAGGATGCGCACGGTCGGCGTCACCGGGTTCACGATCGGCCCCGGCGCGGGGCGACGAGACGCCACGGGCGTCGTGGTCCCGCTGTAGTCGTCGTCGATGGCTTCGAGGCGGACGATGCCGTCGAAGCCGGCGGGCGCGGTCGTGCCGCCTGCCGTGGTGATCGTGCCATCACCCGCGAGGCGTCGGGCGACGAGCCGGATGGCACCTCCGCTCCCGCCCCCGCCTCGGCCGGCACACCCGGAGCTCGCGCCCCCCCCGTTGCCGCCCATGGCCTGGATCTCTCCACTCACGTCGATGGTGCCGTTGGCCGCGATCAGCAGGGCGCCCCCAGCGCCCCCGCCACCGCCGGCCGAGCAGTTGCCGGAGTCATCGGACCAGCCTCCCCCACCCCCGCTACCACCGACCAGCGGCCGCAGCTCCTCGAGTCCGAGGAACCTTCCGCCCAGCGCGTCGGTGCGCGTGGCCGCGTCGCCCCCGGCCCCACCGCCGGGGCCGACGCCATCGCCGCCGTCACTGGTACCGGTCTGATCGAGATAGGCGCCGTCACCGCCGGCGAAGCCTCCCGGCCCGCCGGCGGCGCCCTTGCCGTTCAGGTTGGCGACACCAGGGCCTCCCGTCCCGCCGTTCACCTCGATCCTGCTGCCGCCGGCGGCGATCGTCACGTCGCTGGCGACGAGCAGGCGAATCGGGTCGTTGTTCGCGTTGCGGGCGAAGATGACGCGAACAGCGTCATCGCCGCGGACGGTCCCGTCGCTTCTCGACACGTCGAAGCTGTCGAAGATCCAGACACCGTCGTCATTGGGCGGGAAGAACAGCCGGTCGGTGCCGCTGGTGCTGTAGCTGAAGCCCTCGGGATAGGTGTCCTGGTCGCGCGTCGTGAAGTCCCCGAGGCTCTCCGGGTGGCCCTCGCAGGCGCAGATGTCCTGTGTCCAGGCGGGCGGCGCCAGCAGCAGCCCTCCGAGCACCAGCACGACGATCGTGAGTCGTTTCTGCATGACTCAGCCTCCCGGGGTCTGGAACGTAGCCCGCGCCTCGACGATGTAGGCGCCCGCGGCGAGCGAGACGGGCACCGCGGCGGTGCACAGCCCGCTGGTGTCGCAGCTGGCGGGATCGAGCGGCAGCGACTCGACCGTGGTGCGGATCGCCGCCGTCCGCAGCTTCGGCTTGATCGTGACCTCCACCTCGGTGCCGGCCGGCACGTCGGTGGTCTCGAGCTCGAAGGTCACGACGCCCGGCGCCTGCACGAACATGTCGATGTCGCCCTCGTGGCCGACCGGGTTCTCGGGCGTCATGGCGCCGTCGATCGCGACGATGCGGACGGTGGGCGTCACCGGGTTGACCAGCGGGCCCGGCGCCGGGAAGCGGCGCGCGACCGGCTCGGTGTTGGACACGGAGAAGGTGTTGGTGATCGCCTCCATCGCGACGGCCCCGAGGCTGCCGTCCCCGCCGCCCGTCGCGCCGGAGCCGCCGCGTGCCCGGACGGTCCCGCCTCCGTTGATCGTGCGCGCCACCAGGCGGATCGCGCCGCCGCTGCCGCCGCCACCACCGCGCGCGCAGGTGGCGTTGCCGCTGCTCCCGCCGCTGCCTCCGTCTGCCCGGATCGTTCCGGTCACGGTGATCGTCCCGTTGGCGGCGATCAGCAGCGCGCCGGCGCCGCCGCCACCGCCACCGCCGGCGCAGCCGACCGACTCCGAGATCGAGTAGCCCCCACCGCCGCCCGAGCCCCCGACCAGGGGGCGCAGCTCGGGCACGCCCAGGAAGGTCCCGCCCTCGGCCTCGGTGGCGGTGCTGGCGTCGCCACCGGCCCCGCCGCCGGGCCCCACGCCGTCGCCGCCGTCGGGCGCGAAGTTCGCGACCGGGTAGGCGCCATCGCCCCCGGCAAAGCCGCCGGGCCCCGGGTTGCCCCCCACGCCCCCGGCGCCGCTGCTCCCGCCGGACGCGATACCGCCGTCCACCCGGATCAGGTCGCTGGAAGCGACGACGACGTCGCCCGAGACCAGCAGCGTGATGGGCGTGTTCGCGTCGTTGCGAGTGAAGGCGATCTCCGCGTTTCGGGAGCTCGGCGGGTCGTTGTCGACCCGGAAGCTGTCGAACACGAGCACGCCGTCCGGCGGGGTCACGAAGGTGTACTGCGTGAGCCCGGCCGAGTTGCCGAACGGCTCACCCAGGATCCCCGCGTCGACGAGCGGCCGCCAGGTCGCCTCGTCGCGGGTGTTGAAGTCACCCAGCGAGTCGGGGTTGCCCTCGCAGCCGCAGATGTCCACATCCTGCGCCGTTGCGGCCAGGGGGGCGGCGAGCGCCAGGGCGAGCGCGATGGCGCTCGCGGGGAAGGCTCGGTGTCGTCGCGTCATCACGTGGTCCTCCCGTTCGATCAGCTGCCCGGGTCCGAGTCCTCGGGCTGGACCTCGACGCCGACCGGCGGCGCCAGGGTCTGGGGTACGTCTTCGTCGGCCGGCAGACCGACGATCACGCGCAAGGTGCGCCGGTCGGTGCCGACCACCAGATCGATCCGCGTCACCGCGTCGGCGCTGCCCACGGCCGTCACGGTGACCTCCAAGTCCTGCTCGCCGCCCTGGAGCGTGGTGCGATCGAGCGACACGGTCGCCACGCCCGAGTCCAGCGAGGTGGCGCTCACCGGCAGCTCGACCACGGCGGGGAACGGCAGCACGCGCAGCGTGAAGACGCGCGTCACGCCGACGTCGACGAAGACCGTGCCGGCGGTGCCCTCGGGACGCACGGCCACGCCGACGGGCGCTGCCACGATCGGCGGCGTCCGATCCGCGGCCGGGGTGCCGACCACGACGCTCAGAGTGCGGCCGGTGCCGTCGACCCTAAGCGTCAGCTCGGCCTCGCCCTCGAGCAGGCCGGTCACCAGTGTCAGCGTGACCGTGGTGGCGCCGCCCGGAACGACCACGTCACCCTGCACGGCCGCGATCGCGGGCGCATTGCTGCTCACCAGCACCGGCAGGTCGCTCGCGGCCGGGGCGTCGAGCAGCGGGATGGTGATCGTCTGCAGGCCGCCCGGCTGCGCGACGATCGAGCCCGCCGAGGGCAGCGGCAGCACCGAGACGCCCACCGGCCTCGCCACCACCGGCGGCACCTGGTCGGCGTCCGGGGTGCCGACCACCACGGTCAGCTCGCGGCCGCCCTGGTCCGAGAAGAAGCTGATCGTCGCCACGCCGGCGTTGCCGGTCGCGAGCGTCACGTCGGCGAAGGTCCCGCCGTCCGGCACCGTGACGGAGCCGCTCACGGTGGCCACGTTCTCGGCGTCGCTGACGGTCGTGAAGCTCACCTCGCCGGCCGCCGGGTCGTCGAGCAGGCGCACGGTCACGCTGCCACCCGCGGCCTCGGGCAGGATCACGCGGCCGCCGGAGGTGAACGGCAGCACCGACACGCCCAACGGCCGCGCGATCACCGGCGGCACCTGGTCGTCCGCGGGCGTCCCCACGACCACCGTGAGCTCGCGACCGCCCTGGTCCGAGAAGAGCACGAGCGTCGCCTCGCCTTCGGCGCCCGTCGCGATGTTCACCGTGCCGAAGGTCTCGCCCTCTGCGACCTCGACGGGGCCGCTCACGTCGGCCACGCCGGGGGCATCGCTGCGGGTCGAGAAGCTCACGTTGCCCACCGCGGGCTGGTCGAGCAGCCGGACCGTGACGCTGCCGCTACCGCTCGCCGGCAGGATCACCCGCCCGCCCGAGCTGAAGGGCAGCACCGAGATACCGACCGGTTGCGCGATGATGGGCGGCAGCTCGTCTGCTGCGGCCTCGCCAACCACCACGCCCAGCTCGCGTCCTCCCTCGGCGGAGAAGAAGTTCAGGGTGGCGACGCCCTCGGCGCCTGCCGTGATCGTGACGTCGCCGAAGGTCGAGCCCGCGGGCACGACCACGCTGCCCGTCACCACCGCCACGGCGGCGTCGTTGGTGCTGGTGGCGAACGCCACCGGGGCGGCCGCCGGCGTGTCGAGCAGGCGCAGCGTCACGGTCGCGACCGAGGCGGGCACCACGACGGCGCGCCCGGCCGACGGGAAGGGTGAGACGGCGATGCCCGGCGGGCTGGCGGAGACGACCGGGAGCTGGCCCGGCGCGGGCTCGCCGACCACGACCGTGAGCCTGCGCGTCTCGCCCGCGGCCTCGAGCAGCAGGACCACCTCGCCCTCGGTTTCGGCCTGGAGCGTGATCGCCGCGCGCCGGTCGCCAGCGGGGATCGTGACAGGGCCGGACACGGTCACGATGGGGCCCTCTCCCTCGCCTTCGCCCTCTCCGCCGCCCGTGCCGGCGCCGGCGCCCGCGGTCGCGTCGGGGTTCGTGACCGTCACCTCCGTGTCGGCCGCCACCGGCGTGCTCACCAGGGCCAGCGTGATCGTGCGCGTCTCGCCGAGCGCGAGCGCCGCGGCGCCAGCCAGCGCGTCGGCCTGCACCGAGACGCCCACCCCGAGGTCGCCCAGCAGCGAGGTCGCGGCGATCGAAGCGCTGCCCTCGGCCAGGCCGCCGATCACCAGGTCGGCCTGGTTGCCGCCCGCCGGGATCACCACCGACGGCGGCACGCTCGCCACCAGCGCGTCCGACACGGCCAGACCCAGGTCGAGGTCGATGCCGAGCGGACCGCTCAGGCTGAAGGTGACGCTGGCCGAACCGCCCAGCGGCACACCGATCAGACGCTGGCTCACGGACAGCTCGACCGGCGAGAAGTCCAGCGGGTCGCCGTCGATGCGGTCGTCGAGCCCGTCGCCGTCGGTGTCGGGGTTCGTCGGATCCGTGCCGCGCTCGAACTCCTCGAGGTTGGTGAGACCGTCGTCGTCGCCGTCGAGGTCGGCGTCCGCGTCGTCGAACGGGTCGAGTCCGAAGTCGGCCTCGAAGCCGTTCAGCATGCCGTCGAGGTCGGTGTCGCCGTCGCGCGAGAGCACGGAGACCAGCACCTCGGACGAGCGGAAGCGGTAGTCGACCTCGCGGACCTCGACCTCGGCGAGGTGGAAGAAGTCGGTGGCGAGATGGACGACGCGCACGAAGCGGCCCGGGACGCCGCCCATCACCACCGAGGGCACGTTGTCGCTCGACGCGGTCGTCCGGTAGACCTCGACCGCGCCGTTCGCGTAGGTGTCGGGCAGATCGGTGTTCTGGAAGTCGGTCTCGTCGAACGGCGTCTCGGCGACCAGCACGGCGAAGCGGTTGCGCGACGTGCAGCAGTCGGTGCGCAGGAACACCTCGATCTCGCCAATCGGCTGGACGGCGCCGAGGTCCACCTGCCACCAGGCGTGCAGCTCGGAGTTGGCGCTGTGCCAGTGGGAGCTGCTGCTGAACGCACCGCTGCGGTTGCCGTCGATGGGGCCGGCGGGCGACGTGCTGAAGCCGGAGGACGAGGCCGTCGCGGTCCCGGCCCGGGCGAAGTTGGTCACGACGAAGGCGTCGGCGGCGGCCTGCACGCGAACCTCGGGCGCTGACAGCTCCGCGAGCAGCGGGATCGGAACGGCGCCCTCCAAGGGAGCCGAGCCGACGCGCAGCCGCGCCTCGCCGTCGATCAGGAAGTCCACCGGCAGGTCGCCCAGGAAGGGATCGATCGCGGCCTCGACGTCGAGCGTCCCGCCCTCGATGGCGCGAGCGCCGGCGGTGGGCTCCACGAGCTGCACCGCGCTCGGCTCGAGCGGCAGCGTGTCGTCGCCGTCGGGGATGCCGTCGTCGTCGCTGTCCGGGTCGAGCGGATCGGTCCCCGCGTCCTGCTCGCCGCCGTCGGACAGGCCGTCGTCGTCGCTGTCGGCATCCTGCGGGTCGGTGCCGAGCAGGAACTCCGAGAGGTTGTCCAGCTCGTCGCCGTCGGCGTCCTCGAAGCGGTCGTCGCGGAACGGGTCGAGGCCGTTGTCCGTCTCGTAGTCGTTGGGCAGGCCATCGCCGTCGGTGTCGCCGTCGCGCGGCAGCACCTCGATCACGGCGTCGTCGAGCACGGTGGGCACGCCGGCCACGGTGGCCAGGGCGCCGATCGAGAGCGCGCCCGGCACGGGCTCGGAGTGGATGGCCTCGACGGCGTCGAGCACCACCGGCTGACTGGTGGCCTCCAGCCGCACGGCCACCACGCGCTCGAGCGAGAAGGCGAACTCCCGGGTCGTCGCCGTCGCGCCCTGGAACGCGAGCTGCGAGAAGGTCTCACCGTCAGCGCTCACGAAGGCGGACACGGCCCCGGTGGCGTGGACGCGCAGGTCGTTGCCCGGGCCGTCGAGGGCCACGTTGTCGCGGAAGAACACGGTCAGCGAGTCGCCGCCGGGCGCCAGCTCGACCTGTGCCTGCTGGGTCACACGCACGTTGTCGAGGCCCCACGACTCGTCGGAGAGGCCCTGGAGTCCGCTGTCGCGGAAGCGGAAGGTGGTCGTCGTCCCCGTGGCGGTGAACGGGATGGTGACGTCACGCGCGATCCGGTCGGGGAAGCTGGCGTAGCCGATGTTGCCCGGGAACTCGTAGCCCAGCCCGTTCTGGCCGACCGTCTCGTCGAGGACGTTGACCCCGTCGACGTCCACGAGGAAGCGGTCGTTGCCGAAGCTGCCGCCCACGTCCCACGAGTCGAGCGCGTAGAAGTCGAACACCAGCTCGTAGTCGGCGCCCGGCACGGTGGGCACCACGAGGGTCACGCCGGTAGTCGTGTTGAGGCGACCGAGGAAGGCCGTGAGCGGATCCGGGACCGAGGTCTCGCGCGCGCTGGTGCTCCACTCGGACCGCACGCCCGTCTCGAAGTCGTCGAAGAAGACACTCGTCCCGCCCTGCGGAGCGCCCAGCGCCGCCGTCGGGTCCTGGCTGCCGGTGTACTCGGCCACCCAGTCGGCGTACGGATCGCTGTCGAGCGGCAGCGTCGGGACGCGCAGACGCAGGCCCGTCTCGACGGGCGGCGCGTCGGTCGTCCAGACCAGAGCGTTGGGCTCGGCGCTGAACACCGCGTCGTCCTCACGCGTCACCACGTTGCGCAGCGTCGTGCCCTCGCCCTCTTCCATGCGCCAGTAGGCGACCAGGCCGGTCTCGTTGCCCTGGAGCGAGCGGTCCATGGTCTCGCGGATTCCTTCCGGCGTGCGGGCGACGTCCCAGATCCGGACCTCGGCCAGCGCGCCGGCGAGGACGCCCGAGAAGACGGTGGACCCGATCGTCACGGGCTCGCCGTTGTCGTTGATCGGGCCCGCGAAGGGAAGCGTGTTCGCGACCTGCCCGTTGACCAGCAGCCGCACATCGGAGCCGTCGAAGGTCCCGGCGATGTGGGTCCACTGGCCGAGCGGCGGCATGCCGGTGAAGGGGGTGGGACCCGGGAAGGTGTTGTCGGGCGCGACCTGGAAGAACAGGTTGCTGCCCGTGACCGCGAGCTGGTAGCTGGTGCGGCGATTGGCCCCCTCGATCCAGCTCCCGACGATGCCCTGCGTGCCCGTGGCGTCGAAGCGCACCCAGGCCTCGACCGTGATCGCCTCGGTCGGGTGGTTGGCCGGCGCGTACGGCGCCGACACGAAGTCGTCGCTGCCGTCGAACTGGAGCGCGAACTCCGCCTGCACGCCTTCGATGACGCCGTCGTCGAGGCCAATGGGCGCGGTCGACGCGATGCGAACAGGTGCCGCGTTGCCGCCGCCCAGCGTCCCGGTGTTCCCGCCGGCCGAGTCGATCAGGGAGCTGCCGCTGCCCTCGTCCAGGCGCCAGTAGGCCGCGAGCCCCGCCTCGTCACCCGCGAGCGGGCGGTTCATGTCGGCGCGGAGCTCCTCGCCGGTGCGTGCGACGCTCCAGATCCGAATCTCGTCGAGGTCGCCGTTCCAGGTGCGTCCGCCGCCCACGAGGCCGATGCCCACGACGTTGCTCGACTGGAGGATCGGCGGCGCCGCGCGCGAGCCGATCTCGTCGCCGTTCACGAACAGGCGCATGGTCGTGCCGTCGAAGGTGCCCGCCACGTGCGACCACTGGTTCGCCGGGATCGTGCCGACCAGGACGTGGACGTCCCACTCGGTGGTGAACCAGCGGATCGTGCCGTCCTGGTAGAAGATCCCGTAGCCGTCCTCCCAGGCGCCGGTCGAGGTCTTCATGATCGGCGTGGCGAAGTTCTGCTGCGTCGGCTCGGGCCGGAGCCAGAGCTCTACGGTGATCTCTTCGGGCCGCAGCGAGGCGTCGTCGGGGACCGAGGCGCTGTCGTCGACGCCGTCGAAGCGCAGCGCACCCCGGGCGGCCCCGCCGGCGCGACCAATCCGCTCGCCGTTGGCGAAGAAGCGCAGCTCTTCGACGTCCTCGGGCCGCGCGGAGTCGACGCGCAGCTCCACGAGCTGGCCCTCGATCACGCGGTCGCCGTCGTCGGGCTCGCTCAGCCCGATCGCGCCGGTCGTGAAGCGCTGCTCGATCGTCGCGAACGGCTGGCCGTCGAGGCCGCGTACGGGGTTGCCCGTGGCGTCGCTGCCCGTGCCCTCGAGCGTCACGCGGTAGCTGCCGCCGAACTCGAGGTTCTCGTCCGGCACCAGGGTCAGCTCGCGGGCGTCGGCCGGCTCGAACTCGAGCGTGGCCGCGATCGGCACGTCGCCGCCCGGTAGCTCCTGCACCAGCGTGAGCACGGTGGCCGCGATGCTGGCCGGCGCCAGCGCCTCGTCGAAGCGCGCCGCGATGCGCGGAGCCACCGACACGTCGCTCGCGCCGTCCGCCGGCACCAGCTCGAGCAGCAGCGGGCCCTCGGTGTCGGGGCTCACGCTGGTGAAGACGCTCTCGAACGGCGCCGCCAGCGGGTTGCCGGCCAGATCGGTCACCGCCGTCGTGACGCGCAGCCGGTAGTCGGTGAGCAGCTCGAGGTCAACGTCTGGCACGAGCGTCACGGTGCGGCCGTCGCCCAGCAGCGTCACGGTCGCCGACACCGGCGCCGCGCCGTCGGGCTCGAGCGTGACGCTCGTCGCGTCCACGGTGGCGTCGTTGAGCGTCTCCGAGAACGTCAGCAGCACCGTCGGCTGCAGGCTCACGCCCGTCGCGCCGTCGGCCGGATCGACTGCCACCACCGCCGGCGGCGTCACGTCGTTCAGCGTGAGCACGCGCGGACCGGCCGTGGCGGGATTCCCAGCCACGTCGGTGGCGCGCACCCGCACCTCGACCCTGCCGCCCTCGGGCGCGTCGGCCGGGATCACGAGCTGGAAGGTGTGGGTCACGGCCGGCGCCGGCAGGCCGTCCTCGAAGAGCTGGGTGTCCTCGACCGCCCCCGTCACCAGCAGCTCGAGGCGCGCCACGTCGAGGCCGTCGCTCGCCTGCACCGTCACGGGCACGGTCGTCCCCGGATCGACGCCGCCGTCCGCCGCGGGCTCGGTGATCGCCACCTGCGGCGGGTCGAGGTCGGCGACGGTGAAGGTGAGCGGCGCCAGCGAGAGCGCGGTGTTGCCCTCGGTATCCGTCGCGTTCGCGATCACGTCGATCGTGTCGCCCGGCAGCGCCGTGGGCGGCACCGTGAAGCTGAAGTTGCGCACCGCAGCCGGGAGCGCGGGCGCGATCGTCTGGCTGCCGCTCGCCACCAGCGCGGCCGTGGCGTCGGTGGCCTCGTAGCCCACGGCGGCCACGCCGACCCCGTCGCTCGCGCTGACGCGCACCACCACCGTGCCGCCCGGCGACACCTGGAGGGCGCTCTGCGCCGCGACCGTCACGCTCGGCGCCAGGCGGTCGCGCACGGTAAGCACCAGCGCGCTCGCCTGGCCGAGGTTGGCGCCGGTGTCGGTGGCGCGGGCGAGCAGCACCAGCGGCGTGCTGCCGTCGGCCTCGGCCGGCACCGTCACGGTGAAGGTCTCCTCGACCGACGGCTGCGCCGGGCTGATCGGCCGGTTCTGGCTGGCGGGCGCGCCGCCCGTGGCGATGAGCTGCACCTGGGCGATGCCGCTCGGGTCGCTGGCCGCCACCCGCACCGTCACGTCGCTGCCGGGCTCCACCTGCGCGCCGGGTACCGGCTCGAGGATCGTCACCGAAGGGGCCACGCCGTCGGCGAGGCTCACCGTGCGCACCGCGCTCGCCTCGTTGCCCAGCGCGTCGCGCGCACTCGCGGTGATCGTGAAGCTGCCGCCCACCGGCGCCGTGAACGGGATCGGCAGCACGAAGCTCTGCGTCGCCAGGTCGACGGGCGGCGCCACCACCACGCTGCCGCTGCCCACGACGTCGCCGGCGGCCTCGAAGCGGATCTCGACCACGCCGGCCGCGTCCTGCCCGGCGTCGTCGTCGGCCTGCACCTGGATCACCAGGTTCGTGTTGGTCTCGACCGTCGCGCCCTCGCCGGGGTTCAGGATGGTCACGACGGGCGCAACGTTCGGCACCACCGGATAGCCGGCGCCGGCCGGCGTCGCGTTGCCCGCCACGTCCACCGCCGTGACCGACACCGTGACGCCCGGATCGGCCGGCGCGGCCAGGTCGGCCACCAGCGGCAGCGCCAGCGCGTAGGTGGCGACGCCGTTGGTCACGGCGGCGGGCTCGGTCACGGCGAGGTCGACGACCGGGGCCGCCAGCGCCACGCCGTCTGCATCGAAGCGGACCGCCGCGATGCCGCCAGCGCCCAGGTCGTCGCGCACGTCCACCTCGACGGTGAGCGTGGTGCCGGCCACCAGCGTCGTCGCGTCGGCGGGGCGCAGCGCCTCGATCACGGGCGGCACGTCGCCGACGGCCGAACGCTGGGCCTGCAGGGCGCCGCTCTGCTCGCGCCGGTCGAAGGCGGTGGCCGTCAGCACGAGCTGGCCGCCCGGCAGCGAGGCCAGCGCCGGCACGACCAGGTCGAACACCGCGCTGTCGCCGGTCGGGAACGCCTCGAGACGCTCGCCGGTGGCGATCACGAGCAGCTCGATGCGCGCCACCGCCACGTCGTCCTGTGCGGCCACCGTGACCGTGAGCTGGTCGCCCTCGATCAGGGCGTCGGCCGGATCGGTCTCGATCGAGAGCACCGCCGGCGGGGCGTCGTCCACCACGGTCAGCGTGAGCTCGGCGCTGGTGGTCTGGCCGGCCGTGTCGTTCGCCTCGGCGACCAGCGCGAAGGCGGTCGTGCCGTCCACCTCGGGCGCCGTCAGCACGGTGTCGAAGGCGCCGCCGGCCGCGCTGGCCAGCTCGTCGCCGTCGAGGGTGAGGCGCAGCCCGGTCACCGCCACGTCGTCGCTGGCGCGCACGCTCACCGAGACCGGCGTGTCCTCGACCACGGTGAGGCCGGGCGTCACGCTGAAGGCGTCGATCGAGGGCGCGCTCTCGGCCACCACCTGGAGCGAGACCGCGGCGGTCGTGGTGGCGTTGCCCACGCCGTCCACGGCGCGCGCCTCGAGGGCGAGCGTGGCGGGCGCGATGCCGAGCGGCACGGCGAAGGCGAACTCGAAGGGCGCGTCGGCGTCCACCGCGGCGACTGCGCCGTCCACCAGCAGCTCCACGAAGGCCACGCTGGCGTCGTCGTCCGCGTCCACGCGGATCGTGCGCGTGGTGCCCTCGACCGAGGCATTGCCGTCGGCCAGGTTCGCGAAGCCGACGGTCGGCGGCGCGGCGTCGGCCAGGACCGTCACGGGCAGCGTCGCCTCGGCCGCGTTGCCGGCCGCGTCGAGCGCACGCGCGCTGAGCGTGATCGGGCCCGAGAGCCCGTCGGGCACGCTCCAGTCGAAGCGGAACGGCGGCGCGTCGACCTGCGCGAGCAGGGCGCCGTCGGCCAGCAGCTGCACGCGCGGCACGCCGGCGTCGTCGCTGGCGGACACACGCAGCGTCACCGTGCCGCCCTCGGGCAGCACCGCGTCGGCCGCGGGCTCGAGCCAGGCCACGCCGGGCGGCGTCGCGTCGGGCAGGTCGACGCGCACCGAGCGCGGCTGCGACAGCGCCCGCTGCCCGCTGCCGTCGATCGCCTCGGCACCGATCACGAATGTGTCGCCGAGCGGCACGCCGACCGGAACGGGCAGCAGCAGCTCGTGCGGGCCGGGGCCGTGCAGGCGCGCGACCGTCTCGCCGTCCACCGAGAGCAGCAGGTGCTGGACCCCCAGCTCGTCGCTGGTGACGACCTCGACCGGCACCTGGCCGCCCTGCGCGACGCCGGCGCCCTCGAGCGGCTGCACGACCCAGGCCGCGGGCGACCCGAGGTCGGCGCCGAGGCCCCATGCCTGCACACCGGCCGGACCCACAGCGCCGAGCAGGCGTGCGTCTGCGAGCAGCGTCGACTCCACCAGGTCGGGCGCATCCAGCGCCTCGACGAAGGCCGGCGCCGCCGGGTCGAGCAGGTCGAAGAGCGCCACGCGCGCGCCGTCACTCAGGGCCGCGAGGCTGCCGACCACGCTGGTGTGCACCGGAGCGACGCCGCCCTCGGTCACGGTCGCGACCAGCACCGGGCTCTCGGGGTCGCTCACGTCGACGACGCGCAGGCCCGTGGCGCGGGACGCCACGTAGGCGAAGTCGCCGAACACCACCACGTGCTCGGCCAGCGACCCGTCGTCGGGCGCGAACGCGCCCAGCTCGAACGGGTCGCTCGGATCGGACACGTCGAGCACGCGCAGGCCACCGCTGCCGTCGGCCAGGTAGGCGAGGCCACCCGCGGCGAACACGCCCGAAGGCTCACCCGGCGTATCGAAGGCGGTCGCCAGCACGGTGGGCGCCGCCGGGTTCGAGACGTCCACGATCGACAGGCTGGTCCCGACGGCGAACAGGCGGGTGCCGTCGAGCGCCAGGTCGGTGATCGAGCCGCTCAGGCCCGACACCACCAGGCCACCGATCGAGGCCCCGGTGCTCGCCGCGTCCACGGCGCTGCGTGCCACGTGGCGCAGGCCCGAGAAGCCGTCGGCCACGTAGAGGCGGCTGCCGACGACGGCGACGTCGCTGGCCGCCCCCGGCGTGTCGACGTGCGTGCGCAGGCGCGGTGCGGCCTGGTCGAGGTCGACCACCTGCACCCCGAAGGCGCCGCTGGCCACGTAGGCGCGCTCGTCGGCCAGCGCGATGCGGCGCGCGATGCCGATCGGATCGCTCTGTGCGCGCGGCGTGCGCTCGGACACGGCGCGCTGCGCCAGCGGCACCACCGCGATGCCCGCGGGCCCGAGCGCGGTCGCCACGAAGCCGCTGCCCGCCGCGACGTCGACCACGGCGGCGTCGAGCCACGTCGTGCCGGCGCTGCGCAGGGCGCCGCTGTCGGTGTTCTCGAGCCACACGAGCGCGCCGGCCGCCGTGCCCGCCGCGGCGAGGTCGCCGCTGTGGTCGAGGGCCACGGCGTCGTCGAGCGGCAGCGAGGCGAGCGGCACGAGATCGGGCAGCGAGAGGCGGCGCAGCCCGCCGGCGTCGAGCGCCAGCGCCACGCCCGCACGCTCGCCCACCCACGTCGTGGGCGTCGCAGAGCTGCGCGTGCTGGCCACGCTCGGAGCGGACGGCGTACTCACGTCGAGCAGCCGCGCGCCGCCGAAGCCGTCGGCCACCAGCAGCAGGCCCGCGCCCGCCGCGGCCAGCCGCCGCGCGTCGCTGGTGGCCACGCGCGCGATGGCGCGCGGTGCGAGCGCGTCGGACACGTCCCAGACCGCCACGCCGGCCGCGCCCTCCGCGGTGTAGAGCCGCTCGCCGATCGCGAGCACGTCCAGCACGTCGCCGTCACCGCTCGCCCGCGCCAGCTCGGCGCCGGTGCCGCGGTCGACCAGCGCCAGACCCTCGGCGCCGTCCGCCACCCAGAGCCGCTCGCCAAGCACCAGGGCGGCGCGGGCGTCGAGCGCGCCGGTCAGCGCCTCGGCGAAGCTCGGGCTCGCGGGGTCGCTCGCGTCCACGCGCAGCACGCCGGCCGCGCCCGCGGCCACGAACAGCTCGTCGGCGGCGGCGGCCAGGCGCATCGCCACGCCGGGCAGCAGGAGCGGCGCGGGGGCTCCGCTGCTGCGACCCGCCACCACCGCCAGCGTGCGCTCGACGGTCGCGAGGTTGCCGGCCCGGTCGCGGGCCTCGCCGCGCACGAGCAGGCTCGCCGCGCCGGCCGGCACCTCGACGTCGAGCCCGTCGCTGCCGCTGCGCAGCAGTGCGCCGTCGGCGAAGACCGAGACCGCGGTGTGCGCCACGGCCACGTTGTCGCTGGCGGCCACGCCGAGCTCGAGCCGGGAGCCCGCCAGCACGCGGTCCACGTCGGGCACCACCAGCAGGGTCACCACCGGGGCGACGGTGTCGTCGTTGACGGCGATCTCGAGCAGCGTCGCCGGGAAGCTGCGGTTGCCGCCGTCGTCCACCGCCTCGATCGCGATCTCGACCGGGGTGAAGCCGTCCACAAGCGGCAGCGGCACGTCGGTCTCGAAGGGCGCCTCGACGTCGGTGGCGACCAGCAGACCGTTCAGGCGGAACTCCACCGCCAGCACCTGGCCATCGGGGTCGCTCGCGGCGGCCGTGACGCGCAGGCTGCGGCCCTCGAGCTCGGGCGTGCCGGTGGGCGGCGTCACCGCGTCGATCGTGGGGGCGAGCGGGCTGGCGTCGCCCACGACGACGATGCTGCGCTCGAACGGCGCGGCGCTCGCGTTGCCGGCCGTGTCGGTGGCTCGCGCACCGAGCACGATCGTGCCGGGCGTCGTGGGCGCCGTCACGGCGAAGGAGAAGGGCCGCGCGTCGAGGATGGCGCCCTCGACGCCATCCTCGCTGGGCACGACGCTCGCGACCCCGGACGGGTCCGTCGCACGCACGGTGTAGGCGGCGCTCTCGCCCACGAACAGGGTCGCGGGCCCGTCGATCGCCAGCACCACGGGCGCATCCGCGTCCGCGGCCACGGTCACGACGCGCTGGTCCTGCGCCTCCTGGCCGGCCTGGTCGCGCGCCACGGCGGTCACGGTGACGTCGCTGCCGTCGGCGAGCCCGGCGTCGAGCACGAAGCGGGCGCGGTGCGGCACGCTCGCGCTCTCGGCGAAGGGCTCGGCCGCGCCGTCGAGGAAGAAGCGCACCACGACCGCCGTGTCGTCGCTCGCGGTCGCCTCGACCTCCACCTCGCTCCCCGCGGCGGCGCCGGCCGGCGCGACGAGCGTCACGGTCGGCGCCGCCGGACCCGCCGCCAGGTCGAAGCGCGCCAGGCTCCCGTCGCCCGCGACGAGCAGGCGGTCGCCGCTCGCCTGGAGCGCGCGGCCCGCGACCTGCGGGAAGCGGCCGACGAGCAGCGGCGCCGCGAGATCGCTCGCGTCGAACACCTCGAGCCCGGCCTCGGTCAGCAACAGCAGCCGCTCGCCGGCCCAGCGCAGGTCGGAGGCGTCCGCGTCGAGCGAGCCCGCGAAGGCCGGCGCTCCGGCGCTCAGGTCGTAGAGGTCGACGCGGTCGCCCGCGCCCACGGCCAGGCGGCCTTCGGACGCGGCAACCGGCGGCGTGTCGCCAGAGCCCGCCAGCTCGCCGAGCACCACCGGCTCGCGCGGATCGCTCACGTCGAAGACCACGACCGCGTCCGGCCCCGCCGCCACGAGCGCGTCACCCGCGTGCACCAGCCGCGCAGCGCCCACGGCCAGCGAGACGTCGCGCACCGGCTCCGGCGCCGCCGGATCGCGCAGCTCGACCGCGCGCAGCCGCTCGCCGTCGATCGTCCAGGCGACCACGCCGTCCGTGGCCACCGCCACGACCGACTCGAGGGCGGGCAGCCGGCCGCGCTGGGTCCCGTCCGGATCGAGCACGGCCAGGCCGTCGCTGCCGTCGGCGACGAGCAGCAGGCCGCCGGCCGCGGCTGCGTCGGCCGCGCGCGTCGTGGCGGCCACCGGGACCGCCGGGCTCGCCAGGGTCACATCCGTTGCGAGCAGCGGCGCGTTGCCGCTGGCGATCCACAGCCGGTCGCCGAGCACCGTCAGCCGCTGCGCCACGACGGGCAGCGAGCCTTCGGCGCCGGCGGCGAGGCTGGCGAGGAACGCGTCCACCGTCGCAGCCGCGACGCTCTGCGCCTGGTTGCCGGCTGCGTCGCTCGCGGTGGCGGTCGCATCCACCCGCGTGGCGTCCACCGGAATCGCGAAGTCGAGCTCCTGACCGAGCGGCGCCTCGGACGCGCCGGTCGGCGTCGCGGCCACGGCCAGCGTGCCGCTCTCGCCTCCGGTCGCCTCGGCGAGCAGCCGCCAGGTCGAGCCGCCGAGCAGCGTGGGCGCGTCGGGATCGGCGCCGAGCAGCGGCGCCGCGGGCGGCGTGGCGTCGTCGAGCACGCGGACGTCGAGGGTGTCGGCCGTGCTGTTGCCCGCCGTATCGAACGCCGTCGCCGACACGGACACGTCGGCGCGATCGGCGCTCACCGCCGGCGCGGTCGCCGCGATCCGCCAGGGCGGCGCACCGATGCTGCCGAGGAACACACCGTCGAGCGCGAAGTCCACGCGCGCGAGCTGGCGGTCGTCGCTGGCGTCGGCGGCCAGCACGAGGGCCTCGCCCTCCGCGAAGGTCTCGCCGGGCGCCGGCGCCAGCAGGCGCACGGCGGGCGCCACCGGGTCGTCCACGACCGTGGCGTTCACGGCGTCGGCCGCCGCGGTGTTGCCGCTGCCGTCGTCGGCCTCGGCCGTCACGAGCAGCGGGGTGTCCGCGGCGACCGGCGCGAGCACCAGGTCGAGCCGGTACGGCGGCGCGGCGAGGTCGGCCGCGCCGAGCAGCGCCCCGCCCTGCTCCACGCGGATGCGCACCGACGCCAGGTCCACGTTGTCGGCCGCGGCCACGCGCACGCGCAGCGGCGCGCCCTCCGCCAGCGAGCTGCCGCCGGCCGGGTCGGTGATGGCGATCTCGGGCGGCGTCGCGTCGGGGGCGACGGTGACGGCAGCGCTGTCGAGCGCCGCCTGGCCGGCCGCGTCGAAGGCGCGCACCGCGAGCACGAACGGGGCGCTGGCGTCGGTGATCGGGAGCCGCGTGCGGAAGCGCGCGATGCCGCCGGCGGGCGCGCCGGCCTGGGCCTGCTCGACGCGCAGCGTCTCGGGCGTGTCGCCGGTGAGGAGCTCGACGCGCACCACGCCGCCGTCGTCGGCCACCGCCGCCTCGACGTCGATCGTGGTCCCTTCCTGGAGCGTCGCGCCGTCCGCGGGCGTCTGGAGCGCGACCGTCGGCGGGTCGTTCGGCGGCACCACGACGAGCAGCTGGAGCTGTTCGCTCGTCTCGTTGCCCGCGCGGTCGCGCGCCGTGAGCGTCAGCCCGAGCGCCGCGGCCGCGCTCGGCAGCTGCACGTCGAAGCGGTAGGGCGGCGACGAGGGCGATGCGGTCTGGCCGCCGTCGCTGCGGGTCAGCGTCACCCCCTCGAGGTCGAGGTTGTCGCTGGCGTTCGCCAGCAGCGAGAAGGTGGTGCCCGCGTTGCGCTCGACGGGCGTGCCGTCGGTGGGCAGCGGCGTCCCCACCAGATCGGTCGGTGCCAGCGCGGGCGGCTGCGTGTCGATCGTGGTGAAGCGGCGCGTCACCGGCACGCCGAGCAGCTCGAGGCCGACGAGGTCCTCGATGCCGTCGGCGATCTCGAGCCGGAAGCGCGTGTCCGTCGGCAGGCCCTGCCCCGCGCCGAAGGGATCCAGCTCGATGCGGCTGCCGACCACGGTGACGTCGCCGGGGACGACGGTGTCGTCGGCGGGATCGTCGGGGTCGAGCTGCACCAGGCGGAACGAGAGCGCCGGGTCGCCGCGGAAGCGCACGGGCTCGCTGAAGGTCGCCGACACGATCTGGCTGGCGGGGATCTGCACCGCCCCGTCGCTCGGGTCGGTCGCCACCAGCACCGGCGCCGCGGTGTCGGTGCGCGTGAGCCGGCCGACGAGCGCGAGCACCTGGCCGTCGGCCGCCAGCAGCTCGAGGTTCGCGTCGCCGGCCGGGCCGGGCGGCACGGCGATGCGCAGCGCCGGCACGGAGCCGAGGCTGCCGCCGGCGGGCGTGAAGCTCGTGACCGGGACGCTCGCGCCGTCGAGGCGCACCCGGGTGCCGATGCCCAGGCCGGGGCCCGAGACGTCGACGAGCTCGCCGCCCTCCACCGCGACCGTCTCGGGCGCGACCTCGACGTCGCCCGCGAAGGGCAGCGGTGCCAGGTAGACGTGGCCGGCGCGGCGGCTGGCAGTCGCCCCGTCCGTGGCGGCCCGTGCCGCGACGGTCGCGACGCCGGCGCTCGTGAGCGGCGGCACGTTGCCGGTCACCACGATCTCTCCCGGCGCTCCGGCGGACGTCGCGACACTGGCGAGCGGCTGGCCGGCCACCTCGACGGCAGGCGTCGACCCCGCGCCCGCGAGCGTCACCGCGATCTCCGTCGCGACGCCCGTCGGGCCGAACAGCGGGTCGACCGCCACGATCGTCGGCGCCGGCGCCGACGGCGGACCGCGCACGCGCTGCACCAGCGGCGCGCCGATCTCGTCGCCGGCCAGGTTCGGGTCGTCGGCGAGGTCGAGCGTCAGCAGCGCGTCCTCGGCGACCGCGAGCGGGGCCAGCACCAGCTCGGGGCCGGCGCCGCTCGCGGCGTCCACCGGGTCGCCGTCGAAGGCCGCGAGGTTGGCGGCCGTCGCGGTGCCGGCCAGGCCGCGCGAGAGCCGCACCCGCGTGTCGGTCTCGCTCGGGTCGACGGCGACGAGGTTCACGAGCGGCTGGTCGACGATCTCGACGCCGTCGGCCGCGGCGTGGATCACGTCGTCCGCGAGGCGCAGCGCCGCGGCGCGGCGTCCCGTGGCGTAGAAGGCGATGGCGCGCGGCGCGCTCGGGTCGCTCACGTCCACCAGCCACACGCGGTTGGCGGCGCCGTCCGCGGCCGCCACCAGCGCGCCCTGGCGATCCGCGGTGGCGAAGCTCCCGGGCAGGCTGCCGGCGATCACCGGGCGATCCGGATCGCCGAGGTCGGCGAGCACCAGCCCGGAGGCCGTCGCGAGCACGCCGAGGTCGCCACGCGCCGCGAAGTCGTTGGCGGTGGTCTCGAGCGTGAGCTGGCCGAGCAGGTCGAGCGCGGGCGTGCGCAGGTCGCGCACCTCGACGCGATCCGCCCCACCCTGGCGGATGCGCAGGTACACGCGGTCGCCCGCCGGCTCGACGCCGACCAGCGCGCCGGCGGGCGGCACGTAGTGGCCGACCACCGGGAACGCGTCGCCCGAGAGCCGCACCAGCACCAGCGTGCCGTCCACGACGGCCAGCCCGAGGTCGCCTTCGGCCGCGATCTCGCCGACGCTCGCGTTGGCGGGCAGCGCCACCTCGCCCAGCACGACGGGCGCCGCCTGGACGGGCGCGTCGAGCACGAACAGGCGCGAGCCGGCGCGCGCGAGCAGGCGGCGGCCCTCCGCGGCCCGCGCCACCGCCAGCGCGTCGGCCGCGGCCGGCAGCGCCGCCCCGCCCTCGACCTGCGGGTTGGCCGGGTCGATCACGGTCACGGCCTGCACGCCCTGCGCACCGGCCGCCACGAACAGCGTGGTGTCGTCGAGCGCGAGGTCGCGCGCCGCGGCGAAGTCGACGCCCGCGCGCGCCACCAGCCGCAGGTCGAAGGGCAGCGCTGCACTCGGCAGGTCGCCGGTCGGACTGGGCGTGACCGCGCGCACCGTCGTCGGGCCGAGGATGCGGCCGTCGGGCGGCAGGAAATGGAGCCGGCCGCTGCCGAGCAGCGCGGTGACGGCCGCGGGCTCACCGCCGACCTCGATCACCGTGCCGGGGAAGAAGCCCTGGCCGCGGGCCGTGATCTCGGCCCCGGCCGTGTAGCGCTCGCTGCCGGGCGACAGCGAGTCGAGCCGCGGCGCGGGCAGCACGTTGAAGCCACCGATCGAGAAGGCGCCCAGCCCGCCCGGGTTCTCGACGCGCACGGCCAGCGGCGTCACCTCGCCGGCCTCGAAGTCGGCCAGCTCGGGGGCCAGGACGCGCAGCACCTCGCCGTCGTCCTCGACGCCGAGCACCGTCACCTCGACGCCGCCGATGAAGACGCGCGCGCCGGGCGCGAAGCGGCGGCCCGTGACGACCAGCTCGTCGCCGCCGCGGAACAGCGCGAAGGCGGGCTCGACCGCGTCGAGCTCGGGCTGGAGCGCGCCGGGCAGCGACGCCACCGTGAAGGTGCTCTCGAAGTCGGCGATCAGCGGCTGGCCGCGCAGATCGAGCAGCGAGCGCGTAAGGTGCACGCGGAAGCTGCGGCCCGCGGCGAGCGGCGCGTCGGGGGTCAGCACCAGGCGCGTGCCCACGGCGGTCGGCGCGCTCTCGATCGCAGCCGGCACGAGCGGGCCGTTGTCGTCCTCGAGGCCGTCGCCGTCCGCGTCCACCAGCTCGGTCAGGAACAGCGCGTCGCCGTCGATCGCGGCCGGGTCGACGAAGCCGGTCAGGTCGAGCACGACGGCGGTCTCCTGCGCCACCAGCGCGCGGTCCTCGGGCTCGACCGCGAGCACGTTCACGCCGTCGAGGCGCACCACCTGCACGGTGCCGCCGCCTCCGTCGGTCTCCACGCCCACCACCACGGTGTTGCCGTCGGCCTTCACCGACAGGGCGCGCCCGGCGGTGCCGGCGAACTCGATGCGCAGCGGGCTCTGGCGGTCGTGGATGTCGAAGATCTGGAGCCCGCCGCTGCCGGCCGCCACGAACGCCAGGCTGCCGACCACGTCCACGTCGTTGGACGCCTCGCCGCCGTCGCCGGCCAGATCGTCGGGCTGCAGGAAGCCGCGCGGCACCAGCAGGTCGCGCGACGAGAACTCGAACGCCTGCACCACGCCGCCGGCGCCCTCGGCCACGAACACCTCGCTGCCCACCACGCGCAGGCGCTCGCCCGGCCCCGCCAGCTCCTGGCTCGCCAGGATCGGGAAGTCGGGGTCGGTGAGGTCGACGACGCGCAGGAAGTGGCGGCCGTCGGGCGCGTCCACGCTCACCAGCGCGGCGTCGGCGGCGGCGCCCAGCGCCCGCGGCGTGCCGTCCACCGGCACGCTGCGCAGCCGCAGCGGGTTGCCGAACAGGCCGGTGTCGAAGATCACCAGGCCCTCGTCGACGTCGGCCGCGAGCACCAGGTCGTCCACCACGGCCACGCCCACCACCTGCCCCGCGGTGTCGAGACCCGCGCGCAGCGCGCCGTCGAGCACCGGCCGCGCCGGCAGCGAGACGTCCACGGCATGGATGCCGTCGTCGGTGGCCGCGAGCACGAAGTCCTCGCCGAGGCGGGCCAGTGCGCGGATCGAGAGCCCGCCGCTCGTCAGCCGGATCTGCCCCTTCTGGCCGAACTCGTCGACGATGATCTTCGGGTCGACGACGTCGGACACGTCGATCACCGAGAAGGTGTCGGGCGGACCGGCGAGGCTGCCGGCGAAGGCCACCTGGTCGCCGAGCACGAGCGAGGTGACCGGCCCCAGCTCGGCGATCACGTTGCCGACCACGGGCACGCTGTAGGTGTACGCGCCCTGCAGCGTGTCGCGCACCGACTCGTCGCTGCCGGAGCGCACCTGCACATCGGCCTGGATCAGGCCGCCGGCCGGCACCGCGGGCACCACGGCGGTGAGCCGGTCGGTGGCCAGCACGCGCACCCCGCCGGCCTCGAAGAACTGGCCGCTCGCGCCGGCGTCCACGTCGCCGAACAGCACGCGCACGCCCGGCAGGAAGCCGCGGCCGCGGATCGTCACGGTGTTGCCGCCCTGCGGCCGGCCGCCGGTGGGCGTGATGGTCTCGATGGCGAGGGCCTGGAGGTAGACGAAGGCGCCCACCCGCGTGTCCGAGAGCCCGCCCGGGTTGGTGATCGTGAGCGCGGCCGCGCCCGGGTCGTTGGTGGCGAGCGGCGGCGCCGGGAAGCGCAGCTCGAAGCGCTCCACGCCCGCCTCGTCGACGCCCAGCGACGTGGTGGCCGTCGGCGCCACCGAGACGCCGCCCAGCGCGAGGTCGAACCCGTCCTGGAGCGCGTCGGCGACCAGCGTGATCTCGGTCCCGCCCGTCACCGGGCCGAAGCGCGGCCCGCTCGACACGATGGACGGCCGCAGCGCGGACGGATCCGCCGCGGTGCGGAAGCGCGCCACGAACGGCGACGCCAGCGGCTGCGTCGTGATGTCCGTGACCTCGGTCGAGATCCGCAGCACGTACTCGGTATCGGGGTCGAGCGGAACGGCCGGCGTGTACGTGAGCAGGCTGCCGAAGGTGGTGAAGGCGACCGGGACGTTGCCCTCCTCGTCCAGCAGCGGCGCCACTACCGCGCCCGTCTCGTCCTCGAGCACGACGGCCGCGGGGGTCGCCGTCGACGGCTTGAGCGGGCGCGAGAACGTCGCCACCACGGCCGTGTCCGCCGGCGCCACCGTGTCGGGGGCGGGATCCACCGACACCACGTTGAGCAGCGGCACGTTCACCAGCTCGACGTCGGCGCCGGCCACGAAGGCGGTGCCGCCCACGATGTCGATGCCGCCCAGCACCTCGTCGGGCGTGGCGAAGAAGACCTCCTCCGGGATGGTGTCGGGCGTGACGGCGTCGCGGTCGGCGAAGGCGCCCACGTCCACCACGCTGAGCTTGTCCTCGAGCGTGACGAACGCGAAGCCGCCCACCACCCGCAGGTGGGGCGTGCCGGTGGGGCTCATGTTCATCGACAGCACGAGCGGCTGGCCCAGCAGAGCGCCGGTGGCGGCGTCGAGCACCGCGAGCGTGGGCTCGCCGTCCTGGAACCCGAGCACGAAGAGCGTCTCGCCCACCAGCTCGACGTCGAGCGGCTCGATCGGCAGCGCGATCTCCGAGAGCAGCGCCAGCCGCGGCGTCCCCACGTCGAAGCGTTGGAGCAGCCCGCCGCCCGGCACGAACGGGTTGGCGACGGCCACGATCGCCGTCGAGCCCTCGACCCGCACCGCGCGGGCGCTGCCGTCGCTCGCGGCCTGGTCGACCACGAACGGGCGCGCCGGGTCGCTGGCGTCCACCAGCACCAGGCCGCGCGAGCCGGCGGCCAGCAGCACCAGGTCGCCGACCACGGCCAGCGAGCGCACGGCGCCCTCGAGCGCGACGCGGCCCAGCGCCACCGGGCGCTCGGGGATGCGCGCGTCGAAGATCTCCAGGCCGGCGGGATCGGACGCGACGTAGATCAGGTCACCGACCACCCGCAGGTCGAGCGCCTCGCGCGGCGGGTAGTTGGGCAGGTCGATCGCGGCCGGCGCGGGCGGGAGGTCGTAGGAGTACGTGCCCAGCAGCACCAGCTCGCCGCCCTCGTTGGCCACGAGCACCTCGACGAGCCCGGGCCGGTCGGCGCGCGGCGCCAGCACGCGCAGGCTGCGCGGGTCCGATACGTCGGGCTCGATGCCCGCGACCTCGCCGCTCTCCTCGTCGAACACGTCGCCGCGGAACCGCACGTTGGCGCCGGGCGCGAACACGTCGCGGTCGGCCGAGAGCGAGAGGAGCGTCCCACCGACGCGCGGCCCGAAGTCGGGCGAGAACGAGAGGGCCGCGTCGGCCAGCGGCTCGAGCACCAGCAGCACGCCGAACGCGACGTCCGCCAGACCGCCCGGGTTCGCGACCCGCACCGGCAGGCTGCCGGTCGCGACGAAGCTCGGCACGATCGCGCGCAGCTCGCCGTCGTCCACGCGCGTCACCGAGACGGCCTGCGCGTCGCCGAACGACACCGTGGCGCCCGCGTCGAAGCCGCTGCCGAGGATGCGCACCTCGTCGCCCACGGCGGCGAAGCGCGGCGCGACGGCGGCGACGCGCGGCGCGAGCGCACCGGCCGCCGCGGTGCGGAAGCGCGCCTCGAACGGCACCAGCATGCTGGCCCCCCGGCGGTCGCCGACCGCGGCCGTCACCACCAGCCGATAGTCGGTCTCGGGCGCCAGTCCGTCGGGCGTGAGCGTCCACACGTCGGTGGGCGTCTCGGGATCGCCGGGGTCGAGGTTCTCGCCCGGGCGGCCCAGCCTGAGCGTCGCGGGCTCGCGCACGCCGTCCAGGGTCTCGACGAACACGCTCTCCGGGCCGACGGTCGCCACCGACGTGTCGCGGTTGAACACGAGCTGGAACGCCTGGTCGGTCGGGATCCGAGAGTCGCGCGGCGGATCGACCTCGATCACGTTGGTGAACGGCGTCGCGAGCGTCTGCAGGCCCGCGTCGCGGCTCGCGACCACGGCCACGTCGCCCAGCACCAGCGCGTCGTGCGCGAACTCGCGGTTGCCCGCCGAGAGCGGCGCCGGCGCGTCGACCTCGGTCAGGTCCCAGATCTGCACTCCGCCGTCGCGCGCGCCGACGAAGGCCAGGTTGCCCTGCACGGCGAGCGTCTGGACCGTGCCGGGGTTCGCGACCCGGGTCTCGTCGAGCCGCGCCTGGGCCGTGATGCGGTCGTCGACGTCGTCGCCGTCCGCGTCGATCAGGTTGAGGCCGTCGCGCGTCACGTCGACCACGACCAGGCCGGCCTCCCAGGTCGCCACCACGGCCCGATCGCCCACGAGCGCGAGGTCGGTGGCGCTGTCGGGCAGCGGCACGCTGGCCACGCGCACCGGCGCGCCGCCCGACAGGTCGAGGATCTCGAGCGTGCCCAGCCCCTCGTCGTCGGGGTTCATGAAGCCCGCCAGCAGCTCGGGCGGCTGCGGCGGCGCCTTGCAGCCGCGCTTGGGCGGCCGCTGCGCGTGCACGCCCGTGGTCACGTAGGCGCGGTCGCCGCGCACCACTACCGCCGTCGGGTTCGCGATGGTCTCGATCTCGAGCGACCACATGCGCACGGCGTCGGCGGGCGTGGCCAGCGAGAGCGCCAGCAGCTCGCCGCCCGTGGGCGAGGCGAAGTCCTCGTTGCACGGATCGCTGAAGGTGCCGCGCCGCGCGACCGAGACGAGCGCCATGTCGCCGACCATCGCCGCGTCCACCGCGAAGCCGTTGGTGGCCACGCGCGAGAGCGTGGGCAGCGAGAGTGGATCGGTCGCGTCGAGCACCAGGAAGCCAGCCAGGCCGTTCGCTACCAGCAGCAGGTCCTGGTCGCCCGGCCGGTCCACGAACTCGACGTCGGGTGCATCGACCCAGGTCTCGGGCGCGTCGACGAAGTTCTGGTCGAAGAACGCGTCGGTGTTGTCGAGGCCGCCCGCCACCTGCACGTCGGTGGGGTTCGAGACGTCGAACAGCACGGTGCGCGTCGTGAACTTGATGCTGAGGTCGCGGGCGCCCGGCACGAGCGTCTCGGCGATGTCGAGCTCGTTGCCCTCCTCGTTGAAGCCGCCCGCCGCGTAGACCAGGTCGCTACCGAGCGTCGTCGCCTGGTCGGGCACCACGATTCCGCCCGGCGACACGCGGCTCGGCGCCGACGTGGCGTCGGCCGCGCCGCCCAGGCGCGGCAGGCCGTAGTGCACGGCGTCGAGCGCCAGGAAGTCGCCCAGGTCGGGGTTGCGGGCCTGCACGTCGGCGGGGCCGAACACGCCGGGCGGCGCCACGCTGGCCAGGCGGTCGGTCGCGATCACGTCCACGCCGACCGGGATGCCGCCCACCCGGAGCTCGGTACCGGGGAAGGCGCCCACGGGCGGCACGAAGCCGACGCCGAGCACGGTGAGCCCGGTCCCGCCGAGCGGATCGAGGAAGAACGGCCCGACCGAGTCGATCCGGACCGGCTCGACGTAGACCACGCCCGCCGGCGTGCGCGACTCGAGGCCGCCGGGGTTCACGACCCGCACCACCGCCGGACCCGGCGCGCGCGCGGGCACCACCACGGCGATCTGCTTGTCGTCGAGGAGCGTGACGTCCGCGGGGTCGACCGCGACGCCGCCGATCGACACGGTGAGGCCCGGCGCGAACACGCCGTCGTCGCCCGCCTCGGCCGAGATCGTCACCTCGATGCCGCCGCCGGTCGGCACGAAGTGGGGCAGCGCGCGCGGGAAGGCGGGCGGCCTCACCGCCCCGGCCTGGCTGGCGCTGCGGAACGCGAGGGTGAAGGCGCTGCCGAGCGGCAGACCGGGGTCGCCCTCGAACAGGGGCGGCGAGCGCAGGCCCGGGCCGCCGTCGTCGGGCGCGAGCACGCGCACCTCGATGGCGGCGTCCGGCGGGAGGTCCGCGCCGGGGAGGAACGCGACGGTGGAGCCGAGCAGGCCGGCCCCTGCATCGACCGAGATCTCGCCGGCCAGCGGCAGGCCGTCCGCGCTGACCCGAACGGTCGTCGCATCCACCGTGGCCGGGTCGACGGTGCGGTCGAAGAAGAGGCGCACGGTCGGGATCGGGTCACCGCCCGCCGTGGTCTCGATCTCGATCGGGACCGTCGCGCCCTGCGCGGGCACGTGGTCCACCACCGCCAGCAGCGGCGTGCGCAGGGTCTGGACGCCGACCGCGCCGCCCGCGGTGGCGACGACCAGCCCGCGCTCGATCGCCACGGTGCCGAGTGCGCCGCCGCGGGCGCGGTCGCCCACGGCGAGCAGCTCGGGCGCCGCCGGGTCGTCCACGCGCACCAGCACCGGCCCGGCGGGCGTGGCCAGGTAGGCGAGACCGCCCTCGACCGCGACCCCGAGCACCGGCTCGCCGAGCACCAGCCCGCCCAGCACGGCACCCGTCTGGAGGTCGATCGCCACGAGGCCCTCGCTGCCGCCGGCGAGCCAGGCGACGTCGCCCGCGAGGGCCGCGTCGATCGCCGTCACGTCCGCCACCTGCGGGCTGGCGAGCCCCGCCCCGTCGAGGTCGAAGAGGTACGTGGCGCCGCTGCCGGGCTCCAGCGCCTGCGCCTCGCGGTCGAGCACGCCGGTGGTCACCACCACATGGCGCCCGGCCTTCGCGACGCCCAGCACCGGGGCGTCGAAGAGCAGCGCGTCCACGTAGAGCGCGTTGGCGGGATCGGCCACATCCACCAGCAGCAGGCCCGCGGAGCCCGCGGCCACGAACAGCAGGTCGCCCTCGAGGACCAGGTCGCTCACGACGTCGTCCGGACCCAGGTCGAGCGGCAGGGTCCGCAGCGAGAACGGGTCGAACAGGTCGCTCGCGTCGTAGAGCGTCAGGCTCTCGCCCGCCACGACGACGAGGTCGCGCCCCGGGTCGATCGCCACGGCCGTCGCCGGGTCGGCGGTCTGGAACAGGATGCGGTCGTCGCGGCCGTCGCCGTCCTCGTCCACCAGCTCGAGGCGGTCGAGCGGCTCGATCTCGCGATCCTGCGGGACGGGCGACTCGATCTGCGGGTTGTTGCCATCCACCAGCAGGATGGCGAAGCCCTCGTCGGTGGCGACGAACGCGAAGCCGCGATCGAGGGCGAGGCCCAGCGGCGCGACGTCGCCGGCATCGAGCGGCACCGCGGCGTCGAGCGGCACCGTGAAGCGGAAGGCGTCGGGCAGGGTTGCCGTCTCGCCGGCCGGGAAGTCGGCGCTGGGCGGGTTCGAGACGGTCACGTCGACCGTGCCGAGCAGCCCGTCGGGCACGCGCACACGCAGCCGCTCGGTGCTCAGCACCTGCACCTCGGGCGCCGGCGCCGTGTCGAAGAGCACCTCCACCCCGCCGCCGGCGGCGAAGCCTGCGCCGAACACGTCGACGATCGTGCCACCGCTGATCGGGCCCGTGGCCGGCATGAGCGCGCCGAGCGCCAGGCCTTCCTTGAAGACGTAGGCGCCGAGCCGCCGCTCGCGCGCGCCCGAGGCGTCCACGACCTCGACCGCCGCCGGCCCGGGCACGTTGGCGGGCGTGCGCGCGAGCACGCGCGTGCGGCCCTCGCCCAGGTCCTCGACGCTCACGTCGCCGGCGGCCTGGCCGCCGAAGCGCACCTCGGGCAGACCCGTGCCCAGGCCGGCGACGACGAGCTCGACCTGCGTACCGCCCAGCTCGCTGCCGGTGCGCGGCTCGATGCTCTCGATCACGGGCAGCGCGCCCGGGCCCGCGGCGGTGGTGAAGCGCAGCGCGTAGGGCGCGCGCAGGCTGAAGCCCGCCGCCGTGACCGCGTCGGTGAGCAGCAGCTCGTACTCGGTGTCGGGCTCGAGCTCGGCGTCGGGGGTGATGGCGAAGCGCCGGCCCGCCTCCAGCTCTGCGATCGCGATCGCGACCGGGTCGCCGTCGGCGAAGCGCGTCAGCACCACCCCGGCGTCGAGCGAGCCGGTGTCCACCGGCACGCTGAAGCGCACGGCCAGCTCGGCGTCGGTCGGGATGCCGAGGGCGCGTTGCTCGAGCGTGCGCTCGACGCCGCCCGCCCGCACGTCCACGGCACTCACGTTGGGCGCGGGCACCTGCACCACCACGAGGCCGGAGCGGGCGTTGAAGCCCTTCAGTCCGCAGCTCGACACCGACAGGATCGCCACGTCGTCGCCGGCGGCCACGAAGCTGCTGAAGATGCCCGGCAGCATCGCCACGCCGTCCACCAGGTCGGGGCGCTCCGGATCGGAGATGTCGGCGATCTCGAGGTGCGAGCGCTGCGTCGCGATGCACCTGCCCTCGTTGTCGAGCGGGATCGGCAACGACAGGAACGCGAGGTTCCCGACCACGACCACGTCGTTGGCGCCGTCGGTCTGGATGTCGAACAGGTTCGGATCGAGGCTGCTGATCGGTCCGACCCGATCGGGCGGATCGACGTCGAGCACGCGCAGGTTCTGCTCCGCCACGGCCGCCACCGAGCGCTCCACGTCGATCGGGCCGATCACGTCGGTGCGGCCCTCGGGCACCGGGGCGGCGCCGGGCGGCGCCACCAGGTCGAGCAGCAGGGTGAGCTCCGGCCCCCGATCGCCGCCCACCTGCGCGCCCAGGTAGGCCAGCGCGCCGTCGACGTGCACGCGCTCCACGTCGATCGCGCTCGGCTCGCCGTCGATCAGCACCTGGTCCACGGTCGCCACGAGCGTGGGCTGGGCGGGCTGGTGCACGTCGAAGACGTGCAGGCCCGCCGCGCCAGCGGCCACCAGCACGCTGTCGCCGGCGGACGCGACGTCGAGCGCCGCGCCCGGGAACGGCACGACGGCCGCGCCCTCTCCGGCGATCGCCAGGCGCGCCCCTTCGACGCCGTCCACGATCTCGCCGCGGTCGAGCACGACCAGGTGACCGCGGCCCGGCTCCACGCGCTCGTTGTCGCTCTCGACGCCCTCGGGCACGGAGGCGATCACGTAGGCGTGGCGCGGGCCCAGCGCGATGCGGCTGGCGCGCAGCGGCGGCGGCAGGTCGAGGCCGCCGCTCGACGCCTGCGCGCCCGCGGGGTCGCCCACGGGCACCACGGCGACGGCGCTCGGCGGCTGGAACTGCTGGTCGAGGATGGTGTCGGCGCTGCCCGTCACCACGGCGTAGGCCACGCCCGCGTCGATCACCACGTCGGCGGGCGAGCCCGGCGGCAGCTCCTCGCTCGGCGGCGGCGGCTGACCCGGCCGCGGCGGGCTGGCCGACTGCACCTCGGTCGTGATCGAGAGCTGCGAGAACAGGTAGCCGTCCAGCAGCAGCGCCTGCTCACCCGCCGGCTCCAGGCTGGTGGGCGGGTTCACCACCGACACGTCGGCCAGGCCGAAGTCGCCCGGCGGCGTGATGCAGGTGATGCGGCGGGTGCTCTCGACCACGACGTCGCTGCAGGCGGCGCCGTCGAAGCGCACGCTGGCGCCGCGCGCGAAGCCCGCCCCCACGATCGCCACCGCGTCGCCGCCCTCGACCCGGCCGACCGCGGGGCTCACGAACGAGATGCGCAGCAGCTCGACGTAGAGGTAGGCCCCGATGCGCGACGCCGACAGACCGCTCGGGTTGGTCACCACCAAGGTGGCAGGCCCCGGCAGGTTGGGCGGCGTGACCGCCACCAGCCGCGAGTCGCTCACGAACTCGACCGTCGGCGCGTCCTGGCCGCCGAAGCGCACCGCCGCGCCGGGGGCGAAGCCGGCGCCCTCGATCGTCACGGCCTCGCCGCCCTCGATGCCGCCGAAGGTCGGCGACACCCGCAGGATCGCGGGCCGCACGGCGTCGGGGTCGACCACGGTGGTGAAGCCCGAGGCGAAGGGAGCGATCAGCGGCATGCCCGCCAGATCCACCACGCCGTCGGCGCCGTCGCGCACGACCACGCGGTAGCCGGTGCCGGGCGCGAGCGGCGCGTCGGGCTGGAAGATCACGCGCGGCCCGTCGAAGGCGAAGCTGCCGGCCACCTGGCTGCCCAGCAGGCCGCTGCTCGGCACCCGCAGGCCGGTGACGCGCGCCAGGCCGCTCGCGTCGAACACGTCGTAGTCCACGTCGGGCACGAGCGGCGCGCTGGTCTGGAAGATCAGCGTGTCGCCGTCGCGCACCACCGTGCCGATCTCCTGCACGCTCCCGGCCGGGAACAGCGGCTGAGCGGCGCCCGCCTCGAGCGCATCGGGATCGTCCAGCACGGCCGAGGCCAGCGGCAGGGAGAAGATGCCCGGGCCGAGCATCCCGGCTTCGACGAGGATCAGGTTGCCCGTGGGCGCCCCGCTCTGCGGGTCGACGATCGAGTCGGGGTTGACCTGGTCGGAGAAGGTGAGCACCACGGCCTGGTCGACCGGCACGTCGAGCGCGCCGTCGGCCGGGTCGACGTCCACCACGTTGGTGAAGGGCACGCGCACCACGCGCAGGCCCGCCGAGCCGGCGGCCACCAGCGCCAGGTCGTCGAGCGCCGCCACCTCGAACACCTGGTCGTCCGTGTCCTCGAACTCGAGGTCGGGGATCGGCACGTTGGCCGAGGCCAGCCGCACCGGCGTCTGCGGGTTCGACACGTCGACCACGTCGAGCAGGCCCTTGGTCGCGAAGCCCTCCTGATCCACCACGTCGGTGGTGACCAGCGTGAGCGCGCCGACGGGCGCCACGCCGAAGGCACCCCCGGCCAGCCGATCGGCGCGCCGCGGCGCGGTCTCGTGCCGCGCGAGCAGGACGGGCGCAGCGGGGTTGCGCACGTCGATCACGTTGAGGGCGCCGCCCGGGCCCTCGTCGCTCACCGAGGCGAAGCCGCCCGCCACCGCCACGCGCGCGGCGATGCCGAAGGTGTCCACCGCGCCGATCTCGAGCAGGTCGGGCGTGCCGAGGTCGAGCACGCGCAGGCCACCGAGCCCGTCGGCCAGGTAGGCGACGGTGCCGTCGACGGCCACGCCCAGGGCGCGGTCGAGTCCGATCTTGCGGTCGAAGATCACCCGCTGGGGCGCGAACGGATCGGCCACGTCCACCACGACCAGGCCGGCCGGGCCCGCGGCGACGAGCGCCAGGGAGTCCGCCACCACGACGTCGCTCGCGATCTCCCCGGGCAGCTCGAGCTGCGAGAGCACGATCGGAGCGAACGGGTTGCCCACGTCCACGATCTGGAGCGTGGCGGGACCGACCTCGCCGTCCAACGACTCGGCGCCATCGGCCGCCACGTAGGCCAGCGTGCCCCGCACCGACACACCGCGCGGATCGCCGGCGAGGTCCACGCGGCCCAGCTCGAGCGGGCGCTCGGGCCGGCTGGCCACCTCGAACACCACCAGGCGCGCGGGCTCGCCCGGTCCGTCGGCGCCGTCGAGCAGGTAGGCCACGCGGTCCTGCACCTCGACCGCGCGGGCGAGGAAGGTCTCGTCGCGCGTCACGCGCTGGAAGAAGCCGGTGGTGGCCAGGCCCAGCTCGATCGCGATCTCGTCGGCGCTGCCCTCGTTGCCCGACGGGTCCACGGCCAGCGCGCCCAGCCGGATCTCGCTGCCCGGCCGGCCGACCGGCGCCTGGAAGGTGTGCTCGAACGGGAAGATGGTGTCGCCGAGCCCGGGGACCAGCACGGCGTCGTCCAGCGCCGGCACCAGCTCGGTGAACACCGTCTGGCCGTCGAGCAGGAAGTCGACCGCCTCGACGCCGGCCTGGTCGAACGCGCGAACCCGCACGGTGTAGGCCATGCCCTCGGTCACGATCTCGAGGTCGGGCGGCGCGACGATCAGGACGTCGGGCGGCACGTCGTCGTCGATCACGCCGATCACGACGGGCTCCGAGGCCGTGGTCTGGCCTCGGCTGTCGGCGGCGACGGCCACCAGCTCGAACTCGGCGCCCGCCGAGCCCACGGGCAGCGTGAGGTCGCCCTGGAAGATGTCGGCGGCGTCGAAGGCGTCGAGCGGCTGGCTCACGAGGTCGACCTGCACCCCGTTCACGAGGAAGCGCACCTCGGCAACCTCGACGTCGTCGCGGGCGCTGGTCGAGATGCGCAGGCGCGAGCCGTCGAAGAACGCGGCGCCCGGCAGCGGATCGGTGATCGCGACGGTCGGCGGCTGGTCGGGCACGATCTCGACCCGCACCACGCCCGAGAGCGATTCCTGGTTGGCCGTGTCGCGAGCGACCGCCTGCACGAAGCGCTCCTCGCCGGCGCTGCCGAACGGAACGCGCAGGCTCACGTTGAAGGGCAGCAGGAAGTCCACGAAGAGCGGCTCGCCGTCGCGCAGCCGACCGTCCTGGTCCGTCTCGCCGTTGCGGCTCACCAGGAACGTGGTGGACACCACGTCCACGTCGTCGTCGCCCAGCGCCGTCACCAGCACGCCGTCGGGATCGCCCTCGACCAGCGTGGCGCCATCGACGGGGCTCACGATGCGGATGGTCGGGCGCCGGTCGTTGGCGACCGTCACGGTCACCGTCTCGCTCGACTCGTTGCCCGAGCGGTCGACCGCCGTGGCGGTGATCTCGATGGTGTCGCCCTCGCGGTCGGCCTCGATCGGCACGAAGGTCTGATAGGGCGCGGCGAGGTCCACGGCCACGACCTCGTCGCGGCGCAGCTCTCCGCCCGCGTCGGTCACGCGCAGCCCGAAGGCCACGGACGAGACGCTGACGTTGTCGAAGGCCTCGGCGCGGATCTCGAGCGTGGCACCCTCCACGACCTGCGAGAACGGTGCCGGCGACTCGATCTCGAGGAACGGCGGCTCCTCGTCGGACACGACCGTCACGCGCACGTCGTTGGCGCGCTGGTCGAGGCCCAGGATGTCGAGCGCGGACGCGCCGAGCACGAGCCGCTCGCCGGCGCTGCCGAAGGGCAGGTCGCGCACGTACTGGAACGGGCGCGTGAAGTCGGTGAACACCAGCTCGCCGTCCAGGAAGAAGCGCACCGCCTGGATGCCCTCGGGCTCGATGTCGTCGGTGGCGTCGGCCTGCACCAGCAGCTTCGAGCCCTCGAACACCACGCCGCCGTCCGACGGCTGGCTGATGGAGACGGAGGGCGGCCGGTTCGGCACGGCGTCGATCCGGACCAGCGAGGACTTCCCTTCGTTGCCGAAGGTGTCGCGCGCGATCGCCTGGAGCACGTAGGTGCGGCTGAGCTCGCCCTCGGCGAGGGGCGGCACCTCGAAGGCGAAGTCGAAGGGCGGCACGCGAGAGACCAGGCCCGGCCTCGGGTCGCCGTCCACGAGCAGGTCGACCGAGGAGATCGGGCCGTCGGGATCGGTGGCGGCGATCACGATCGGCACGCGCGTGCCCGCGACCACGTCCTCGCCGTCGGCCGGTGACTCGATCTGCGCGTTGGGGAGCTTGTCTTCCGTGATGTCGATCGGCCGGCAGCCCACCAGCACCGGCAGCTCGGGCGTGGCCTGGCACACGATCGTGCTCGGGTTCCCGGAGGCGTCGACGGCCCGCGCGGCCAGCCAGAACGGCACCGAATCATCGGCCGCGCCCAGGTCATCGAGGCGCGGCAGCGTGAAGGGCACGCGCTGGAGCGGCGTGTCCACGTCCTGCGTCGAGGCGGGCAGGTCGTCCACTGCCGGCAGGTCGTCGGCGACGAAGATCCGGCTGTTGAGCAGCGCCTCGACCGTGGGCGCGGCGAACAGCTCGAGGCTGCGCACCAGCACGTTGTCGCGCGCGCGCACGCGGATCTCGACCGTGCCGGCCTCCACCACGTTGGCCTCGACGCCCGGCGCTTCGAACGTGACCTGCGGCGCCGAGACGTCCGGCACCACCTCGATCCGCGACTCGGAGAGCCGCACGTTGCCCTGGTTGTCGGTGGCCAGCACGCCGAGCGTCACCGGCACGCCCTCGCGCAGCAGTCCCACGGGCAGCGTGAGCAGGGTGGCGAAGACCTCCGCGCGGTCGGGGTCGTCGAAGGGCGGCGCGAAGGCCGCGATGGCGTTGCGCTCCTGGGCGTCCACCGGAATGCGCTTGCCGTCCTCGTCGAGCACGAAGCCCTCGAGGTCGACCTCGAAGCCCTCGCCGGACGCGGCGGCCGTGAGCAGCTCGACCGGGCGGCGCCCCTCCACCGCCTCGCCGAACGGCGCGCCGTTCACCAGGAACTGCACCGACTCCACGCGCAGGTCGTCCACCGCCGCGGCCTCGACCCGCAGCCGGAACGTGCCGGCCGGGATCCCGAGGCCGTCCTGGAGCTCGTCGCCCACCGGGGTGGTGATGGCGACCTCGGGAGCCCGGTCGGCGACGACCCGCACCGTGACCTCGGCGGTCGTGACCTGGCCGGCCGTGTCGCGCGCCGCCACGCGGGCCACGATCGCGCTGCCGGCCGAGCCGTTGGGCAGCAGCGTCTCGAAGCTGCGGCCGGGGCACGAGGGCGCCGCCCCCAGCTCGCCCACCAGCACGCACGCCTCCGGCGGCAGCGCGTCGAGGTCGAGCTGGCCCTGCGCGTCGGTCGCGAAGTCGCCCAGGATCACCACCGCCCGCTCGACGCCGGCGTCGTCGGCCACGACGGTGTCGATCGTGAGCGTGGTGCCCTCGAGCGCGAAGATCCCGCCCGCTGCGAGCGCGCCCTGGATGTCGCGCACGATGCCGTCCTCGAAGGCGAGGTTCTCGAGGGAGGCGATGCGCGCGCTGGGCGGCCGGTCGGGCGTCACGATCAGCGTGATCGGCCGGGTCTCGCTGACGAGCCCGTTCACGTCGGTGGCCCGGGCGCGCAGGGTCACCACGCCCGTGGCGCCGGCCGCGATCGGGAAGCTCTCGCTCAGGGTCAGGCCGCCGGCCGGCCCGAAGCGCGACGCCACCGCGGCGCCGTCGAGGAAGAGGTCGAGGCGGGCCATCTGCGCGTCGTCGGTCGCGACCGCCGTCACGTCGACGGGCTGCCCGGCCACGATGGTGTCGCCGTCGCGGAAGGGGCCCAGCGTCACCGTGGGCGCCTCGGTGTCGGGGAGCACCACCGCCACCGAGCTGGCGGCGTCCTGGAGCCCGAGCGTGTCGGTCGCCACGGCGGTGAGCGCGATCTCGTCGGCGGGCTCGCTCGTGAGCACGAGCGGCCGCGCCACCGTGTCGACCCGGAAGCTCTGGGCCGTCGTGATGCGCAGGGTCGCGGCGCCGAGATCGAGCTCGAGCGCCGACTGGCTCGCCTCGAAGCGCGACTCGATGCGGAGGCCGCGCACCCAGCTCTCGACGGGCGTGCCCGTGTCGTCGCGCAGCTCGAGCGAGACGCGCCGCTCGCTCGCACCGCCCTCCTCCTCGGGCGGCGGCTCCGGGACCAGCAGGGTAGTGGTGGCGCCCAGGCTGGCGCCGCCCGCGTCGAAGAGCTCGGCGCTGCCGTCGGCGCCCGCGATCGGGAGGATCTCCAGGCTCGCGCCCGACGGCAGCGGCAGGCCGAACGGCGGCACGCTCACGACCAGGTTCACGCCCGCGATGGTCGACTCGCGCTCGAGGCGCAGCGCCCGGCCGTCCTCGAGCGCGATCACGAACGCCTGGAGGGGACCCGGGTCGGCGAGACCGCCCACGCTGTGCAGGATCGACTGGCCGTCGGCAGTGGGCGGCAGCGGGAGCGCGAGCCCCTCGCCGACGACGTCGTCGAGGTCGCCCTGCAGCTCGAGCAGCGCGACCGAGGCCACCTCGAAGTCGTCGGTGCCGATCGATCCGAACCCGAGGGGGTGCCCTTCGGGTCGCGGGACGGCCGGGAAGGGCGTACCGGCGCTGGGCGGCCCGTCGGGCAGCACGCGCACCACCACTGGATCGGCGACGCCCACGTTGCCGGCGCGGTCGGTCGCCCGGGCTTCGACCAGGATCTCGGACACCGACGGCGGCAGCGTGGTGACGACGTCCACGGCGGTAGGGCTCAGGACCTCGACCGTGTCCACGTGGGGACCCGACACCTCGATCTCGACGCGCTCCGCCAGATCCTCTTCCTCGTCGACGTTGTCGAAGGCGCGCACCGCCACGCTGAACGTGCGGCTGCCCGTGACCGACCGCTCGCTCGCGCGCGGCTCGAAGATCACGACGCTCGGCGGCTCGATGTCGGGCAGGATGTCCACCAGCACCGGCGTCGAGTCGGTCTGGTTGCCGGCCGGGTCGAAGGCGCGCGCGACGATCCGCAGCGGATCCCCGTCCCCGCCCTCGACGTCCTGCGGCACCTCGAAGAACAGCCGGAAGCGCGCCCGCGACACCTGCCCGATCGCCAGGTCGCCGAACGACTCGGAGTTGGGGATCTTGGTCACCTCGAGCACGGGCCCCTCGAAGGGCTCGAGCTCGGTGGCCACCGCCTCGCCGTTCACGAGGAAGGTGACGCCCGCGGTGCGCAGGTCGTCCTCGGTCTCGACCACGATGTGGAACGCGTCGTTCTCGAACACCCGCAGGCCGGTCTCCGGGCTCGAGATCTCGACCGTGGGCGGGTTCGGATCCTCGATGACCGTCAGCGCGACGCTGGCCAGGGCGGTCTGCCCCGTGCTGTCCTCGACCTCGACGGCCAGGGTGGGCTCCGGGTCGGACGCGAGCGGCGCCGGCGCCTCGAAGCGGAGCGGCTGCGAGAGGTCGAGGCCGCTCGGATCGGCGAGCTCGAGGTCGGTGAGCGGCGTGCCGCCCGAGAGCGGCGTGGCGCGGACGATCGCCACGTCGTCGCTGGCGGTCGCCTCGAGCTGGAGCAGCTCCCCTTCGACGAAGCTCTCGCCGGGCCGCGGGAAGGCGATGGCGACCACGGGCGGTGCGTCCTCGACCACCGTGAGGTCGATGGTGTCCTCGGTGGTGTTGCCGGACGCGTCGCGCGCGGTGGCGCGCAGCTCGACGTCGAGGCCCACCAGCGAGTCGTCGAACACCAGGGCCGGGGCCTCGAAGCGCTGGAACACGCCGCCGTCGAGCTCGGGCTCGGGGGCGATGCCGTCGAAGCTCCGGACTACCGCGCCGTCCGCGAGCAGCGCGAAGTCGACGGCGACGATCGCTACGTCGTCCTGCCCCGAGGCCACGAGCTGCCGCGACTCGCCGCTGAACAGCGTCTCGCCCGGGCGCGGGGTCAGGATCGACAGGCGCGGGGCCTCGGTGTCGGCCGCGATCTCGACGTCGAGCGTCACCGGCGCCGAGGGCTGGCCGGCGGTGTCCACGGCCACCGCCATGAGGGTCAGCGTCTGCACGGACGCCACGCCGGGCACGGTCAGGCGGAAGGGCGCCAGGTCGTCGCTGGCGTCGAAGCCGCCGCCCGTGACCCGCACCTCGCGCACGCCCACGTCGTCGCTGGCCTCGACGAAGACGTCGAAGTCGCGGCCGCGCACGACGCGGTTGGCCGCGCCGCCGGACGAGGTGAAGGCCGTGACCGCGGGCGGCGCATCGCCCACGACGTCGACCAGCAGCTCGTCGGTGCGGGCGCTGTTGCCTGCGGCGTCGAAGGCCTCGGCCACCAGGCGCAGCGGCTCGGGCCGGGCCGTGAGCTCTTCGGCGGGCAGCACCACCGAGCTGAAGAAGCTGTTGGTGAGCGCGCTCACGACCCCCGGCTGGTCGATCGTGAAGCGCGGGACGCCGTCCACCTCGATCTCGACGCGCACCACGCGCGTGTCGTCGCGGCCGGCCACTGAGATCAGCAGGCTCTGGCTCTCGGACTGCGCGCTCAGCGGGTCGGGGTCGGCGAACGAGACCGAGGGCGGGGTGGTATCGGCCACGACGCCCACGATCGACTCGGGGCGCTCGGTCACCGGCGTGGCGTTGCCCGCGTCGTCGTAGGCGACGGCCGCGATCGCGAGCGTGGTGCCCGCGCGCCCGAGCGGAACCACGAAGGGGAAGGCGTAGGGCGCGGTGTAGTCGCTCAGGAAGAAGCTGCCGTCCACCAGGAAGTCCACGCGCGCCACGCGCCGATCGTCCTGCGCAAGGGCTTCGACCAGCACCTCGTCGCCCTCGGTCACCTCGCTGCCGGAGACCGGCGCCGTGATCTCCACGCTGGGCGGCTGCTCGGCCACCGCCACCACGCGCAGCACCGGACCCAGCTCGAGCTGGCCCTTGCTGTCCTGCGCCTCGACGCGCACGAAGAAGTCGGCGCCCACCGGCGTCTCGGGCACGGGGAAGGACGCGGTCACGATGCCGCTGCCCGCTGTCGACTCGGCCGTGGTGAGCACCGTCTCCGAGATCAGGTCGTCCGGCCCGATCACCGCGTCGGGGCTCACGAACACGCGGGCGCGGGTCCCCAGGCGCAGCAGGTCGTCGAAGATCGAAGCCCTCACGACGAGGTCCTCGCCCGCCGGCACGCCCTGGCCGTCGCGCGGTGACGCCATCGAGATCGACGGACGCTGGTCGTCCACCACGCGCAGCAGGGCGGCGGGCGCGATGCCCACGTTGCCGCTGGCGTCGAAGCCGCGCGCCGTCACGGCGAAGGTGCGACCGGCGCTCGGCACCTCGGGCGCGGCAAAGCGGGCCTCGAACACGCGCGGGAACACGGTGACCCGCTCGCCCTCCTCGTCCAGCTTCGCGACCTCGCGCGCCGTCCCGTCGCGGGCCACGGGCGCGCCGTCCACGATGAACTCCACCTCGGAGACGTCGGACGCGGCGTCGGCCGCCAGCAGCACGCTGCCGCCCTCGGTCACGCGCAGGATCGAGGGCTCGAAGCCGATCCACTCCTCCTCGGGCCCGAGCTGCGTCTCGGTCTGGGGTGAAACGATCTCGAGGGTCGGGCTCGTGACGTCGCGGGGCGCGAGCACCGTGACCAGCAGCTCGTTCGAGGTCGCCTCGTTGCCGAGCCGGTCCACCGCCACCGCGGTGACGCGGAGGACGAGCCCCGCGCCGCCTTCCGGCGCCTGGATCTGCGAGTGGTAGGGCGCCGCCGGGTCCACGGACACCGGGTTGCCGTCCACCAGGAAGCGCACGAAGTCGAGACCGGCGGGGCCGATGTCGTCCTCGGCGTCGGCGCTGACGGCGACGGTCAGGCCCTCGGCCACCGCTTCCTGATCCGCGCGGATGGCGATGCTCGGCGCGCCGTCGCGCACCTCGACTTCGAGGAAGCCGACCAGGGTGGGCGCCACCCGGTTGCGCGCACTCACGGTCGCGAGCCCGACGCCGGTCGCGGTGAGCAGGCCGTCGGGACCCACCGTCACGACGTCGGCGTCGCTGGTCTCGTAGGTGGTCCCGGTGATCGCGGCCGTCAGGTCCTGGCCCGGCGTCGCGGGCGACTCCGGGTCGAAGCGCTCGAACTCGGCCGTCACCGCGAGCTGCACGGAATCGCCGACGCGCGGCACCACGAGCCCCTCCGGCGCGATGCGGATGGCCGCGGGCACGGCGAACGCGTTCACCGTGATGGGCACGTCCCGCGACACGTCGCCGTTGCGCACCGTGAGGGTGGTGGAGCCCTCGAGCAGCGCGAACACCTGCCCGCTGGCGTCGACCTCGGCTACGGTCGAGTACGGGATCTCCTTCTCCTCCCCCTCCTCCTCGACGACGGTCACGGCATTGGGCTCCACCTCGTAGGTCGTGCCCGCGGCCGGTCCGCTCAGGTCGATCCGGCTGCCATCCGCCAGCACGCCGCGCACCTCGAGGATGGGGCCCTCGCCGAAGTGCGTGAGCGTCAGCACCGACGGCGCGACCTCGAGTTCGACCACCGTGACGTCGAGCTCTTCCTCGACGAAGAACACCCGGCTCGTGGCGCCGCGGTTGCCGCTGGCGTCGATGCCGGTCGCGCGCACCACGGCGATGCCGTCGGCCGGCAGATTGGGGGCGCCGGTCACTGCGAACGACGCCTCGACCTGGTGCGGCGCGGTGCCCGGCACGACCAGGCGGCGGGACGGTTCGCCCACCAGGTTGGTGGTGGCAGCCAGGCGGCCCTGCCGCTCCCGCAGGATGCGCGCCGAGACGAGCGCCACGTCCACCTGCACCGCGCGCAGGTCCGGGGCCTCGCTGGTGACGGACACGCCCAGCAGCGGCGCCGGTCCGGCGATGGCGTTCAGCTCGATCGCGAGGTCGCGCGGCGCCGCGGCGTCGACCGAGAGCACGCGCGTGGCGGGCGCCGAGTCGTTGCCCTCGTCGTCGCTGGCGATCGCGGTCACCACGAACAGGCCGTCGGCCGGCAGCGGGCCACCGAGGTCGAGCGGCAGCACCCAGGTGCCTGCGCCGGCCAGCGCGGCGGAAGCGCCCTCGACCTCGACGAAGGCGGCACCCGACGCCGCGAGTGCTTCGGCGCTGCCGGCCAGGCGGCCGGGCACGCGGGTGGCGGCGACCGCACCGGTCAGCACCAGCAGATCGCTGGCGCCGATGCCGATCACCGAGAAGCGGACCGATTCGACCACGAAGTCGTCGCTCGCAGTCGCGGCGAACGACACCGCCGCATCGCCGGCGACCGGCTGCACGGCGAAGCGCACGGACTCGACCCGCGGCGGCGCCGTGAGCTGGGCGGCGGCGGGTAGCGCCGCCGCGCAGAGCGCCAGCAGCGCCACGGCCGCGATCGATCGCGTCCTCACGTCGGCGCCCCTCATGACCCCGGATCCCCCGGACCGCGCACGAAGTCGGCGATGTCGTTGCCAGTCAGACCCACGCGCTGCAGCGCCTCGTCGGCGATGCCGGTGGCGGCACCGTCCTGGCCCGGCGCGGGCGCCCCATCCGAGACCGGGTCGAGCCCGAAGCCGTCCTCGCCGTCGAGGCCGTCCGCGTCCTCGTCGGTGTCGTCGGCGAGCGGGTCCTCGTCGATCCGCCCGTCGCGGTCGTCGTCCTCGCCGAAGTTCGTGGCGGCGCTGTTGCCGCCGACCTCGACCGAGTCGATCGGACCCAGGCACGGGTCGACGATCTCGACCAGCACCGAGTCGTCCAGCTCACCCGGCGGATTGCCGATCACGAGCACGGCGCCCGGCGGCAGCGCGTCGATGTCGCCCTGGCTGGCCCGCTCCACCACGCCCGCGGCGCCGCTGCCGATCCGGTAGGAGACCGGCGTGCCGTCGGTCATGCGCAGCACGAAGTCGCGCACGCGCACCGTGACCGGGCCGACGTTCTCGATCTCGATGTACTCGTCGCCCGCGTCGACGGCGCCGGTGCCGGGCAGTGCGTCGAAGGGCAGCCCGGCCGGCCCCACGCTGTCGTTCCAGTCGCGCTGCGGGTCGGTGACGATCTCGTTGATGCGCAGCGCGGCCCCGAGCGACGGCGCCAGGCCGGGCGTGCCCGCTCCGCGCTGGAAGTCGCGGAAGTCCACGGCGAACCGGGCGATGCGGTGCAGCGCCTCGTCGGCCGCGCCGGTCGAGGCGCCCGTCGCCCCGGCGGCCGGAGCGCCGTCGCGGATCGGGTCGATGCCGGGGCCGTCCTCGTCGACCAGCCCGTCACCGTCGTTGTCGACCAGGTCGTCGGGATCCTCGTCGACGCGGCCGTCGCGGTCGTCGTCGGCCTCGAAGTTGCGCAGCACCGTGTTGCCGCCCACCTCGAGGTTCCCGAGCGGACCCACCAGCGCCAGGATCTCGAGGAAGACGTCGTCTTCGAGCTCGCCCGGCGGGTTGCCGATCACGACCACGCCACCCGGGTTGAAGATGCCGGCCGACGAGCCCGGCGAGTAGCGCTCGACCGTGTCGCCGCCGAGGATCGCGCTGCCGAGCGCGTAGACCTCGGGCTCCGAGTCGGTCATCCGCAGGCCGACTCCGAGCAGATTCAGCGTCGAGTCGCCGACGTGGCGGATCTCGATGTACTCGTCCTCCGCATCGGCGAAGCCGGCGCCCGGCGTCTCGTCGAACGGCACGCGATCGGGCTCCTCCACGGTCGCTGGATCGTTCCAGTCGCTGCGCGGGTCCGTGACGACCTCGGTGATGCAGAGCGGGAAGAAGAGCTCACCTTCACCCTCGCCTTCGCCCTCGCCTTCGCCTTCTCCCTCGCCTTCGCCTTCTCCCTCGCCCTCGCCTTCGCCTTCGCCTTCACCTTCGCCTTCGCCTTCGCCTTCGCCTTCACCCTCTCCTTCGCCGCCGCCGGAGCCACCGCCGGAGCCGCCCCCGGAGCCGCCGCCGGAGCCGCCGCCGGAACCACCGCCGGACCCACCGCCGGAGCCGCCGCCGGAGCCGCCGCCGCTACCACCGCCGCCGGACCCACCGCCAGAGCCACCGCCACCCCTTTCAGCAACCTGGCTCAAGGTCGACAACAGAGGCGTCTGGTAGATATCCGAATCGTCGAGGCCGAGCGCTGCGAGCGCCCGACGGCGCGCGATGGCGTCGCGACCGCCGCCGGCTTCGGCGGTGGCGCTCTGCAGCGCCAATGAGACGGCATCCCAATCGAGATGGACTGGAGCGGCCTGGATCGACATCACCAAGGCCGACGCGGACACAAGCAGAACCATCCGCTTTTTGCGGATTTGCGTTTTGTTCTTCATTTGACTTCATCTCCGGTTAGCGGTGACTTGGACCAAACCGCTCCGATTCGGCCAAGTTTCCCCCAGGGCCGAACCGGATTCTCCGTCTCCGCCAACGCTGACGCGTTGCCGGAGAGCAGATACAGTTTGGTCAAAACTCCCTAGGCCAATATTGCACTCTTAGTCTTTTCTTAGCAATTGGTCAGAACTCGTCGATGCGGCTTTTTTTTGGACAGAAGGTGGAATGGATGACGGCCCTCCAAATACAGGGGCCGGCGGGTTGCATTCGGCCCGCCCGCCTGTTTTGAAGGTCCGCTCCGCAGCCTACGGCGGCTCATACATAGCGTAATTCCGGCGGTCGCTCTCCTGGGCCTAGGATGCGGGGTCATAAGGCATGCCCCAAAGGGCCACGGAAAGGAGAGCGACCGCCGGAATTACGCTATTTATAGGTTCGGCGGACTCTGCAACCGAAGAGGCAGGTAGAAGGCCCATGCTCTCCTGTTCCAGCATCCCGGTCCTCCCGCAAGATCGCAGCCCCTCGGGGCGGACCTCCCGGGCCGCCACGATTGCCGGTCTCGTGGCATACCTCTGTATCCTCTGTACGCCGTCGCTCCTGGCGGCGCAGGGCCCGCATCGACACCAAGCCCCGCCGGGGCGAATCGGCACGGCCGTCGAGGTCGCCGAGACCCGGCTCGGCAACGCAACCCTCCAGCGGGCGATGTCCCGTCGGCTCATCGTGAACGCGCACGAACATATCCAGTCGTCCCGCGAGGTCGCCAAGCTCAAGTCCGTAATGGACGAACTGGGGATCTCGAAGACCCTTCTTATGGGAAGCGCGCGCTTCACCATTACGCTGCGGCCCAAGGACGGGTTTACCCGCTACGACGAGAACAACGCCGCCATCGTCGGGATCGCCGCGGCGGAGCCGGGACGCTTCGAGGCCTGGCCGACCATCGATCCGAGGGATCCGGAAAATCTCGACAAAGCCCGGCGGCTGATGGCACAGGGCGCCAAGGGCATCAAGCTGTACCTGGGCCATGGCTACATCGACGAACGGACCAACGAATATCTGTTCCATTCGATGGCCATGGATGATCCCCGGATGCTCTCCTTCTACGCTTGGTGCCAGGCAAACTTCGTGCCGGTCATGTACCACGTGAATCCCTTCAAGCCCGGCTTCGCAGAGGAGTTCATCGCCGTCCTCACCGGCTTCCCGGATCTCAAGATCATCGCCCCGCACTTCATCCTCTCGTCGATCAAGGATTCCCGCCTGCAGGAGTTTCTGGACACCTTCCCCAACCTCTACTCGGACATCAGCTTCGGTCACGACAACTTCCTGATCCCCGGGCTCAAGCGCATTTCGCGCAAACCAGGGAAGTTCAAGCGGCTATTCGAGAAGTATCCCGACCGATTCATGTTCGGCACGGACCTGGTCGTCACCGAGCATCCGCGCAAGACGCCGGCCTGGATGAGCGTGCGGTTCCGGGCCTACCTGAGCATGCTCGCGACATCCTCTTACGAGGTCGATTTCCTCCCCGACAGACAGCTCAGAGGCCTAGGTCTGTCCGGCGCGATCCTGGAGGGGATCCTGTATCGTAACTACGAGACCTTCATGGCCTTGCGGCCGCGCGGGACGCAGATCACGCGGCAGATCGACTGGACCAAGATGGGCGTTGCCAGGACCGGCCGGAAGAAAGGCACGACCACCCCGCCCCCGCCGGCGAATTCCCAATAATGCCAAACCTCATTGTCCAGGACCCTCGGTCCAGGACCCTCGGAATTATGGCCAGGACGTGCATCAGTCCCACGGCCAATGCGGGTGGATTGCGTCGCCTCCGGTTCCGGGCCCGACTCGGTCCCTGCCCTGTCGGTCAGCGGCTATTGGGCGTCGGTTGGGCGCAAAGCGCCGCGCTGGCGCTCGGCTATTTCTATGCGCCTTTGTTCCGACGACCCGTTCGGGAGATCGCAGCCATGGCCCTGCCCAGTCACGTCAAGACCGTCATCATCGGCGCCGGCATTCACGGCCTGTCGACCGCCTGGCACCTCGCGGCCGAGCAGGAGGCCAAGGGCCAGAGCGCCGGCCGGGACATCCTGGTCGTCGACAAGACCGCGATCGCCGCCGGGGCCAGCGGCATCGCCTGCGGCGTGGTGCGCAACAACTACTACCAGCCGGCCATGCGCGAGCTGATGGCCCACTCGGTCGAGGTCTGGGAGAGCGACCCGAAAGCCTTCTCCTACCACCCGGTCGGCTACATGCAGATCAGCCCGGAGGCCATGCACGCCGACGTCGCCTCGATCTACGAGCAGCAGAAGGCGATCGGCTACGAGTCGGCCTTCATCGAGGGCGAGAAGGACTCGCTTGCCTACATGAAGGGCCTGTTCCACGACTGGCAGGCCAAGGGCATCACCTCGGTGCTGCACGAGAAGAAGGGCGGCTACGCCAACAACACCGCCGCCATCTACGGCCTCGCCAAGAAGGCCGAGGACCTGGGCGTGCGCATCATGACCGGCGTCGAGGTCACCGGCTTCGAGTACGGCCACAACTCGGACGCCGTCACCGCCGCCGTCACCAACAAGGGCCGCATCGAGTGCGAGCAGGTGGTGGTCGGCGTCGGCCCCTGGGCGCGGCACATCTGGGACATGCTGGAGCTGCCCAAGACCGTCGACATCCTGGGCAAGGACGGCCAGCTGCACCGCGACATCCCCATGTGGCGCTACTGGTGCCTGGAGGAAGGCGTGCTCGGCGTCGACCCGGACTTCCAGAAGACCAACGACGGCGGCATGCCGCCGGTCATCCACGTCGATACCGACGTGCCGCTCCACTCCGACGTCGATGGCTCGCTGATCACCGAGGAGATGTGGGGCATCTATTACAAGCCCGACTTCCACTTCAACGGCATCCAGGGCGGGGCCATGCCCTACAAGGTCGAGACCCCGACCGATCAGGTCGCGGTCGACCCCTACGGCGTCGACAGCCCGGACTTCATCGTCGGCGACGACTTCGCCCACATGTGGTGCTCGGCGCTGGCCTTCTGCCAGAAGCGCTTCGAAGGCCAGATCGGCAAGTTCAAGAAGGAGCCCTCGGGGGGGCTTGGCTGTTTTACGCCGGACTCCTTCCCGGTGTTCGACACCTTCCGGCAGAACGTGCGGGTCATCGCCGACTCGAACCACGGCTACAAGATGATCGGCGTCGGCAAGCTGGTCGCCGGCGAGATGCTGAACGGCGAGAGCGAGCTCTTGAAGCCCTTCCGCTTCTCGCGCTACGCCGAGGGCAAGCTGCACCCGACCAGCAACTCGCCGTTCCCTTGGAGTTAGGGGGAGTTTTCTAGGGCGCGATTCTTCTAGGGCGCCTTCGGCGCTGTGCGGTTCCGGCCCTCTCCCCCACCCGTCCACCCACGGCATCGTAAGCTATGGGTGGACGGGTGGGGGAGAGGGCTGGTGCCGTGTGGCGC
>JASJBO010000024.1 GCA_030066475.1 Myxococcota bacterium
ATCCCGATCTCGATCTGCACGGGCCCGGAGAGCGGGTCGCCGCGAACGTTCGTCAAGAGCCCCTGATAAGCCACCAGCGCGGGCGCGACGGCGCCTGCCGCCGTCGCGAAGGCGAAGAGGATCGGTCCGAGCAGAAGCGGCCGGAACGGGTGGAACACGGGGGCGCTCCGCAGGTCCCCACACTCGCCTTCTACACCCAAGTTGCGCCGGGTGTCAATCGCGCGGGTCGCCTAGATCGCCTCGGCGCGCCGCTCCGCCAGCCCGATCTTGCGCAGCAGCTCGCGGAAGCGCGGGTCGGCGCGCATCGGGTCCCAGCGGTCGTCCACGCCCAGCTCGACGAGGCGGTAGGCGCCCATCGCGTAGGCGCGCTCGAGCTGCACCAGCGTCTGGTCGTACTCGCCGAGCCCCGCGTGGATGCGCGCGAGCGCGATCGGCGAGACCCACTCCGCGGCGGCGCGCGCGCCCAGCTCGGCCAGCAGCGCGCGCGCCCGGTCGGTGTCGCCGCCGCGCGCGTGGCACCAGCCGAGGTCGCCCACCACGAGCGGGTCGTCGTGAGAGACCTCACGCGCCTCGGCGAGCAGCGCCAGTCCCTCGTCCACGGCCCCCTGCTTGCAGCGGAGCATGCCGAGCGAGTGCCCGCCGTTGGGGTTGACGGCGTCGAGCGCGGTCGACTCCCGGTAGAGCGCGACGGCCCGCTCCGTCTCGCCGAGCCACTCGTAGACGAGGCCGGCCAGGTGTGTGACCTGCGCGTTCAGCGGGTCGACCTCGAGCGCGTGGTCCATGTCGCGGCGCGCCTCTTCGAAGCGGCCCTGGTAGGCGAGCGCGTAGGCGCGTCCGCGGCGCGCGAACTCGTAGCTGGGGCTCGTCTCCACGGCCAGGTCGAAGGCTTCGAACGCCCCGTCCCAGTCCCAGCTCCGGAACATGCGCACCAGGCCGAGCGCGGTCTGCGCCTCGGCCAGGTCGCGGTCGAGCTCGATCGCGCGGTGGGCCAGCTCCCAGGCCAGGTCCATCACCGCGGTGGGCAGCGCGTCCTCTCCCTCGCCCGCGATCACCCAGGTGTGCATCGGTGAGCACGAGAGCGTATCGGCGAGTCCTGCGTAGCCGAGCGGATAGCTCGGGTCGAGTCGCATCGCCTCTTCGAAGTGGGCGCGCGCGCGCAGCGCGGCGGGTGGCGTGTGCTTGTTCGCGAAGTAGATGCCCTTCAGGTACGCCTCGTGCGCTTCGGGCACCACGGGTCCGCGCGCGGCGAGCTTCTCCGCCTCGCGGGGCGTGAGCTGCGCCTCGACCATGCGCGCGACCCCACGCGCCACCTCGCTCTGGAGCGACAGCACGTCGCGCACCTCGCGGTCGAACTGCTCCGCCCACAGGTGCTCGTCGTCGCGCGCGTCGATCAGCTGCGTGGTGATGCGCACGCGGCCGCCGTCGCGCAGGATGCTGCCCTCGATCAGTGCGTCGACGTCGAGCTCGCGGGCGATCTCGGGCAGCGAGAGCCCGGTGTCCTTGAACCGGAGCACGGTGGTTCGCGAGGTCACGCGCAGCGCGCCGATGCGCGCGAGGCTGGTGATCAGCGCCTCGGTCATGCCCTCGGCGAAGTACTCCTGATCGGGGTCGCCGGTCAGGTTCTCGAGCGGCAGCACCGCGATGGAGCCGATCGGCGGGCGCGCGGCCGGGGCGCCCTGGAGCGTCGCCCACAGGCCGGCTGCTCCGGCCAGCACGAGCAGCGCCGCCGCCGCGACCTGGCGGACGCGACGCCGGCGCGTCTCGGGCGGCGACGGGAGCGCCTCGGGCCGCACCCGTCCGCGAGGACCCAGCGCGAACACCTCCACCGGCCGCCCGACGTTCTTGAGCTCGCGCGCCCCGAGCGCCCGCGCCTCGACCTCCGGCTGGTTGCGGACCGCCTGACGCACCTCCCCCGAGACGCACAGGCCGCCGCCCTCGGTGAGCGCACACAGCCGCCGCGCCACGTTCACGCCGTCGCCCGACACCTCGTCGCCCACCCGGACCACGTCGCCCGCGTGGATGCCCAGGTGCAGGTCGAGGTCGGGCTCGCGCTCCACCGCGTCCAGCAGGGCCAGCGCGCACTGCACGGCGTCGAGCGCGCTCGGGAACACCGACAGGCACTCGTCGCCGCGCAGCTCGATCGACTCGCCCCGGAAGCGCTCCACCAGCGGCGCGACCAGCGCGCGGTGGCGCGCGCGGACCTCGAGCCCGCGCTCCTCGTCGGTGGCCATGAGCGCCGAGTAGCCGACGACGTCCGTGAACAGGATCGCCGCGAGCCTGCGGTCCGGGGCCTCCGGCATGATCCGGGAGGATACGCCGAGCCGGCCTCGGCGGATACACCTCGCGGCGGCCGTCGCGGCGTGGGCGCGCGGGGCCGCGGAGCCAAGTGCTCGTCATCCCTCGCGCTTTCGTCGGCCGAGAGAGCAGATCCGGACCGGGCGCGAGCGGCCCTTCACCAGCGTCTCCTCGAGGCTCTCGACCGCGAACTCCGGGCGGGCCGCCTCGGCGACGGCCGGCGTCACGAGCGTTTCGCCCGAGCGCGCCAGGCCCTGGATGCGGGCGGCCACGTTCACCGCGTCGCCGACCACGGCGAACTCGAGCCGCTCGCGATGGCCGACGTTGCCGCACACGACCTCGCCCGCGTCGATCCCGATGGCGACGCCGATGCGCTCGTCCGCGGGCCGGCCCGCCTGGAGCGTCGCGAGGCGGGCGTGGATCTCGCTCGCCGCGCGGGCCGCGCGCAGCACGTCGTCGTCGCGACGCGTGTGGACGCCGAACACGACCATCACGCCGTCGCCCAGGATCTGGAGCACGGCGCCGTCGTGGCGGAACACCGTGTCGATCACGGTACCGAGGTTGCGGTTCAGGATCTCCATTGTGCGGCCGGGGTCGGTCCGCTCCGCCAGCGCGCTGTAGCCGTGCACGTCCACGAACATCACGGTCGCGGCGCAGCGGCTCCCGCCGCAGGGCCCGCGGCGCTGGGCCTCGCGCATGCGGTCCACCAGCTTGCGGCAGACGTACTTCGTGAGGAAGCGACCCGGCTCGTCCGACCGCTGCGGGCCTGCCGTCTCGCTCTGCGTTGCGGTGTCGGCGAGCCGGGCGAACGCGTGCGCCATCTCGCCGAGCACGCGCGCCACGGCGGGGTGCTGCTGCACCGTCTCCCACCAGCACGCCACCCGGGTGCCCGGTCGCAGCGCGGCGGGCGCCAGGCGCGCCACGAAGAAGAAGCACGGGGCCAGGGCACAGTCGGCCAGCGAGAGCGCGTCCCCCGCCGCGTACGGCCCGGCCGCCAGCAGCGCGTCGAGCTGCTCGATGCGCGCGGCCAGCTCGCTCGGGCCGCTCGGCCGCGTCTCCGCGAGCGAGGCGACCAGCGGCAGCAGGTAGAGGTCGGCAAAGCGCGCCAGCAGCGTTGCCCGCGCCCGGTCGAGCGGCGCCCGCGGCAGCAGCGGCGGCTCCGGGAAGCGGGCCTCCAGGTACTCGCAGATGACCTGGGACTCCGGCAGCACCGCCCCCTCCACCTCCAGCGCCGGGACCCGTCCGATCGGGTTCAGGAGCAGGAAGCTCTCCGGGTTCGGGAAGGGCACGGGCACCCGCTCGACGTCCAGGCCCTTGGCGTAGATCTGGATCCGGCAGCGCGACCCGAAGGGCGAGAGCGGCCGGTCGTGCAGCCTCACGAGGCCGCCGCGGCGTACTCCCGCGCCGCCGCCGGCACGCAACGACCCGGGAGGGCGTCGCTCCCCTCGTAGCGGCAGTGGTCGAACAGCACCGTCTGCAGGTAGCGCTCGCCGAAGTCGGGGATGATCGTCACGATCAGCTTGCCCCGGTTGGCGGGCCGGCGCGCGTAGCGGATCGAGGCCGCGACGTTCGCGCCCGCCGAGATGCCGCACAGCAGCCCCTCCTCGCGCGCCAGCCGCCGCGACATCTCGATCGCCTCCTCGTCGCTCACGGTCACGACGGCATCGAGCAGCTCCGACTCGAGCACCCCGGGCACGAACCCGGCGCCGATGCCCTGGATGCGCGTGCGGCCGGGCTCACCGCCCGAGAGCACGGGGCTGCGCTCGGGCTCCACCGCGACGGCCTCGAACGCCGGCTTGCGCTGCTTCAGGGTCTGCGCGACGCCCGTCACGGTGCCGCCCGTGCCGACGCCGGCCACCAGCGCGTCGACCCGGCCGTCGGTGTCGTCCCAGATCTCGACCGCCGTCGTGTCGCGGTGCACGGCCGGGTTGGCGGGGTTGTCGAACTGCTGCGGGACGAACGCGTGCGGGATCTCGCGCGCGAGCTGCGCGGCCGTCTCGACGGCGCCGCGCATGCCGCGCGACGCCGGCGTCAGCACCAGGCGCGCGCCGAAGGCGCGCAGCGTCACGCGGCGCTCGGGGCTGAAGCTCTCGGGCATCACGAGCACGCACGCGTAGCCCTTGACCGCCGCCACCAGGGCCAGCGCGATGCCGGTGTTCCCCGAGGTCGGCTCCACCAGCACGCTCCGGCCCGGCTCGATCCGGCCGTCGCGCTCGGCGGCCTCGATCATCGCCAGCCCGATGCGGTCCTTGACGCTGTTGGCGGGGTTGCGGCTCTCGAGCTTGGCGACGATCTCGGCCGGAACGCCGTCGCAGACCCGGTCCAGGCGCACGAGGGGCGTCCCCCCCACCAGCTCCGTCACGTCTCGCGCGATCCGCATCTCGAGTCCTCCCGGTTGGTGATGCGGCGTCCAGGCTACGCGGGGACGGAGGCCGGATCCTTACCGGGGGCGTATCGTTCGCTTAAGAAAAAAAAGGGGCCGGCCCGGGCGATGCGCTTCCGCTTCCGCGACTGCGTCCTCGACGCCGACCGGTTCGAGCTGCGGCGGGCCGGCGAGCGGGTCGAGGTGCAGCCCAAGGTGCTCGAGCTGCTGCTGTTCCTGCTCGAGAACCGCGACCGCACCGTCACCAAGTCGGAGCTGCTCGACGCCGTCTGGCCGGGCGTGGCGACTGGCGAGAGCTCGCTCACCCGGGCCGTGAGCTTTGCCCGCGACGCCCTCGGCGAGCCGCCGGGCCGGCCCGAGATGCTGTGTACCGTGCGCGGCCGCGGCTATCGGATCGGGGTGCCCGTCGCGCTGGAGGAGCCCGCCGAGGCGCCGCCCGAGGCCGCCGAGCCGGGCCTGGTCTGTCGCGAGCGCGAGCTGGGGCTGGCGCGCGACGCGCTGCTCGGCGCCATGGCGGGCCGCGGCCGGGTGCTGCTGCTCGCGGGCGAGCCGGGCATCGGCAAGACGCGGCTGGCCGAGGAGATCGCGGCCCTGGCCGCGGAGCGCGGCGCCGCCGTGCACTGGGGTCGCTGCTACGAGGGCGAGGGCGGCCCCGCCTTCTGGCCCTGGGTCCAGATCCTGCGCGCGGTGCTCGCCGAGCGCGGGCTCGACGGTCTCGAGGCCGAGCTGGGTCCGGGGCTGCCGGACCTGGCCGAGATCGTTCCCGACGTTCGCGCGGGGCTGCCCGAGCTGCCGGCCGCGGAGCGGCGCGAGCCGGAGCAGGCGCGGGTGCGCCTGTTCGACGGCGCGGCCCGTCTGCTCCGCGCCGCCGCGCGGACGCGGCCGCTCGTGCTGCTCGTCGACGACCTGCAGAGCGCCGACGAGCCGTCGCTCCGGCTGCTCGAGTTCCTGGCCCCCGAGCTGGGCGACTCGCCCGTGCTCCTGGTCGCGACGTACCGCGACGTCGGGCTGGCGGCGACCGACCCGCTGACGCGCTCGCTCGCCGAGCTGGCGCGCTCGCAGCACCGCAAGCGCACGATCTTCCTGCGCGGTCTCACGGCCGGGTGCATCCGCCGCTTCGTGACGCGCGTCGCGGGCTTCGAGCCCTCCGACAGCGTCGTCGAGAAGCTCCACCAGCGCACCGAGGGCAACCCGCTGTTCCTGCTCGAGCTGCTCCAGTGGCTGCAGGAGCGCGACGAGCCGTGGGAGGGCGCGGCCTGGGACGGCGAGGTGCCCGAGGGCGTGCGCCAGGTGATCGGCCGCCGGCTCGCCGCGCTGCCCGAGCCGTGTCGCGAGCTGCTCTCGGCCGCGGCGGTGATCGGCCGCGAGTTCGCGGTGGGCATCCTCGCCCGCGTCTGCGCGCAGGGCGAGGACGCCGTGCTCGCGACGCTGGCGCAGGCCGAGCGCGCCGCCGTGCTCGCGCCGGTCGCCGGCCAGCCGGGCCGGCTGCGCTTCTCGCACGTGCTGTTCGCCGAGACGCTCTACGAGAGCCTCTCGACCGCGGAGCGCGTGCGCCTGCACCGCGGCGCGGGACACGCGCTCGAGGCCCTGGTTGCCCCAGAGGCGCTCGCGCCGTCGGACCTCGCGATGCCGATCGCGGGTGAGCACGTCTCGGAGCTGGCCCGTCACTTCTGCGAGGCCGCCGTCGGCGGCGACCGCGAGAAGGCCGTCGAGTACGCCGAGCGCGCGGGCGCGCAGGCCATGGCGTCGCTCGCCTTCGAGGAGGCCCGGCGTCACTACGAGCGCGCGCTCGCAGCGCTCGAAGCGGCCGGCCGGCTCGACACGCCGCTCGGGCCGCGGCTCCTGCTGGGGCTGGCCGAGGCGCGCTACCGCACGGGCGATCCCGGCGGTGCGGCCCGCGAGCTGCGCCGCTGCGCTGCCCTGGCGCGACACCAGCGCGATGCCGCGGCCGTGGCCGCGACGGCATTCCGGATGTCCGAGTACAAGATCGGGGGCAACGTGCTGGCGGCCGTGCCCGAGCGGATCGAGCTGGCCGAGGCGGCGCTCGACCTGCTGCCGGCCACCGACAGTGGCGCGCGCGCCCGGCTGCTGGCGGTGCTCGGCTCCGAGCTGTTCTGGGGCGACGAGGCCGAACGCGGGCGCGCGCTGTCGCAGCAGGCCGAGCAGATGGCCCGCCGCCTCGACGACCCCGCGGCGCTCTGGGACGTGCTGTATCGCCAGCGCCTCCATCAGTTCGGACTCGCGCCGGAGGCGCGCGCCCCCCTGGCGGATGAGCTGTTCCAGCTCGCCCGCGCGCTGGGCGATCCGGAGCGCGAGTTCCTCGCCCGCCTCGACCTGCGCCTGGCCGAGCAGCTCGAGGCCGCCGAGCCGGACGGGATCGAGCGCGAGCTGCACGCCTGCGAGCGGATCGCCGAGGCGCTGCGGCAGCCGGGGCTGCGCTGGTCGACGCTGCGCATTCGAGCTGCCCAGGCGCTCTGGCAGGGGCGCCTCGAAGCGGGCGAGGCATTGATGGGGCGCGCGCGCGAGCTGGGCCGCCACGCCGACCGCGACATCGCCGACCTGAGCCACCACTCGACGCTGCTGGTGCTGCGGCGCCTGCAGGGGCGCTTCGCCGAGCTCGAGCCCGGGCTCCGCGCCGACCACCGCCTGTCGCTCGAGCACGGCCACAAGCGCAGCGCGCTCGCCCTCTGCTACGCGGAGAGCGGTCGCGCCGAGCTGGCGAGCGCCGAGCTCGCCGCGCTGATCGGGAGCGCGGGCGGTCCACGGCGCGACTCCAACTACGTCTACAACCTGGCGCTGCTGGCGGAGACCTGCGCCGCGCTCGGCGACGCCGAGCGCGGCGCGGACGTGTACGCCCGGCTGGCGCCCTGGGCGCAGCGCTACGTCGCGATTCCGGGGGTGCTCGCGGCGGGAGCCGCGGCTCGCTACCTGGGCCTGCTCGCGGCACTCGCGCGGCGCTGGGACGACGCCGAGGAACACTTCGAAGACGCCCTCGCGATCGAGCAGCGGATGGCCGCGCGCCCCTTCGAGGCCTGGGCGCGGCGCGACTACGGGCGCATGCTGCTGGCGCGCGGCGCTCCCGGCGACCGCCGCGCGGGGCGCGAGCAGATCGACGCGGCCGAGCGCCTCGCGCGCGAGATCGGGATCGTCGCCTAAGAACGTGTGCGGCAGAAGCCCCCTGCAAGCGCCCGCAGGGCGCGCGCAGTGAGGCGAAGCCGAACGAAGTCAGACAGCTAGCGCGACTCCGCCGCGCGCCGCGCGCTGGAGCGCCGCCAGCCGCTCCGTGATGTTCCCGCCCGCGCCGGATTCGAAGACCTCGACGCCCGGCACCAGGAAGAACAGCAGCCCCACGCCGTCGAGCAGGACGATGTCGGTGTCGAGCTTGCCGGCCTCCTGCCCCCGGCGTTCCGGATGGAAGAGCGTTCCGCACGCAGTCGCCTGTCCGAGAAAGACGGTTGCGATCGCCAGACTCATGATGCGTCGGAGCTGCCGCACGACGGTTCCTCCCGGGGAACGGCGCGCCGCGGCGAAGCGGCGCCGCCGGGACCGCCCCCGATCGGTGGGCCGAGCCCGCGGCTTGAGCGCCACCCGCACCCCATCGAGGCCACCTCCGGCTCGCGCGCCCAGGGCTACCATGGGTCCCGGCAGACGGAGCTCGGGCACGACGCGAGGCGACGAGGGCTGGCGGTGATGACACTTCGGCGTCCCGGTGGAGTCAGTGGCGGGCGGTCCGGTACGGCACGAGCGGCTCCGCGCATCCTGCTGCTGGCTTCGGCAGTCACCGCGGCGCTGGCGTCAGGGGCCGGCGCGCAGGAGCTCCCTGCGCCGCAAGTCTTCCGCGACCGCCTCGCGGACGGCACGCCCGGTCCCGAGCTGGTGGTGATCCCGGCGGGCCGCTTCCGGATGGGCGACCTGCAGGGCGACGGCGATCCCGACGAGCGACCGGCCCGCGAGGTGACGTTCCCCCGCCCCTTCGCGATCGGCCGCTACGAGGTCACCTTCGACGAGTACGAGCAGTTCTGCCGCGCGACCGGCAATCCGGTGCCGGACGACAGCGGCTTCGGGCGCGGCCGACGCCCGGTGGTGAGCGCCACCTGGCAGGACGCGCTGGCCTACGGCCTGTGGCTGAGCGAGCAGACCGGCCAGCGCTACCGGCTGCCGTCCGAGGCGGAGTGGGAGTACGCGGCGCGCGGCGGCACCGTCACGCGCTTCTGGTGGGGCGACGAGCCGGGCACCGGCCGGGCCAACTGCAGCGGGTGCGACGCCTCCTGGGACGGCGACAGCACCGCGCCGGTTGGCCGGCTGGCGGCCAATCCCTTCGGGCTCTACGACGTGCTCGGGAACCTCTGGGAGTGGACGGCCGACTGCTACCACAGCTCCTACGAAGGGGTTCCGAGCGACGGCCGTCCCCACGTCTACCGCGACTGCGGTCAGAAGGTGATCCGCGGCGGCTCCTGGGTGGTGCCGCCGCGCGAGATCCGAGCAGCCAACCGCTGGCGGGTCTATCCGATGGCGCCGAGCGACGAGATCGGCTTCCGCGTGGTGCGCGAGATCGAGGCGGGACCGGGGCCCGGCGGGCGCTGACCGCGACGCCCCCGGCCCTCTCGGGCCCACGCGCCAAGCTTCCGGAATCCTTGCCGTTTTCCGCTCGGCGCCGAACTCACCGAAGGATCAGAATCCGATAAGGACGGCGCCCCGGCTGCCGGGGTACACAGGGGGCGTGCGCAACAACCACGTCCAACCCGCCTGGCTCCTCGCCCTCGCGCTGGGGCTCGCGATCGCGGCCGGACCGGCCGCCGCCCAGACGCTCCAGCTGAACTCGGCCTCGCCGACGATCACGGGCGCCGACGCCGGCCACTACTTCGTGGCCGACGCCGCGATCGACCTCTCGCTCTCGATCGTGGTCAGCGTCGCGACCTCCGCCGAGCGGCTCGGCTTCCGGAGCGAGCTCGCCCTGGTCGGCCTGGACGGGGTCGGCGGGACCACGTGCGTCGACCTCGCCAGCCTTCCGAACGAGTGCGTGCTGCCGCTGCAGCGCATCGAGTTCACGCGCAGCGAGGTCGCCGTCCAGGGGCAGCTCGCCTTTCCCAAGCAGGTGCAGGTGCCCCTCAGCGCGCCCGGTGCGGACGGCTTCGATGCCTTCGTGGCCGATCAGGTGCTGGCCGGACGCAGCCTGCAGCTCCGCCTGGTGCTGGACACGGACGACGTCTACCCGGTCGATCCGGGCACGGTCGCGGTGGGCGGGCCCGTCGAGCTGTTCCCGCTCTCGGGCCGGCTCTTCTTCGGCAACGTCGAGACCACGCTGCTCTCGCTGAGCCGCGGGGGCGACTGCCCCAGCGCCGACGGCTGGCGCACCAGCTTCGCGAGCGTCGAGTGGCAGCCTGGGGGCAGCGAGGCTTGGCAGACGGTCAGCCTTTCGCTCTTCGGCCAGGACTGCGTCGAGCCGATCGCCGGCGACTCCGCGCTCGACCTGCGCCTGAGCGCGGGCGAGGGAATCGTGCCGTCGGCGCCAGGCCAGCTCGGCGGGCTCGACGTCTCGCTGATCGACGTCACGCTGCTCCCCGACGGCGTCGTGCCGAACGAGCTCGAGGTCGAGCTCCACCCGACGACCAGCTTCCACATCCAGTCCGTCGCGACGGGCCTGCCGCTGCCGCGCGGCCGCACACAGGTGAGCTTCTTCGGCGCCCTCACGCCGGCCTCGGGCGACTTCGACGACGTCGACATCCAGATCGCGGGCTTCTCGGGCTACCTGCGCGCCGAGGGGCTGCCGTTCTCGTTCCTGGTGGACTCGGTCGGGGTGGACGGCTCGGGGCTCAAGGCCCGCGTGATCGGCACCCACTATCACTACGACCTGCCCTACGCCTCGGGCGACCCGCGCGGCACGCGCGGCCCGCGCAGCAACGACGCCCGCTTCCGGCGCGGGGGCGTGCCGGTGAACGACGCGTTGCGCGTCGACGACACGGGGCTGCACGCGACCGGCGTCTTCCTCGCCGCCAGCGCCGACACGCACTTCCCCCGCACCGACATGCGCTTCGGCTCCTTCGCCGCCGAGGTGGTGGGCAGCGCGCTGCGGCCCCACCAGCGGCTGCCGCTCCTCAACGACCGCTATCGCTTCGACCAGCTCCCGTACTGCCCCGGCTGTCCCGATGCCGGGCCGGTGCCGTCGTTCACCGTGCCGATCGCCCAGGACCAGGCGCTCGGCGCCGACGGCGCCGTGCTCGGCCGCAGCGACGCGGTCGGCGGTGAGGCCGCCTGGGGTCCGCGCGACCAGGCCGACACGGCGCGGATCTTCGAGCGCACCGCCGACGCGGGCCGCCCGGGCGTGATGTACCTGCCCGGCTTCCGCGCGCTCGGCACCGCCGAGAGCGAGAACGTGCCGGAGTACCTGCTCGGCATGCGCGCGAAGCTCGTCGTCGACGGCCTGTTCGCGCCCGGCACCCACCACCCGCTCCCCGACCCGCAGTCGCGCGCCGGCAACCACTTCATGGCCGGGCTCACGATGGGCCCGGAGCTGCTGATCAGCGAGATCGGCGTGCCGGCCGTGGGCGACGGCAGCTCGCTCGAGAACCTGCCCACGCGCATCGGATTCGGCGGCATCGTGAACCCCGACTTCGAGAACGTGATCGGCAGCCTCGCGACCAAGTACGTGGCGCGCGAGGGCGGCGTCACCTTCGTGCTCAACACCCTCACGCCGCCGCAGCCGACCGTGTATGGCCACCTGCTCGAGCTGCGCCGCTTCGCCGTGCGCGGCGTCGTGAACGAGCTCGACCCCGAGACCTGGATCGACGGCACCGTCATGGTGCCCGCCCCCGGCGACTTCGACGTGAGCCTCTCCTCGATCGAGCTCGAGTGCGACGGCGACGTGGGCGGCGGCCGCCTCGACGCCGAGTTCTGCGGCGACGAGAGCGACAACAACGGCAACGGCCTGGCCGACGAGAACTGCAACGAGCGCCTGCTGGCCTGGCGCACGCCGCTCGACGTGCGCCAGGCCGAGTTCCGCCCCGTGGTGGGCGGCGCCGGCGCGTGCTTCGCCGAGGGCCGCGACTTCTACGTCCTGGGCCGCATCCAGCCGCGCGCCTTCGACCAGTCGATGATGCTGGGCGCGTTCTGGGACCCCGACGGCATGCCCTACCAGGCCCACATCGAGGGCAGCACCAACCGCACGCTCGACCGCCCGGACATCTTCAGCGGCTCGTCGGACTACGTGGGCTTCGACGTGGCGATCGACGAGGAGGTCGAGCTGGGCCTGAGCGCCGACGAGCAGAGCGGCTGGTTCCGGCTCGAGGGCCTGGTGGGCGTGCCGTTCTGGGACGACATCCCGATCGACCTGCGCATCCAGAACCGCACCGAGGACGAGCCCGAGCAGACGCTCGTGTACGGCGCCGGCACGCTCGACACGGTGCCCGGCCAGGCCACCGCCGACAACGCCGACGGCTTCCTGATCAACCAGATGCGCGAGCTCGAGTCGACCCACGCCCGCGCCCACTTCGACTGGGCCTCCACCGAGTTCGCGATCGACCTGCCCGTGTACTACGAGGCCGACCGTCACGACCAGGACCAGCCGCCGCAGTTCACGGGCATCCCCGAGGACATCAACCTCTCGGTCTTCGACGCGTCGGCGCGCGTCAACTACGTGACGCCCGTCGAGACCCGGCTCGGCTTCGGCGCCACGGCCAACTTCCAGCCGCTCTCCGACCAGGCCGGCGACGTGGCGACCTTCCTCGACCTCAACCAGCCCGAGTGCGCCGGCGCCACCCCCGTCGACGCCTTCCTGAACGAGTTCTTCTTCGTGTCGCTCGACGAGGAGGGCAACGGGCCGGTCAAGGCGCTGTGCGAGCAGATCATCGAGGCCCAGTACATGCTGCGCTGCTGGAGCGGTGGCGGCCTCGAGGACTGCATCGAGGACGCCCTGACCGACCAGGTGACGGACGCGGTCGAAGACCCGGCCCAGGTGGCGGCCGACCTGAACCGGGCGCGCGTGGACGCGATCTGGCAGGTGATGAACGCGCGCCTCGAGATCCAGACCCTGATCGACGACCACACCGACCCCTCGAACTACGCGAACGAGGACGCGCTGATGGTGGGCGTCTACAACGGGTTCCCCGGGATGATGCCGCCGCTCGACCAGGGCGTGCCGGAGCTGATCAAGCTCCAGCAGGCGTTCCCCGCGGCGCTGAGCCAGGCGGACTTCGACAACCAGATCCTGCCGACGCTGGCGCAGGCCCGGGCCGGACTGACCGCCGCGGACGACGGGCTCCGGCTCGCGGGCGATGCCCTGCCCGGGCTCCGCACCCAGATCAAGAACGATGCGGAAGAGCTGGCAGAGGACATCACCCGGGCCGTCGGCGAGATCGACGCCGCGCGCGCCGAGATCGAGGCCGCCGGGCTGCAGTTCTGCAGCGAGAGCAACGGGCTGCTGGCGCCGATCCGCGAGGCGCGCGACCAGATGACGGCGCTCACCGGCAAGTTCGGGAGCCTCACCAGCACGCTGCGCATCGTGTTCGAGCTGTTCGAGTTCGACGGCAAGAAGGTCGAGCAGGCGCTCGAGGCCTTCATCCGCTACGGCGACGACGTCACCGCCACCACCGACGAGGCGATCGAGGCGATCGCGCCGATCCTGGTGTGCGACGACCCGGAGGCGCCCGACCAGGCCGACCTGCAGGCGATGCTCGACGCGGTGACCGGCCGGATCCAGGCGATCGCCGACGCGCTCAACGCACTGAACCCCGCGATGGACCAGTTCGTGAACCGGCTGCTGGTCGACACCGACCTCGTCGCGCCGGACGACGGGGGCTGGGTCGGCGAGGGCGGCGTGATCGAGACGCAGATCGAAGACGCGCGGGACGTGACCCAGGCCCTCGAGGGGCTGGTGGACGACCTCCAGAACGAGGCCCTCCGGGTGCGCAACTCGTATCCGGGCCCGGACGCGTGGCCGAACGCGCAGTACGCCGTGACCGACGCGGACGGCATCCGCGCGCTCTGGAACCAGCGCGTCGTGCAGGCGACGGACCCGCCGGGCAAGTACCAGTGGTACTACCCCGCCACCAACACCTCGGTCGTGTTCGCGCTCACCAGCGACCTCACGAGCAGCCTCCAGGCCGTCCAGCAGGCCATCACCGACGCGGCGCAGGCCGACCTGGTCCCCGTGCTCAACCTGGTCCCGTTCTTCTCCAGCGGAGAGGAGCTGGTGGCCTGGGTGGTGGACCTGGTGCTGGGCCTGCCGGCCGCCGAGGACCTGATCACGCGCGCCCACGAAGAGCTGGACGAGCCGGTGGGCGCGATGGTCGACCTGGTGGTGCACATGCTCGACAACATCGAGGCGCTGATGCGCCACGCGATCGGCGCGCTGGGGACCTACGAGGACAACTTCTTCAAGCTGACCGACTCGGGCCGGCTGCGCCTGAGCCGCCTGGGCCGCTTCGACGAGCTCACCGGCTACGCCATGTTCCACGGCGACGACCTCGAGCGCCTGCACATGGTCGCCCGCTTCGACTTCCTGCACGAGATGTTCGACAACCTGATCGAGACCGGCGTGGCGATCGACGTCGAGCGCTGGAGCTCGGACAACGAGGTCTCGGCCTCGTGCATGCGCAACGTGCCGGTGCGCCAGCTGCTCGACATCTCGGTGCGCACCGAGGGCTACTTCGGCGGCGACGGCGCCAACATCCTGGGCAGCCCGATCGGACTCGACTCGTTCTTCATCAAGCGCATCCGCCAGTCCGGACGCGAGATCGCCTCGGCGGGCGGCTTCGGCGTGCTGGGCGACCTGCCCCTGTACGTGCCGCTGGTGGGCTTCCTGACCCTGCACGACCTGCGCGCGACCTGGGGCAACACCAAGGTGCTGCGCTTCTGCGAGGCGAGCCCCGACCAGATCTGCTTCCACGACCGCGACTGCGCGGGCGCCGACACCTGCTCGCCGGCACCGCTCGAGCCGCGGGGCACCTGCAACCACGACAACAATCTGGGGTGCGCCGAGGACATCGACTGCTGCGGCGACAACCAGGAGTGCATCGACGACTTCGATGCCGAGAACCCGAGCCGCTGGTGCCGCAAGGATCCCACCGACAACGAGGACTACGCCGGGGCGCGGGTGAAGGCCTCGGTCACGGGCAGCCAGCTCCCGGTCGAGGTCGGCATGTTCGTGGGCCGCACCTGCAGCCGCGAGCCGATCGAGTACCTCGACGCGCAGGCGGCCGAGTTCATCAGCTTCCCCGACGGCCGCTTCCGCGGCACCTACCTGCGCGGCGGCGCGACCATCCCGGTGATCCCGGGGCCCTGCATCCTCGAGCTCGACGTCGGCGCGGACGTGGGCATGTGGAGCACCTACTCGGAGCTCAAGCCGAAGCAGGTCGAGACCGTGGGCGGCCTCGTGAGCGGCCACGCCTCGGGCAAGGTCGGCTGCCTGATGGGCCTGCGCGGGCAGGTGACCGTGGCCGCCGAGTTCGGCGAGGGCGCGGTGCTGGGCGGCGAGGGCTTCGGCGTCGCGGGGGTGGGCTTCGACTGCGACCCGCAGACCTGGACCTCGGTGCAGCGCAGTCGCAACGACAAGTGGTGCGCGACGGTGGACGGGCGCGCGCTGATCGTACTGAAGAACGCTCGCTGGGAGCGGGGCTCCCTCGACATCTCGGGACCGCACTGATGAAGACGCGAATCGCACGCCGCTTCCTGACCGCGCTGCTCCTGCTGGCGCTGGTGCCGGCCGTCGCCCCGGCGCAGGAGGAGACCGACCAGCTCTACCTGGTCGCCTTCGAGGCGCCGCTCGGCTCGATCTCGAGCGCGGGGCAGGGCGAGACCGCCGTCTACGTGCGCTTCGACACGGTCGAGGGCGGGCTGCCCGCCGACCTGGTCGAGCTCGAGCTGCTGCGCGACGGCGCCCCGCTCGGCACGTTCCCGGCGACGGGCTCGATGAACGACGCCGAGATCATCGGGCTCTACGCCAACGCCGCCAACCAGCGGCGCCTGCTCGAGCTGGTGCGCTGGTTCGGCGACGAGGACCCGGAGGCGCCGGTGAGCCCGGCGAACTTCCTGGAGGTGCTGCGCGAGCGCGTGCTCGAGGTGCCGCCGCGGGCCGCGCTGGCCGCCCGCGTCGACTTCAACGTCGCGCGCGCCCTGTACCGCGGCCATCTCGACACCGGGCTCGTGCCCGGCAGCTACGAGTACGAGCTGCGCGGCCGCTTCACGGGCGGCCAGGACGTGCGCCTGGGCCTGGTCACCGCGCTGGTCGACGGCGCGCCCGACGTCGCCCCCGAGGCCGCCAACTTCGCGCAGGTGTCGCTACGCCGCTGCGATGCCCCCGAGCGCGGCAAGGACCACCACACCGTGGCGCTCGACTGGGACCACCCCGGCGCCTCGGCGGCGGACCGCTACGCCCACTCGCTGGTGATCGCGGGCTACGACCTCTACCGCACGCTCGAATCGGTCGACGACGTGCCGCTGCGCGACCTGCGCAGCGAGGCCGCGGCCACCGCGCACGACGAGCACGGCCGGGTCGCGCTCGACGGGCTCGAGAAGGTCAACGACCAGCCGATCTCGGTGGGCGGCTCGGGCGACACCCTCGAGCTGTACGAGGGCTTCAATCCCGCCTTCGCGCAGTTCTTCGAGACGGGCGAGGACCTCCGTGCGGCCGGCGTCGAGCCCGGCGAGAGCCGCGCCTACTACCTGGTGGCGCGCACCCAGTCGGGCAACTACGGGGCCACGACCGGGCTGCTGGTGCGGGTGCCCGACCTCGACCCGCCGGTGGCGCCGTGGCAGGTGCGCGGCGACCCGCGCTACGTCGACGAGAAGTTCACGCTCACCTGGCCGCACGTGCACGTGCGCAGCTACCACGAGCAGCACCAGGTGGGCCGCCGCTACTGCAACCTCGACAGCGCCCGGATCGACGGCTTCCTCGACTACGTGCCGCAGGAGAGCCGCTGCGAGGAGCGGCTGCCGCTGCGCGCCGACCTCCAGGTGGCGGACTACCTGGTCTACCGCTTCCGCGACTCGGGGCGCGCCGCGCGCTTCCTCGACGCGGACGGCGACGGCTACCACGACGCCGACGAGCGCACCGACATCACCGATCCCGGCACGGCCTGCGACCCGGCGCTGCCGGGCGAGGGCGCGCCGATCGAGAACAACCTGGTGGCGGTCGTTCCCGCCGCGCAGGCCGCTCCCTCCCCGAGCGGGCGGCTGATGATGCGCTACGTCGACTCGGAGCCCGGCCAGAACCCCGGCGACCAGTTCTGGTACCGGGTCGCCTCGCGCGACGAGGAGGGCAACGTGAGCCCGGCGTCGCACCCCGTGCCGGGCCTGGTGTCGGTGACGACGATCCCGCAGCGCGACGAGACGCTGGGCGGGCTGGTGTTCGGGCGGCGCGTGTGCGAGCACACCATCACGCCCGTGCAGACCCGGGAGCTCTTCACGGCCTACGACACGACCGAGTACGGCAGCGCCCACACGCTCCGCATCAGCTGCGAGCCGAACGCGAACGAGGCGACGCCGGTCGTGGAGCTGCCGTTCGAGGACTTCCCGGACGGCTCGCGCCGCGCCGTGCTGCCGGCCGAGCAGTGCGCGCGGCTGAGCGACCCGGTGGCGGGCTGCCTGACCAAGCCGACCCTGGTCGAGCACCTCGACCGCCGCGGCCGGCCGCTCTCGGGCGGCACGCTCGCCGGCCCCTACGGCCTGCAGTGCCCCGGCCTCGCGACCGAGCTGATCGAGATCTGCCACGGCAGCGTGGTGGTGATCGACGAGGGCGAGGTGGTGCCGCCCGAGGAGGGTCCGCTGCTCGACCCCGGCCCGGGCCCCAACTGCACCAAGGTCTACCGCCACGTCGACGGGCGGCGCACGCAGCTCGAGACGCTGTGCCCGGGCGACGACCCGCTGGTGCTCGCCGACCTGCCCGACCTGGGCAGCGACCCGATCTGCCTGTCGGTCGCGTCGTACGACGAGAACGCCCAGGGCTCGCTCCAGCTGCGGCTGCCCTGCTTCCGCCGCCCCGGGAAGCCCTCGCCGCCGACGCCCGTGGCCCTCGGCTTCACGCCCGGCTCGGCGGAGGGGACGGCGAGCTTCCTGCACGCCGAGCTGCCCGCCGAGGGCGCCGTGATCGAGTGGCAGCGCCTCGGCCATCCCGAGACGCGCCAGACGCGCTTCGTGACGCGGCCCGAGGGGCCCGATCTCGGCATGCCGGCGCAGCTCGCCCTGGAGCTGACGCCCGAGCCGGCCGGCGAGGACTGGCGCGAGGAGTGGTGCTTCCGCGGGCTCTCGCTGGGCGGCGCGCTGCTCGGCGACCCCGAGACGGGTGTCTCGGACTGGTCGCCCAAGGTGTGCAGCGTGCGGCAGCCCGTGGCGGCGGCGGCGGTCGAGTCGCTCGGCTGGCCGCAGATCGCGAGCCCGCCCGAAGGCCCGCCGATCCAGGCGCGCTTCCTCGACGGCGACGAGCTGCCGGTGCTGCTGCTGTCCGAGCCGATCCCGTTCAACACCTGCCCCCTGTTCCTGCCGGCGTGCGAGCCGGAGTTCAACCCCGAGACCCCCTGTGTCGGCGAGCCGGGCAACCCGCCGGCGCCGATCCAGAGCACGAACTGCGACGTGTGCTCGGTGATCGACTACAGCTTCTCGGCGCCGCCGCCGTTCGTGGTCTACCGCCAGTCGCGCCGCGGCCTGATCGCGCCGCCCACCGACTTCGCGCAGGTCTCGCCGCTGGTGGAGCCGTACTGCGAGAGCAGCAGCCAGCTCTCGGTGCTCGACGATCCCTTCGTCTCGCTCGTGAACTTCGGATCGGGCGACGAGACCCCGGGGCTGCGGCTGGTGTTCGTCGACCGCACGGGGTACCGCGAGGATCTCCAGTACCGGTACCAGGTCGTCTTCTTCACGGGGAGCGGCGAGCCCTACGAGTCCCGCACCTCCGCGTGGGTGCAGCTGTGAGGCGGGCAGTCGTCCTCACGACCGCGGCCCTCGCGGTGCTGCTGCTCGCGGCGCCCGGGGCGCGCGCGCAGAGCGCCGTGGCGCAGGGCACGGCGGCCAACGTCTGGGTGCTCGACGAGAACGGCGAGACCGTGGCCACCTACAACGCCGTCACCGGGCAGTGGACCGAGCAGGCCACCCAGTTCTTCGACCAGACGCTGGTGTCCTACGACGGCGGCAGCACGCTGATCGACTTCGACCCCGACGACTTCGGCGCGGTGATGGTGAACCAGGCCGCCTCGAGCCTGCCGCCGCTGGCCGGCGGCATCCCGGACGTGTCGCTGGCCGGGCTGGGTCCCGCCCAGGCCGACGCGACCACGCCCAGCGCGCCCAGCGTGAGCGTCTCGCCGGCGCCCGGCACCTACGACGAGACCATCGAGGTGGTGCTCACGGCGCTGCCGCCGCCGCAGTTCACGCCGAACTCGCTCGGCATCACCTGGGACGTCGACGGCGGCGAGGAGCAGTCGGCCAGCGAGCCGCCCACCGCGAGCGTCTTCCTGGTGGCCGAGGGCACCTACACGATCCACGCGCAGGCGGCCGCGATCGCGGGCTTCTTCGTCTACCAGTCGCCGGTGGTGACGGCCACCTTCACGATCGCGGGGGCGGGCCCGATCACGCGCGACACCGACGGCGACGGCGTGCCCGACGTGGCCGAGGTCGAGCAGGGCTCGAACCCGCTGGTGGCCGACTTCCACCTCGACGGCGACGGCGACGGCCTGACGGACTTCGAGGAGCGCGTGCGCGGCTCCGACCCCGAGGACCCCGACAGCCTTCCGGCGGACTCGGACGGCGACGGCTGGTCGGACTTCGACGAAGGGGTGCGGGGCACCAACCCGAACGACCCGCCGCACCTGGTCGACCCCGCCGACCCCGATCGCTACTTCCCCGACCGTCCCGTCGCCCGCCGCCTGCGCGAGGTCGAGTACGTCTGGTCGGGCGCGTTCCGGAGTGGCGATCTGGTGCTGGTGCCGCGCGCCGACATGGGCGCGCTCACCGTGACCGATCCGAGCTGGACGACCTTCTTCGACCAGCGGGCGGTGCCCAGCGCCGAGCGCCTCGCCGAGCTCGGGCTCCTGGAGAGCGAGCTGCCGGTGCACCAGCGCCACGGCGAGATCGACGGCGAGCTCGCGGAGGGCCGCGTGCCTCCGCTGCGCACGCCGGCCGGCGTCCCGAACTTGATCCAGGCCGGGCACCTCGACGCCGACGGCGCGCGCGACGGCTGGACGGTCGCCGCCTGGGTCGACGCCACGCCCGACCTCGACCCGGCACACGTGGTCGACTTCCTGGCCGAGCAGGAGCAGAGCTTCACCACCGGCGCCGAGTGGATGGCCGGCTACGTCGCCTACCTCACCGCCAACGCGGTTCGGCCGCTCGCGGTGCAGGTGACGCCGCGCACGACCGCGGCGCTGGCGCTGCTCGACGGCCTGGTGGCCTGGCACGCCCGCCTGGCGCCCGAGGCGGCGATCCTGCTGGGCGACCCGGCCAGCGATGCGCGGCCGGTCGAGGCGGTCGAGCAGCTCGCGCAGGCGCTGGCGCTCGCGCTGTTCGGTGAGCCGTCCGAGGATGCGGGCCGCCCGCTCGGCGCGCTGCACGCCGAGCTCGCCGCGCAGCTCGGTCCGGGCGGCCTGCTCGAGGCCTTCGACGCGGCGGCGGCCACGCTGTTCGCCGACTTCGACC
>JASJBO010000319.1 GCA_030066475.1 Myxococcota bacterium
GGGTGAAGGGGTGCTGGGCGAAGGCGCCGGGGTGGTGGGTGTCGGGCAGGACGGGGTGGCCGATGCGGTCGGGGCCGCACAGGGCTTCGAGCTCGGCGAGCAGGGTGTCGAGGGCAGCGGGCGCCGGGCCGGCGGGGCGGAACAGGTCGAGCTGGTCGTCGCGCCGGGGCTGGCCGTCGGTGGCGAGCGCCACGGCCTCGACCGGCGCGTCGGGCGGTGTGGCTTCGAGCACGAGGCGCAGGCGTCGCAGCAGCACGCGCAGCTCGCGGGTGGGGGCGGCCAGCGCGATGCGGCGGGCGCTGCGGCCGCCGCCGGCGGTCTCGAGCCTCAGCTCGAGCTCGCCGCACGCGAGCTGGCGCACGGCGAGTCGCCCGAGCAGGCGCGAGAGCATGCCGCGCAGCACGAAGGCCAGCGGCTCCAGGTTGTCGACCGGCGCCTCGAGGTCGAGTGCCTCCTCGATGCGCGTGTCGTCGGGTGCCGGAAGCGGCGGCTCGCGTGCGTCGCCGCGCAGCCGTGCCACGCGCGCGCGGGCCTCGGCGCCGAGTCGCGTGGCCAGCGTGTGCGCGGGCAGGTCGAGCAGGGCGCCCAGGCGATGGATGCCGAAGCGGGTGAGCGTCTGCGCCAGTGCGTCGCCGGGGTCGATCAAGTCGACCGGCAGCGGCGCCAGGAACGCGCGCTCGCGGCCGGGCTCGACCACGCAGGTCGCCCCCGGGCCTTCGCAGACGGCCAGGCGCCGCGCGGCGAGCCGGGCGAGCGCGCGCGTCTTCGCCACGGCGGCCACGGCCGGCAGGCCGAGCGCCGCGGCGCGCGCGGTGAGCGCGTTGGCGAGTCCCGCCTCGGAGCGGAACAGCGGGCCGACCCCGCCGGCGTCGAGCAGCACGGCCGCCTCGCCGGCGCGCGCGCCGGTGCGCGGCGCGCTCGCCTCGACCCGCGGCGAGGTGGAGAGTGCGACGTCGAGCAGGGCGGCGCGCGCCGCGGCCTCGAGTGCGGGCGAGGCGACGCGCGCGCGCAGCTCGGCGCAGATCGAGCGCGCGTGCGCGAGCGTGCTGCCGGGATGCACGCCCTGCTGCACGGCGCGGGGGGAGACCGAGAGCACCGCGGCGCGCGGCCCCGGCTCGGAGACGACGGCGAGCGGGAGGTCGGCGAGCTCAGGGTGCGCCCGCACCTCCGCCGCCACCGGCAGATCCGGGACGAGCAGACACGCCACACGCAAGGGGGGAGACCTTCAGTGGGAGGGGAGCGAAGCCCTCGGCCGGACCGAGGCGGTTGCGGGTGAGCAGCAGCCGTGCGTCGAGACCCTCGAGCCAGTCGGGCGCGCGGGCGAAGCGCACGCGGTCGACACGCGCCTCGAGCGAGAGGGCCGAGAAGCCGCCGGCGACGCGCTCCGTTCCGAGCACGAGCAGGGCGGTGCCGCTGGCAGCAGCGCTGCGCTGGAAGCGGAGCCAGATGCTGGTCTTGTGGACTTCGCTCGCCTGCGGCTCGCTGCGCGCGCAGGCTTGGTGGACTTCGCTCGCCTGCGGCTCGCTGCGCGCGCAGGCCTGGTGGACTTCGCTCGCCTGCGGCTCGCTGCGCGCGCCTTCGGCGCTTGCGGGGGTGCCCGCGTAGGGAGTCTTTGCCGGCGCGGGTGCGTCTTGGTGGACTTCGCTCGGCTTCGCCTCGCTGCGCGCGCCTTCGGCGCTTGCGGGGTGCCGCCAAGGAGATCGTTGCCGGGCGGAGGCGGCCTGATGGACTTCGCTCGCCTGCGGCTCGCTGCGCGCGCCTTCGGCGCTTGCAGGGGAGCTGCGGGCCGAGTTCGAGTGGGAGCGTTGGACGTGTCTTTGGTTCAGGTCCAGCACGACGAGGGCGAAGCCGCGGGCTTCGAGCAGGCGTTCGGTGCAGCGCAGAGCGATGCGGGGGTCGGGAGGGCGAACCCAGAGGGTGCGGGAGAGGTCGAGGCCGGCGGTGAGGGCCGAGGCCGGGTCGAAGGCGTCGGCGGCGTCGACCACGGCGACCACCTCGCCGGTGCGGGTGGCCTGCGCCAGCAGGGCCAGGGCCAGCGAGGTGCGACCCGAGGAGGCGGCGCCGGTGATCTCGCTCACGCGCCCGCGCGGCAGGCCTCCGGCGAGCAGCGCGTCGACGGCCTCGATGCCGGTAGGCAGACGGCCGGGCTGGGACGCCTCGCGAGCGCTGCCACCGGGCTGGATGCGTCCGGCCAGCTCCGGCTCGCGATCCTGGATCTCGCGCAGGATCGCGCGCGCACGAGTCGCGCGGGCCTCGGTGTGGGGGGTGAGGACCATGAGGAACTATTTTCGCTTTTTGTTCGTATTCGGTCAAGCAGAATCTCGCTCCGAGCGGCAGCTACACTGCGGATCTCTCTTGAACCACCTCCGTTGCGCGCTCCTGTGCGCCGTGCTGTCCAGTGGCACGGCGTGGGCCGATGTCCTCGACCTGGCGACCCTGCCCACCGAGCCGGGCGTTCTGCTGCGCCTGCACGGCTCCACCGGGACCGGCGCGGCCGGCGTCCCGGTGGCGGGCGCCCTCGACGTCGACGGCGACCAGAAGCCCGACGTCGCGCTGGCCTCGCTGCTCGCGTCCCCGGGCGGCCGCACCGATGCGGGCGAGGTCTACCTGCTGTTCGGCGACGGCGTCGTCGGCGGCAGCTACGACACCGCGGTCGCCGACCCGCGCATCCTGGTGTTCCAGGGCTCCGCCATTGCCGAGACCACGGGCAGCGAGATCTGGATGGACGACGTCACCGACGACGGCCTGGCCGACCTGCTGATCGCGCGCCAGAACTTCGATCCGGGCGGGCGCCCGGGGGCGGGCGCGCTCTCGATCGTCGTCGGCGGCTCCGCGCTCCGCGCGCACGCCGCCACGCTCGCGCCCTTCGACCTGGCGGCGCCGCCGCCCGGCGTGCTCGTCACGACCCTGGTGGGCGCGGCCGCCGTCGATCGCCTGGGCATCTGGATGCGCACCGGCGACGTCACCGGCGACGGGGTGGCCGATCTGGTGGTGGCGGCCGACCAGGAGGACGGCCAGGAGGCAGGCCGCGAGGACGACCACCGCGGCGCCGTCTACGTCGTGCGCGGCGGGCCCCACCTGGCCGCCCGCCAGACGATCGATCTCGCCGCGTTCGGCAGCACGGCGCTCGCGGGCCACCTGGCGCGCATCGTGCCGCCCGCGGGCGCCCACGAGTTCCACCTGGGCGCCACCTGCCAGATCGCGGATCTCGACGGCAACGGGCGCGGCGAGGTGCTGGCCGCCGCCACGCTGTCGCGCGCGGGCGCCGGGATCCGGCCCCTCCGCAACCCGCCCGGCCGACCCACGCACTCGAGCGGCGGGACCCCGGACGGCACGCTCTTCATCGTGTGGGACGATCACTTCCCGACTGGTGCCTGGCCGGCGGGCTACGAGATCGACCTGGAGGATCCCCCCGGCACGGTCACGGTGATCGACGGGGGGGCCGGGAACCAGGCGTTCGGCGAGGAGCTGCTGGGCGGGCTCGACTACGACGGCGACGGCCGGGCCGAGCTGTTCGTCGGCGACCTGATCAGCGACCAGGCCGGCCCCTTCCGCGCCGGCGTGGGACACGTCTTCTTCGACGCGGCCGCGCTCGCCGGCCTCACCTTCGACCTCGACGCCGCGCCGCCCGGCGTCACGGTCACCACGATCCTGGGTGGCGGCGTCGCCCACATCGCCGCCGACACGGCCGCGCACGGCGACTTCGACGCCGACGGCCTGGCCGACCTGGCGGTCGCGTCGCCGCACGCGAGCCCGCTGGGCCGCGCCGACGCCGGCGCCGTGCACGTCCTGCACGGCCGGCGCGGGGGCTGGCCCGCCACCATCGACCTGGCGCCGGGCGCGCTGCCCCCGCCCGAGCAGATCGCGATCACCGAGATCGCCGGCGCCCGGGGCCGGGACGGCCTCAACCGCGGCGACGTCCTCGCCTACAGCGCCGCCGCCGGAGACCTCGACCGCGACGGCCGCATCGACCTGATCGTCAACGAGATGCTCGGCGACGCCGTCCCCCCCGGCCCCGTCGACGTCGGCAACCTGATCGTCGTCTCCGGCCGCCAGATCGCGGAGGGGCCGAGTCTGCCGGAGGCCTGCGCGGACGGCATCGACAACGACGCGGACACGTTGATCGACTTCCCGGAAGATCCCGGTTGCACCGATCGCACGGACGACTCCGAGCGCTCCCCGACCATCGAGTGCGACGACGGCATCGACAACGATGAGGACGGCCAGACCGACTTTCCCCGGGACGCCTCCTGCCTCGGCGCCACCGACCCCACCGAGGATGCCGACCCCGACGGCGACGACGTGTCGGCCTACCGCGACAGCTGTCTCGAAGTGCCGAACCCCGACCAGACGGACACCGACCGGGATGGCTACGGAAACCGGTGTGACGCCGACTACGACAACGATGGAGCCGTGGGGATCGCGGACTTCAACGTCCTCCGACCGCAGTACGGGCTGACGGACGCCAACCCGCTGTTCGATCCGGCGGTCGACATGAACGACGACGGAGCGATCGGGCTTCGGGAGTTCGATCTGCTGCGGGGCTCGTTCGGCGCGGAGCCCGGGCCGTCGGGGCTGGGGTGTGCAGGGACGGCGCCCTGCCCGTAGCCGCGCCCGAGTCCGCGGGTCGCTCTCGAGACCCGCGGGCCGGAGAAATTCCCTCCGCGGGGCCTTCCTGGTAAGCTGGCGCTTCAGTGGGAAAGACGAGGACGCAGATGGCGAGCGAGATCGGTACGGCGGAGAGCCGGACAGAGGGCGGCGCCGTGATCGTGGACGCCAGGACCCCGGTGGCAGACCGGATCCGGGAGCGGATCCGGAAGGCGGGCGCCCGCTTCCACGCGAACGACAACATCGCCGACTACATCGAGGCAGGCGAGCTCGACGACCTCCAGGGCGAGGTCGAGCTGAAGATGGTGGAGGTGCTCCGCGCGCTCGTGATCGATACGGAGAGCGACCACAACACGATGGACACCGCTCGGCGGGTGGCCAAGATGTACCTGAAGGAGGTCTTCGGCGGCCGCTATCGGGCCCAGCCCCCGGTGACCGAGTTCCCGAACGTGGGGCGCCTGAGCGAGCTCATGATCATCGGCCCGGTGACGGTCCGCAGTGCGTGCTCGCATCATCTGTGCCCGATCATCGGCCGGACCTGGGTCGGCGTGATGCCGAACGAGCACTCGGCCCTGATCGGACTGTCGAAGTACGCCCGACTCGTCGAGTGGGTGATGACCCGGCCGCAGATCCAGGAGGAGGCCATGGCCCAGCTCGCCGAGCTGTTGCAGGACAAGATGCAGCCCGACGGCCTCGCCATCGTGATGGAAGCCGACCACTACTGCATGCAGTGGCGCGGCGTGAAGGACATGGATTCGAAGATGACCAACAGCATCATGAGGGGCTCCTTCCTGAAGGACCCGAACCTCCGGCGTGAGTTCCTCGCCCTCCTCGCCGGCCAGAGGGGATAGGAGACGGCATGCTGGTGCACCTCCTCTACGCCAGCCGGGCCTCCGAGACGCTCGACGACGCCCTGCTGGGCTCCATCCTGCGCGGCTCGGAGGTCCGCAATCGCGAGCACGGGATCACGGGCGTCCTGTGCACCTACCCGGATGGCGGCGTCTTCCTCCAGGCCCTCGAGGGATCGCGCCACGAGGTCAACACCCTCTACGGCAACATCGTCCGCGACGGACGCCATCGGGACGTGACGCTCCTCCACTATGCGGAGGTCGGGGAGCGTCGCTTTGCGGGCTGGCGGATGGGGAGTGTGGACCTCAAGCGGATCAACCTCAGCACCATCCTCCGCTTCTCCGAGAAGGCCGTGCTCGACCCCTTCTCGATGTCCGGGTCGGGCGCCCTGGCGCTCCTCGAAGAGCTCGTCACCACGGCGGCAATCGTGAGCCGCGACATCGGCTGACGCCACCCCGATCCCGGACGCCGCGCCGAGCGAGGAGTGCTCGAGCCGAGTGCTTCCCGAAGGGCCTGCTCGAGCTGACCCTCGTGCCGACGAACGCCGAGGGCGCCGTCTAGCGCTGCGGGATCAGCTCCACGCGGCGGTTCAGCGCCCGGCCCTCGCGCGTGTCGTTCGAGGCGATCGGATCGTCCTCGCCGCGGCCCTGGGTCGCGAGACGCCGGGCCTCGATCCCCTCTTCGTGCAGGAAGTGCTCGGTCGAGCGGGCGCGCCGCTCCGAGAGCCCCTGGTTGTAGGCCGCCGGACCCGTGGAGTCGGTGTGGCCCACGACGTCCACGACGAGGCTCTGACACTCGCGCAGCCGGTCCGCCGCCACGCCCAGCACGGCGCGACTGGCGGGCGTGATGTCGTCGCGGTCGAAACCGAACTGGATTCCGCGCAGGCGGATGACGCCCTCGCAGGGGCCCGCCGCGCTCACTGCCGGCAGGTCCGGCGGAGCGCCCGCGAACACGCTGTGCGTGAAGCTCTCGAACGACCGGTCCGTCGCGACGCTGGCGGCCGTGCGCGCCGAGCCGCAGGCGGTCGTCTGGGAGAGCCGCCCCAGGAACTCCGCACCGGCCGGGTCGCTCCCCACCTGGACGGTGTGGAGGCACAGCTTGTCGGGGTAGCTGGCGGCCAGCTCCTGCGCCGCGCGCTGCGCCTCGTCGGGCAGGTCCGCCACGCCGTCGGTGACGATCACGACCGCGGCCTGCCCGCTGCGTCCGGACAGCGCCGCCTGGACCTCGCTCAGCACGACGTGGAGCGGCGTGGTGCCGCCCGTGCCGAGCTTGACGGAGCCCAGGATCTCGAGGTCGTCCGCCGCCGACCGGAGTGCGGGGCGATCGAAGCTCGAGAGCGGCGCGACCGCGCGCTCGTCGCCGCCGAAGCCGATCAGCCCCGCCTCGTAGGTGCCCGGGTTCCGGGCACGCCCCGTGGCCGGCGGCATCGACGCCACGAACGCCCGGGTGATCGCCTTCGCCTCGGGGAACGTCTCCCGGTAGTACATCGTGCCCGACGCATCGGTGACGACGATGACGTGATCCACCACGCGCCACTCGCCTTCCTCCATCGCGACCGGGCCGACCGGCACGGGGTCGACCGGATCGAGCGGCCGTGCGCATCCGGACGCGACGAGCAGCAGGAGGGGAAGCCAGAGAAGAATCGGCGGTCGTTGCATGGTCGGAGTCCTTCCTCGTGGTCTGCGAAGGCCGCGAGTCCTGGACGCAAGTAAAATGCCAAGCGGCCGGCCTCGCTGCGCGCGGAGCATCGCGCAGCTGGGACGCGGTGTCACAGCGCCCTCCCAGAAGGGCGACCCGTTGGCCCATCCCGGCGCCGCGGCCCGGCGGCGCCGGGGCGACGGCCTGGTTGGGTGATGTTCCCCCGGCAAAGCCGGGGACATCGAGGTGACCCGCTCGAAGCGGCGGGACGGGGCCGAAGATCGCTCCCAAGGCCTCGAAGGCGAGCCAGCTCGATTCGGCGGCTGCGAGTTCGAACGATGGTCGCTCCTGGTGTTCGGAGCACCGCCAAGGTCGTGGTCCGGCTGCCCGCCTCTCCCAGGCTGGTGGTGAGGTGAGACCTGGAAAGCTGGCAGCCCATGAAGGGTCGGGCCTCGGCGCGGGTGCTGCGCCTGATCCGCGAGCTGGAGAACGAGGGCGCTCTATGAAGATCCGGAAGGTCGAGTCGAACAACCGGAAAGGCGAGTTCCGCGTCGTCACCTACTCCGGCGCGACCTACCCCTACCCCTACGTCAAGGCCGAGCCCCAGCCGGACTCGGGCGACAAGGTGGCGGACGCCTAGGGGCTGGGGCGATCCGACCCCCTGCCCCGGAAGGGGCGGCCTGAGGGCGGGGCCAGAGGTCGGCGGGCGCCAGTCAGTGGTGCGACCAGGCAGGGGAACCCGCACACTCGAGCCGAGCTGGAAGACAGCGCTGGAGGGAGCCGTGACCGAACCCAAGGTGCACCCGCTGATGGCCGCGCACGAGATCACGATCGTGCCCGGCGTCTACGACGTGCTGTCCGCGCGCATGGCCCGGTCCGTGGGCTTCCGCGGTGCCGTGCTCACGGGCTACGGCGTCGCAGCGAGCTACCTGGGCGAGCCGGACTTCGGCCTGTTGACCCAGACCGAGATCCTCGACACCGCCCGCCGCATCCTGAACCGCGTCGACATCCGCCTGATGGTGGATGGCGACACGGGCTTCGGGGGCCCGCTCAACGTGCAGAGGATGGTGCGCGAGCTGGTCCGGATGGGCGCGTTCGGCATCCTGCTCGAGGACCAGACCTGGCCCAAGCGCTGCGGGCACATGCGCGGCAAGGACGTCATCGACGCCGAGGAGCACGCTGCCAAGATCCGCGCCGCTGCCGACGCCCGAGGCGACGCGCCTTTCGTCATCACCGCCCGCACCGACGCCATCATGACCCACGGCCTCGATGAGGCCATCCGTCGCGCGAGGCTCTACAAGGATGCGGGCGCCAACGTTCTGTTCGTAGAAGGCCCGCGCAGCCTGGAGGAGATCCGGCGCATCGGCGCCGAGCTGCCGGCGCCGCTCGCCATCAATCTGATCGAGGGCGGCGACACACCGCGGATCACCCCGGAACAGGTCAAGGAGCTGGGCTTCTTCAGCATGGGATTCGTGCTCACGGGCCTGTTCTCGGCGGCCCATGCCCTGAAGAGCGCCTACAGCCACCTGCTCGAGCACGGCGAGAGCGAGTCGCTGCGCGACCGGATGATCGACTTCCCCGAGTTCGTGGACTTCATCGGTGTGCAGGAGCG
>JASJBO010000320.1 GCA_030066475.1 Myxococcota bacterium
CGACCAGGTCGGCGTACTCCGCGACGGCCGCGTGCACGTAGCGCCGCACCGCACGCGGCGGCACCCGGTCGAGCGCCGGGTACTCCGCCACGACCTGGCGCAGGGCCTCCAGGTCGGGCGCCTCCTCACCCTCGGCGACCGGCTCGACGTCGGGGTGCAGCAGCTCCTTCCAGAACCGGTACCGCTTCACGTCGCCGGTGACGAGCAGGGTCGTGCCCTTCTTCACGAGCTCCTGGAGCGCCTCGCCTCCGTGGAACCACTTGAGCTTCACCTGGCCGGTCTCGTCCTCGACCACCGCCTCGAGCACGCGCCCGAAGCGCCCGCCGCGACGCCGCGACGGGACGAAGTCCGCCACCACCACCCGGGCCAGGAAGGTCGCGCGTCGCCCCACCTCGAGCTGACCCACCGTCGCCAGCTCGCGGCGGTCGTCGTAGCGGGTCGGCAGGTGGAAGAGCAGGTCGGCCACCTGGGCGAGCCCGCGCTTCTCGAGCGCGGCGCCGCGGCGCGGACCGATGCCGCCCACCGCGGTGACCGGCTGCGCCAGCGCCGCCGCGGGCCAGCCCGGCGCCGCGAACGGCGCGAGCCGGCGCAGCGCGACGCCGACGGCGCGCGCCCGCGCAGCGCGGCTGAGCGGCGCCCCGAACGCCTTCTCGACCCGCTCCAGCTCGCGCCGCACCTCGCGCGGAACCGCCAGCTTCCGCGCCCGCGCCGCCGCCCCCGCGACCGTCGCCTCGAAATCGAGCACCCGGTCCGGCGCGAGCTCGTCGCGCGCCGCGAACCGCAGCGGCGCCAGCACGGCCTCCAGAGCCGCGGCGAAGGGCGTCCGAGCCACGAGGAGAAGGTAGCCGGCGCGAACACGTCTTGGTGGACTCCGCGGCGCCTACGGCGCCGCTGCGCGCTCCGGCGGCAAAGCCCGCCTCCGCTTGCGGCTTCCCCCTTCGATCCTGGCGGAGGAGCCTACGGGAGCTTCGATCGTGAGGCCGTCTCGCCGGCCTGCCCAGCCAGTCGAAGCCGCCGAGGTCGCCCGCGCAAGCGGAGGCGAAGCCGGAGCGCGCAGCGAGCCGAAGGCGACCGTAGTCCACAAGGACGCCGCAAGCGGAGGCGAAGCCGGAGCGCGCAGCGAGCCGAAGGCGAGCGAAGTCCATCAGGCCGCCTCCGCCCACCGCCGAGCCCCTTGCCGGCACCTCCGCAAGCGCCGAAGGCGCGCGCAGCGAGCCGCAGGCGAGCGAAGTCCACGAGCCAGGCGCGGCCTCCGGCCGCGCCGTCGCTAGGAGTGGATCTCCTGCAGCGAGCGGACGCCGATCGACTCGAGCTGGAGGGCGCGGATCGCGCCCGTCGCGGCGCGGGCGCCGGCCAGTGTGGTGAAGTAGGGCAGGCCCTTGAGCAGCGCGGCGCGGCGCATCGCGAGCGAGTCGCGCGAGGAGCGGGCCTTCTCGTCGACGGTGTTGATCACCAGATCGACGTCGCCCTTCTCGATGCGCGCCACCACGTCGGCGCTGCCCTCGCCGACCTTGGCCACGACCTCGGCTTCGATCCCGAGCGCCTCGAGATTGTCGGCGGTGCCCGGCGTGGCGAGCACCCGGAAGCCGCACGCGACGAGCTGCTGGATGCACTCACCGATCGGGCCGCGGTCGGCGACCCGCACCGACACCAGCACCGTGCCGCCGGCCGGCAGGCTGCCGCCCACCTCGATCTGCGCCTTCGCGAAGGCGCGGCCGAAGTCGGAGTCGATGCCCATCACCTCGCCCGTGCTCTTCATCTCGGGCCCCAGCAGCGTGTCGACGCCCGGGAACTTGACGAAGGGGAACACGGCTTCCTTCACGGAGAAGTGGCTCGGCGTGACCTGCTCGGTGAAGCCGAGCTCCTCGAGCGTCTTGCCGGCCATCACCAGGGCGCCGAGCTTGGCGAGCGGCACGCCGGTGGCCTTGGCCACGAACGGCACGGTGCGCGAGGCGCGCGGGTTCACCTCGATCACGTAGACCGACTCGTCCTTCACCGCGTACTGCACGTTCATCAGCCCCCGCACGCCCAGCTCGAGCGCGAGCGCGCGGGTGGCGGCCTCGATGTCGGCGATCACGGCGGGGCCGAGCGACCAGGGCGGCAGCGAGCAGGCGCTGTCGCCGGAGTGGACCCCGGCCTCCTCGATGTGCTCCATGATGCCGCCGATCACGACCCGCTCGCCGTCGCAGATCGCGTCGACGTCGACCTCGGTGGCGTCGGCCAGGAAGCGGTCGATCAGCACCGGGTGCTCGGGCGAGGCCTTGACCGCGTAGCGCATGTACTCGCGCAGCGACTCGGTGTCGCGCACGATCTCCATGGCGCGTCCGCCCAGCACGTAGGAGGGCCGCACCAGCACCGGGTAGCCGATTGCGGCGGCCACCCGCTCGGCCTCCTCGCGGCTGCGCGCCACCCCGCTCGGGGGACGCGCCAGCCCGAGCTTCTCGAGCACCTCGTCGAAGCGCTCGCGGTCCTCGGCGCGGTCGATCGCATCGGGCGGCGTGCCGAGGATCGGCACTCCGTTGCGCTCGAGCGGGACCGCCAGGCGCAGCGGCGTCTGCCCGCCGAACTGCACGATCACGCCCATCGGCTGCTCGAGCTCGACGATCTCGAGCACGTCCTCGAGGGTGAGGGGCTCGAAGTAGAGCCGGTCGCTGGTGTCGTAGTCGGTCGAGACCGTCTCGGGGTTGCAGTTGACCATGATGGTCTCGAAGCCCGCGTCGCGCAGCGCGAAGACGGCGTGCACGCAGCAGTAGTCGAACTCGATGCCCTGCCCGATGCGGTTGGGTCCGCCGCCCAGGATCATCACCTTCTGGCGCTCGGTGGGCTGCGACTCGCACTCGTCCTCGTAGGTCGAGTAGAGGTACGGCGTCCGCGCGACGAACTCGGCGCCGCAGGTGTCGACGTGCTTGTACACCGGCCGCACATCCAGCTCGCGCCGCAGGCGGCGCACGGCGTCCTCGTCCGTGTTCCACAGCGCTGCCAGGCGCCGGTCGGAGAAGCCGAGCTGCTTGACCGGGCGCATCCACGCGCGCCGCTCCGCGTCGCTCGCACCCTGCAGCGCCGCCTCGGCGTCCACCAGCTCCTTCATGTTGCGCAGGAACCAGGGGTCGATCTGGCAGCGGTCGAAGACCTCGTCCACGCCGATGCCGCGCCGCAACACCTCGGCCACCGCCCACAGCCGGCCGGGGCGCGGCGTCTCGATCTGTGCCCACAGCGCGTCCAGGTCCTGCTCGGCGCCGCCGCCCGGCGACTCGAGCCCGTCGTGGCCGATCTCGAGCGAACGGATCGCCTTCTGGAAGCTCTCCTTGAAGGTGCGCCCGATCCCCATCACCTCGCCCACCGACTTCATCTGGGTGGTGAGCGTGCTGTCGGTGGCGGGGAACTTCTCGAAGGTGAAGCGCGGGATCTTGGTGACGACGTAGTCGATGGTGGGCTCGAAGCTGGCCGGGGTCTCGCGCGTGATGTCGTTGGGGACCTCGTCGAGCGTGTACCCCACCGCGAGCTTCGCGGCGATCTTGGCGATCGGGAAGCCGGTGGCCTTCGAGGCGAGCGCCGACGAGCGCGACACGCGCGGGTTCATCTCGATGACGACCATCTCGCCGTTGGCGGGGTCGACGCCGAACTGGATGTTCGATCCCCCGGTGTCCACGCCGATCTCGCGGATGATCGCGAGCGCGGCGCTGCGCATCTCCTGGTACTCCTTGTCGGTGAGCGTCTGCGCCGGCGCGATCGTGATCGAATCGCCCGTGTGCACGCCCATCGGGTCCAGGTTCTCGATCGAGCAGATGATGACCACGTTGTCCGCGCGGTCTCGCATCACCTCGAGCTCGTACTCCTTCCAGCCCAGCACGCTCTGCTCGAGCAGGACCTCGGTGCGCGGCGACTGCTGCAGGCCCCACGACACGACGCCATCGAAGTCGTCTTCGCTGTAGGCAACGCCGGCGCCCGCACCGCCCAGCGTGAAGCTGGGGCGCACGATCGCCGGCAGCCCCACCTCGGGCAGCAGCGCCCGCGCCTCCTCGAGCGAATGGACGTAGCCGGAGCGCGGCATCTTGAGCCCGATCCGGTCCATGGCGGCGCCGAACTGCTCGCGGTCCTCGGCCTTGTTGATCGCCTCGACGTTGGCGCCGATCAGCTCGACGCCGTGGCGCTCGAGCACGCCGGCGTCGGCCAGGTCGAGCGCGAGGTTGAGCGCCGTCTGCCCGCCGATCGTCGGCAGCAGCGCGTCCGGGCGCTCGGCCGCGATGATCTTCTCGACGCTCTCGACCGTCATCGGCTCGACGTAGGTGCGGTCGGCCGTCTCCGGGTCGGTCATGATCGTCGCCGGGTTCGAGTTGACCAACACGACCCGGTAGCCCTCTTCGCGCAGCGCCTTGCAGGCCTGCGTGCCCGAGTAGTCGAACTCGCAGGCCTGGCCGATCACGATGGGCCCGGACCCGATGACGAGGATGCTGTGGATGTCGGTGCGCTTCGGCACGCTAGCGCTCCTGGGCGATGGCGACGCCGCTCACCGCCTCGCCGTTCTTGTGGCGCAGCACCATGTCGCGGAAGCGACCGAACAGATAGGCCGCATCGTGCGGACCGGGGGACGCCTCGGGGTGGTACTGCACCGAGAACAGCGGGCGGGTGGCATGCGCCAGGCCTTCGACCGTTTGATCGTTGAGGTTGCGGTGGGTGATCTCGACCGGCTCGCCGGCCGCGCGCAGCGACTCGGCCTCGACGGCGTAGCCGTGGTTCTCGGCGCAGATCGCCACCTTCTTCGTGGCGAGGTCCTGGCCGGGCTGGTTCCCGCCGTGGTGGCCGAACTTGAGCTTGCTGGTGCTGCCGCCCAGCGAGAGCCCGAGGATCTGGTGACCCAGGCAGATACCGAAGGTCGGCAGCCGGTCGACCAGCTCCCGCACGATGGGACGCACACCCTGAACCGCGTCGGGATCGCCCGGGCCGTTCGAGAGGAACAGCGCGTCCGGCTCGAGCGCCAGGGTCTCGGCGGCCGGGGTCGTCGCGGGCACCACGGTCACGTCGAAGCCGTGCTCGACCAGCAGCCGCAGGATGTTGCGCTTGACGCCGAAGTCGTAGGCCACCACGCGCAGCCGCGGCTCGGGTCGCTCGCGCCGAGGAAGCTGGCCTCCGATCCCGTCCCAGAGACCCTCGCGCCACTCGTAGGGCGCGTCGCAGGTGACCTCCGCCACGAGGTCGCGGCCGTCGAGGCCGGCGGTGCCGCGCGCCTGCTCCACGAGCGCGTCGGCGTCCTGCTGGCCCGGGTCGGTGGAGAGTACGCCCACCTGGAAGCCGTGGTCGCGGATGCGCCGCACCAGCGCGCGGGTGTCGATGCCGGCGAGGCCGGGCACCCCGGCGTCGCGCAGGCTCTCGTCCAGCGTGCGCTGCGCCCGCCAGTTGCTGGGCCGCTCGAACAGCTCCTTCACCACGAAGGCCGACAGGAAGGGACGCACCGACTCGTCGTCCTCGCGGTTCGTCCCGACGTTGCCGATCTGGGTGTAGGTCATCGCGACGATCTGCCCGGCGTAGGACGGATCGGTCACGATCTCCTGGTAGCCGGTCATGCTCGTGTTGAAGCACACCTCGCCGCTGGCGACGCACTCCGCGCCGAAGCCGGCGCCGCGATACACGGTGCCGTCGGCGAGGGCAAGCACCGCGGGGGGGCGGTGGAAGGGACTCGGGCTCATGGCAGCAGCACTCCGCGCTCCAGGTCGTAGGCGAGCCGTCCTCCGACCACGGTCGCGACGTTGCGGCCCGTGAGCTCCTGGCCGGCCCAGGGAGAGTTGCGGCTCTTCGAGTACCCCTTGGCGGGGTCGTAGGTCCAGCGCCGCTCGGGGTCGATCACGCACACGTCCGCCGGGGCGCCCAGCTCGAGGCGGCCCTCCGGGCGGCCCAGGATGCGTGCCGGGGCGTCGGTGAGCGTGCGCACCCAGTCGATCGGTCGCAGCATGCCGCTCCGCACCAGGTCGAGCGTCACGGGCACCGCCGTCTCGAAGCCGATCACGCCCGGCGGCGCCGCGGTGAACTCGACGTCCTTCTCGTGCACCGCGTGCGGCGCGTGGTCGGTGGCGATCGCGTCGATGGTGCGGTCGGCCAGCGCTTCGCGGCAGGCGCGCGCATCGTCGTCGGAGCGCAGCGGGGGCGCCATCTTCGTGTTGGTGTCGTAGCCGAGCGTGGCCTCGTCGCAGAGCTCGAGGTGGTGCGGCGTCACCTCGTTGGTCACGTGCACGCCGCGCTCGCGCGCGGCGCGGATCAGCTCGAGCGCGCCGGCGGTCGAGACGTGCGCCACGTGCAGGTGCGCGCCGGTCACCTCGGCCAGCAGGATGTCGCGCGCCACGTGGATCACCTCGGCCACCGCCGGGTTGCCGGGCAGGCCCAGCCGCGTGGAGACCGGGCCCTCGTTCACCACTCCGCCGCGCACCAGGGTGCGGTCCTCGGCGTGGGTGATCACCGGCCGCCCGACCAGGCGCGAGTACTCGAGCACGCGCCGCATCACGCCGGAGTCCATGATGGTCTTGCCGTCGTCGCTGAAGGCGACCGCGCCGGCGTCGACCAGCGCGGACATCTCGGTCATCACCTCGCCGGCCAGCCCCCGGGTGGCCGCGGCGATCGGGTAGACGCGCGCCGGCGAGTCCTGCCGCGCGCGCTCCAGGATGTACTCGGTGACCGAGGGGTCGTCGTTCACCGGCTGCGTGTTGGCCATGCAGGCCACCGCCGAGAAGCCGCCCGCCACCGCGGAGCGGCCGCCCGAGCCGATGTCCTCCTTGTACTCCTGGCCGGGCTCACGCAGGTGGGTGTGGAGGTCGATCAGGCCGGGGGCCACCCAGCAGCCGCCGGCGTCGACGGTCTCGGCGTCGGACACCTCGAGCCCGGCCCCGACCGCGGCGATCCGGCCGTCCTCGACCAGCACGTCGGCGGCCTCGTCGCGGCCGCTCGCCGGGTCGAGGACGCGCCCTCCGCGGATCCAGATGCGCTCCATCTTCGTGGCGCTCCCTATCCCTCTCGCTCGGGCGAACGGCCCGCGAACAGGTACAGCACGGCCATACGCACGGCGACGCCGTTGCGCACCTGGTCGAGGATCACGCTCGGCCTCTGATCGGCCAGATCGTGGGCGATCTCAACCCCGCGGTTGATGGGTCCCGGGTGCATGACGATGGCGTCGTCCCGGGCGTAGCGGAGCTTGTCCCGGTCGAGGCCGAAGGTGGCTGCGTACTCCCGGATGCTGGGGAAGAAGCAGCCCTCGAGGCGCTCCTTCTGGATGCGCAGCAGCATCACGACGTCGGCCCCCTCGATCGCCTCCCGGAGCGACGTATAGGCCTTCACCCCCAGCGTCTCGACCGCGGGCGGCAGCATGGTGGGCGGCGCCGCCAGCCGCACCTCGGCCCCCAGCTTCGAGAAGGCGTACAGGTTCGAACGGGCCACCCGCGAGTGGAGCACGTCGCCCACGATCGTGACCGTGAGTCCGTCGAGGCGCCCCTTCTCCTCCCACACCGTGTAGGCGTCGAGCAGGGCCTGGGTGGGGTGCTCGTGGGCGCCGTCCCCGGCGTTGACCACCGGGGCGTCGAGCGCGTCGGCCAGCCGCTTGGGGACGCCGGCCACCTCGTGCCGGACCACCACCGCGTCGGGGTCCATCGCGTCGAGCGTCATGGCCGTGTCGAGGATCCCCTCGGCCTTCTTCAGGCTCGAGCCCGAGGGGGAGAAGTTGACCACGTCGGCCGAGAGCCGCTTGCCCGCGATCTCGAAGCTGGTGCGGGTGCGGGTCGAGGGCTCGAAGAACAGATTGATGATGGTGCGGCCGCGCAGGGTGGGCACCTTCTTCACGTCGCGCAGGCCCACCTCGCCCATGCGCGCCGAGGTCTCCAGGATGCGCTCCAGGTCGGCGCGGTCGAGATCCTCGATCCCCAGCAGGTCGCGTCCGATCATGCCGTTCCCCCTTCCGGCTCGTCGAAGACCACCATCTCGAGCGGACCTTCGAGCCCGCCGTGAAGACCGCGCAGCTGCACCCGGTCGCCGCGCCGGGTCGGGATGTTCTTGCCCACGTAGTCGATCCGGATCGGCAGCTCGCGGTGGCCGCGGTCGACCAGGCCCACCACCTGCACCGCGCGCGGCCGCCCGAAGTCCATCAGCGCGTCCATCGCCGCGCGAATCGTGCGCCCGGTGCTGACCACGTCGTCGACCAGCACGACCACGTGCTCGTCGACCGCCGACGGCATCTCGGTGCGGCGCAGCGCCGGCCGCTCGCCCTTGGTGGTGAGGTCGTCGCGGTACAGGGTGGTGTCGAGGATCCCGACGGGCGGCTCGACCCCGGCGATGTCGCGCAGGTTGCGCGCGATCGCGCGCGCCAGGGGCACCCCGCCGTTGGGGATGCCGATCAGGTAGATCGTCTCGGGCTGCTCGTTGCGCTCGAGCACCTCGTGGGCGATGCGGACCAGGGCGCGCTGGATCGCGGTGTCGTCGAGCACGACCCGGGGGGCGTCGGAGGGCTCGGGGGCGCCGGCCGTGGCAGGCGCGCGGGCGGCGTGGGACGCGTCGCTGGGGGTATCGCTCAAGCTCTGCACCTTTGTCCGCCTCGCGGGACGGACTTAAAAGGGCCCTCGGCTGCAGTTAGCGTACCGGCTGGCCGGGCGTCCTGCCAGCCTCCTGATTCCAAACGGTGTTCTCTAGCTGGTGGACTTCGTTCGGCTGCGCCTCACTGCGCGCGC
>JASJBO010000321.1 GCA_030066475.1 Myxococcota bacterium
GTGGCGGCGGCGATCGAGCGGGTGCGCCGGAGGCGCCCGGCTTCATGGACGGGGGTGGCCGAGTCTCCTTCGTTCGCGCTCATCGCTGCAGGCTAGAGCGAGAACCCCTCGTCGTCCGTCTCCTCCTCGAGCGGCGGAGGATCCGGGATGGGCGGGGGCTCGTCGCGCGCGAGCAGCGCGATGCCGGCGCCCACGGCGAGGGCGGCCGGAAGCAGCAGCCAGGGCGAGGTGTGCGGGCCCGGCGCGTTGAAGCCCGCGATCGGGAGCTGCTCGGCGTAGGCGAGCGCGAGGACGCCCGCGAGGTTGATGCCGGCGTGCAGCGCGATCGGCGCCAGCAGCGAGCCGGTGGCGTGGCGGGCGTAGCCGAGCGCGAGGCCCAGCACCAGCGTCTGCGAGACCATCGCGCCCCAGGCCTGCAGCGAGACGCCGGGGCCGCCGTGGCCGATGGCGAACAGCAGTGAGGTGAAGACGATCCCCAGCCGTGGTCCCAGGCGCCCGATGACGCCCTGCTGGATCACGCCGCGGAACAGCCACTCCTCGATCAGCGGCACCAGCCCCACGGCCACGATCAGCGACTCGAAGACGTGCACGCGCGTGTCCGTGGGGATGCGCTCGGTGGTGCGCTCGACCACCTCCTGCGCGTCGGGGAGCGGGAAGAGCTGCTGGACGACGTTGTCCACCTCGCTCGCGAGCAGGGCGATCGGCAGCAGCAGCAGCAGCGGCGCGAGGTGCCGGCCGCGCAGGCCGATCAGGCCGACCCGCTCGGCGTGGGGGCGCGGCACGTTGGTGGCGCCGAGCAGGGCGGCCGCGCCCAGGCCGACCACGGTGGCCAGGCCGAGCGCGGCGGTCGGCGTCAGGTGCTGGGACGCCACCACCGCGACGAGCCCCGACAGGAACACGCCCAGCAGCGTGAGCAGCACCGCCTGCAGCGGGCCGGGGAAGGGCCGCACGGGTTCGCTCACCGCCGCAGTACCTCCTGCAGCGCGTTGCCGGTGTGGCTGCCGCGCGCCTTCGCGATCCGCTCGGGCGGGCCCTCGGCCACGATCGCGCCGCCGAGCTCGCCGCCCTCGGGGCCCAGGTCGATCACCCAGTCGGCGTTGGCCACCACGTCGAGCTGGTGCTCGATCACGATCACGCTGTTGCCGGCGTCCACCAGCTTCTGGAGCACCGCCAGCAGCTTCTCGACGTCGGCGAAGTGCAGCCCGGTGGTGGGCTCGTCGAGGATGTAGAGGGTGCGGCCGGTGCCGCGGCGCGACAGCTCGCGCGAGAGCTTGATGCGCTGCGCCTCGCCGCCCGACAGCGTGGTGGCGGGCTGCCCCAGGTGCAGGTAGTCGAGGCCCACGTCGTGCAGGGTCTGGAGCGGGCGGCGCACCGACTCGACGTTCTCCATGAATTCGACCGCCTCCTCGACGCTCATCTCGAGCACGTCGGCAATGGTGCGGTCCTTGTAGCGGATCTCGAGCGTCTCGCGGTTGTAGCGCCGGCCCCGGCACACCTCGCAGGTCACGAACAGGTCGGGCAGGAAGTGCATCTCGACGCGCAGCAGGCCATCGCCCTGGCACGACTCGCAGCGGCCGCCCTTCACGTTGAACGAGAAGCGACCCGGGCCGTAGCCGCGCACGCGCGCCTCGGGCACCTGCGAGAACAGCCGCCGGATGCCGTCGAAGATGCCGCAGTAGGTGGCGGGGTTGCTGCGCGGGGTGCGCCCGATCGGCGACTGGTCGACGTCGATCACCTTGTCGATCCGGTCGACGCCCACGGCCTGCTCGAACCGGCCTACCGGCTGGCGCGCGCCGTGCAGGCGCTGGGCCAGCAGGCGGTAGAGGGTGTCGTTGATCAGGGTCGACTTCCCCGAGCCCGACACGCCGGTGACCACCGTGAAGAGACCGAGCGGCACGCGCAGGTCGACGCCGCGCAGGTTGTGCTCGCGGCAGCCCCGCAGCTCGAGCCAGCGATCGCCCGGCTCGCGCCGCTGCTCGGGCTGCGGAATGCGCCGCCGGCCCGAGAGGTACTCACCGGTGAGCGAGCGCGGGTCGGTGACGATCGCGTCGGGCGGTCCCTCGGCCACCACCTCGCCGCCGTGCACGCCGGCGCCCGGCCCCATGTCGACCACCCAGTCGGCGGCGCGGATCGTCGTCTCGTCGTGCTCGACCACCAGCACGCTGTTGCCCTGGTCGCGCAGCCGCAGCAGGCTCTGGAGCAGGCGGCGGTGGTCGCGCGCATGCAGGCCGATCGAGGGCTCGTCGAGCACGTAGAGCACGCCCAGCAGGCTGGCGCCCACCTGGGTCGCCAGCCGGATGCGCTGCGCCTCGCCGCCCGAGAGCGTGGTGCTGGCGCGGTCGAGCGTGAGGTAGTCGAGGCCGACGTCGCGCAGGAACTGGAGGCGCTCGCGCACCTCCTTCAGCACGCGCTCGGCGATCTCGGCGCGCAGCGCGGTCAGCTCCAGGCCGTCGAGGAAGGCGGCGGCCCCGGAGACCGAGAGCCGGGAGAGCTCGTCGATGGTGAGCCCGCCGACCCGGACCGCCCGCGCCTCGGGCCGCAGCCGCGAGCCGCTGCAGCTCTCGCACGGCTGCGGCGAGGTGAACTTCGCCAGCTCGCTGCGCTGTGCCTCGCCCGCCTCCTCGCGGCGGCGCTCCAGCTCGCCCATCACGCCGTCCCAGCGGCGCCGCACCGTGCGGCGTCGCCCGCGGCGTTCGAGCACGACGGCGACCTCGTCGTCGGTGCCGAACAGGATGCCGTCGCGCACCGCCCCGGGCAGCTCGCGCCAGCGCGTCTCGAGCGAGACGCCGAAGTGCTCGGCCAGCGACTCCAGCAGCTGCGTGTAGTAGCGCGGCCGGCCGCGCCCGCGCCCCCAGGCCTCGATCGCGCGTGCCAGCGGCTTCTCGTCGTCGGGCACCACGCGCGCCGGGTCGAACCGGTCGCCGGTCCCGAGTCCGTCGCAGGCGGGACAGGCGCCGTGCGGGCTGTTGAACGAGAACAGGCGCGGCGCGATCTCGGGGAACGACACGCCACACTCGGTGCAGGCGTTGCTCTCCGACAGCAGCCACTCGTCGTCGCCCGGTCCCACGTCGAGCTTGACCAGCCCGCTCGCCATGCGAAGCGCGGTGGCCAGCGAGTCGGACACGCGCGCGCCGGCGCCGGCCTTCACCGCGATGCGGTCCACCACCAGGTCGATGTCGTGGGTGGCCTGGCGCGCCAGCCGGATCTCGTCGGCCAGGTCGTGGAGCTCGCCGTCGATGCGCACGCGCACGAAGCCCTGGCGGCGGAACCCCTCGAGCTCCTTCTTGTAGGTGCCCTTGCGGCCGCGCACCACCGGCGCCAGCACCTGCACGCGGGTGCCCTCGGGCAGCGCCAGGATGCGGTCGGCCATCTGCCGCACCGACTGGCTCTGGATCGGGCGCCCGCACGACCAGCAGTGCGGCTCGCCAGCGCGGGCATAGAGCAGCCGCAGGTGGTCGAGGATCTCGGTGGCGGTGCCGACGGTCGAGCGGGGGTTGCGGCCCACCGTGCGCTGCTCGATCGAGATCGCGGGCGAGAGGCCGTCGATCTCCTCGACGTCGGGCTTCGACATCTGGTCGAGGAACTGGCGGGCGTAGGCCGAGAGCGACTCGACGTAGCGGCGCTGGCCCTCGGCGTAGATCGTGTCGAAGGCCAGCGACGACTTGCCGGAGCCGGAGAGGCCCGTGATCACGACGAGCTGGTCGCGCGGGAGCGTGACGTCGATGCCGCGCAGGTTGTGCTCGCGCGCGCCGCGCACGCGGATCTCGCGGGGCGCGGCCCCGGCCGGCGCGCTCACGGCTCGGGACGCCGCTCCGCGTCCCCCTCGGCCGATGGGATCGAAAGGCGCGCCGCCTCGGCGAACACGCCCTTGCGCTCGATGTAGGTCTGGTCGCGCAGCCTCTCGAGGAAGGCGCGCACCTCGGTGTCGAACGCCTGCTCGTACAGCTCGCCGCGGAGCTGATCCTTGGCCTCGTCGTAGGTGATCGGCTTCACCTCGCGGCGCTCGACCACCTGGAGCAGGCTGCAGCCCACCGGGATCCCCACCACCTTCGAGACCTCACCTTCCGCGAGTGGAGCGAGCGCCTCCTGCATCCAGTCGGCCAGGCTGTCGACGTAGACCCAGCCGAGGTCCGGGTCGAGCATCGAGACCTCGGTGGCCACCGTCATGAAGTCCTCGCCCGCGCGCACGCGCTTCTCGGCCTCCTGGACCGCGGCGCAGGCCTCCTTCACCAGCTCCGGCTTGGGCTCGGGCACGGCGACGACGATGTGGCGGATCCAGACCTCGTCGCCCTCGGTAGGCTGCTCGGAGTAGCGCTTGTCGTAGAGCTCGCGGACCTGGCTGTCCTCGACCTTCACCTTGGACTGCACGTTGCCGCCCAGCACCTTGCGCTGGATGATCTCCTCGCTCACGCGTTCCCGGTAGCTCTCGAACGGGAGCCCCTGCGCCTCGACGCTCTGGCGCAGCGCCTCGACCGAGATGCCGTTGTCGTTGGCGATCGCCTCGATCGCCTCGTCGATCTCGATGTCGCTGGCTCCCACCTCGGCGCGGCGCGCCAGGATCATGATCAGCCGGCGCTCGATCAGGCGCTCGAGCGCGTCGGCCTGCACCATGGCGATCTCGCGCTCGCTGGCTCCGGCGCGCCGCATCTGGTCTACGACGCCGCCCGACATCATGTTGACGTCCGAGATCAGCACCACCTCGGTGCCGACCTGGGCGGCGATGCCGTCGATCAGCTCGGGCTCGGCCGCGCCGGCCCGGGGCGCGAGCAGCAGCGGCGCCAGCAGCGACGTGAGAAGAAGCCGCCCCACTTCCGTCCTCCCTGCCCGTCGAGGCCCGTGAAGGGTAACGAGCGGCCTCCCTCCCGGGAAGGAAATCGCCCCCCGGGGCCTTCCGAGGCGATCAGGCGAGGCGCGCCAGCAGCGCGCGCGCTGCCTCGAAGAGCGTGTCGGTGTCGCGCTCCTCGGGCAGCGGCGCGTAGATCTTGTGGTCGGGCGCGACGCGGATGCCGAGCGTGGGCTGCGTCAGCAGGTTCACCAGCCGCTGCGGGTCGATGTGGGTCTGCTCGCCGGCGCCCACCACCAGCTCGCCCTTCGTGACCTCGATGCTGGCGATGCCGAGCGCGCGCGCGGCCACCTTGAGCCGGATCACCTCGAGCAGATTGGCGGCCTCGTGCGGCAGCGGGCCGAAGCGGTCGAGCAGCTCGTCGCGGATGCGGTCGACGTCCGCCTCGTCCGGTGCGCTGGCGAGGCGCTTGTACAGCACCAGGCGCTGGCTCACGTCGCCCACGTAGTCGTCGGGCAGCCGGGCCGGCAGCGGCAGGCGGATCTCGGGGTCGACCTCGGGCGCCTTCGCCTGCCCGCGCAGCTCCTCGATGGTGTCGTTCAGCATCTCCATGTAGGTGTCGAAGCCCACCGCGGCGAGATTGCCCGACTGCTCCGCGCCCAGCAGGTTGCCGGCGCCGCGGATCTCGAGGTCCATGTTCGCCAGCCGGAAGCCGCTGCCCAGCTCGGTGAAGGACTGGATCGCCTCGAGCCGCCGGCGCGCGTCGTCGGTGAGGGCGCTCTCGCCGACGCGCAGCAGCAGGTAGGCGTAGGCGCGGTGGCGGCTGCGGCCGATGCGCCCGCGCAGCTGGTAGAGCTGCGCCAGCCCGAAGGTGTCGGCGCGGTCGATCAGCATGGTGTTGGCGCGCGGGATGTCGAGGCCGCTCTCGATGATCGTGGTCGAGAGCAGCACGTCGGCCTCGCCGCGCAGGAAGCGCAGCATGCGCTCCTCGAGCTCGGCTTCCTTCATCTGGCCGTGCGCCACTACCACCTTCAGCTCGGGGGCGATGCGCTGGAGCATCTCGGCGATGGCGCCGATGCTGCGCACCCGGTTGTGCACGAAGAACACCTGCCCGCCGCGGCGCACCTCGCGCAGGATCGCCTCGCGCACCAGCGACTCCGACCAGCGCACCACCTGGGTGCGGATCGAGAGCCGGTCGGCCGGCGGCGTGCTGATCACCGACAGGTCGCGCAGCCCGGCGAAGGACAGCTGGAGGGTGCGCGGAATCGGCGTGGCGGTGAGCGTCAGCACGTCCACGGTCTTCTTGAGCCGCTTGATGCGCTCCTTGTGCGCGACGCCGAAGCGGTGCTCCTCGTCCACCACCAGCAGGCCGAGATCGCGGAAGCGGACGCTCTTCTGGAGCAGCCGGTGGGTGCCGACCACGATGTCGATCTTCCCGTCCGCGAGGCCCTCTCGCACCCGGCGCGCCTCGCCGGGCGTGCGGAAGCGCGAGAGCGACTCGATCGCCACGGGGTGGCCGTCGAAGCGCTTGCGGAAGGTCTCCTCGTGCTGCTGGCACAGCACCGTGGTGGGCACCAGCACGGCCACCTGCTTGCCGTCGGCCACCGCGCGGTACGCGGCGCGCACGGCCACCTCGGTCTTGCCGAAGCCGACGTCGCCGCACACCAGCCGGTCCATCGGCTTGGGGCGCTGCATGTCGGCCAGCACGTCGTCGATGGCGGCGAGCTGGTCGGGCGTCTCCTCGTACGGGAACGAGGCCTCGAACTCCTCGAGGTGGCGGTCGCGGGGCGAGAAGGCCTGGCCGGGGGTCAGCTCGCGCGCGGCGTGCAGGCTCAAGAGCTCGCGCGCCATGTCGCGCAGGGCGCGCTTCACCTGGCGCTTGGCGCGCTCCCAGGTCTGGCCGCCCAGCTTGTCGAGGCGCGGCAGGTGGCCGTCGGCGCCGACGTAGCGCTGCACCAGGTTCAGGCGGTGCACCGGCACGAAGAGCCGGTCGCCGTCCTCGTACTCGATGCGCAGGAACTCGTTCGAGCCGCCCGGGCCGGACACGCGCGGTCCCACGTCGAGCTCGATCAGCCCGCGGTAGACGCCGATCCCGTGCTCCGCGTGCACCAGCGGGTCGCCCGGCTGGAGCTGCGCGAGCGCCTCGATCGCCGCCGTCTCGCGCACGCCCTTGCTGGCGCGGCGGCGCTCGCGCGGGCCGAAGATCTCCTCGTCGGTCACCACGACGAGGCGCTCGATCGGGAGCGCGAAGCCCTCCGAGAGCGGCGCCACGCGGATCTCGGCGCGGCCCGGCCGGCCCCACTTCCAGACCGGCCGCTCGTCGCGCGCCACCTGGGCCTCGATGCCGTACTCGGCGAGCAGCGCGTGCAGGCGCTCGGCGCTCGACAGTGCGCCGGCGGCCAGCACCACGCGCGTGCGCTCGCCGAGCCACTTCTCGAGCGCGTTCACCAGCGGCAGCAGTGCCGCGTCGGTCGAGCGCGCGGCGGCGAGCGCGCGGCGCAGCTCGTCGTGACCGCGCGTGTGGAGCGCGTGGCGCTCGGACCCGCTGTCGTCCACCACGTCGAGGCGCTCGAGCGTCACCGGCTGGCGCGCGGCCAGCTCGCGCTCGATCTCGTCGGCCGACAGCAGCAGCTCCTCGGGCGGCGCCACCACCCGGCCCGCGACCCGCGCCGCCTCGCAGCTCTCGAGCGCGTCGACCTCGAAGCGGGCGAGCCGCTCGCGTCCGGCCTCGGGCTCGTCGATCACCACGAGCGCGTCGTCGGGCAGGAAGTCGAAGACCGTCTCGAGCCCGGGCTGGAGCCACGGCGCCAGCGCCTCGGCGCCGGGCGGGAGCGTGCCGCGCAGCAGCGCGTCGAGCAGCTCGTCCACCACGCGCGGGTCGGCGCCGTCGTCGTCGGAGCGCAGCCGGATCTCGTCGGAGCGCTCGATCACGAAGCTGCGGTCGATCAGCAGCTCGCGCGGCGGCGGCGCCACGACGTAGCCGAGCTTCTGCTGCGAGCGCTGGCTGGCCGGGTCGAACTCGCGAATCGACTCGACCTCGTCGCCCAGCAGCTCGATGCGCACCGGCCGCGCGCGCTGCGGCGGGAAGAGATCCACGATGCCGCCGCGCACCGCCAGCTCGCCGCGCTCCTCCACCAGCGCCATGCGCGCGTAGCCGGCGGCCACCAGGATCTCGATCAGGGCGTCGCGGTCGATCGTCTGGCCGACCTCGAGATGGACGGCGCGGGAGCGCACGGCGTCGCGGGTGGGGACCCTCAGAGCCAGGGCGGTCCACGGTGCTACGACGATGACGGCCTTATTGACTTCGCTCGCCTTCGGCTCGCTGCGCGCTCCGGCTGCGCCTCCGGCCTGGTGGACTTCGCTCGCCTTCGGCTCGCTGCGCGCTCCGGCTGCGCCTCCGCTTGCGGGAGTGCTGGTCAAGGGCGTGGGTGCGGGCTCGCTGGCGGCCTTATGGACTTCGCTCGCCTTCGGCTCGCTGCGCGCTCCGGCTTCGCCTCCGCTTGCGGAGGTG
>JASJBO010000322.1 GCA_030066475.1 Myxococcota bacterium
TCGGGCGGGCTCACCCCTGGCCGGGCGGGATTCGCACCCGCTGGACGACAAACGAAGTTTCATGGAGCCATCGCAGTCCTCCAATTCCCTTCGACCAGCAGGGCCTGGTCGCACCGATTCCCCTATGGACGTAGAGGTGAGCAGGGTCGGGCGCGCTGCGTCCCCGTTGTGGACACTTCGGACGGCCGGGACACCGGTTCTGGTAAGTCTGTGTATTCGTTCTCTATGGGCACTTTTGCAGAATCAGTGTCTTTGGTGTCCTTGGTGTCCACGGAAGACGAGGAGGGGGCTGATCGTAGAGAGGAGGACTCAAAGACCCGGCGCGCGTGTTCGCCAGCCCTTCAGCAACCCAGGCGCCTCATCCGAGCTTCTCGGACCGCGAGCAGCGCAGTGATGGCGATCAGGAGCTGCGCTGTGACGCCGGGCTCGGGGACGAGGAACGCGTCGTCCCAGAACAGCATGTCCATCGCCTGGTCGCCGCCGCCGTTCGTGTAGCCAATCCGTAGCTGACCTCCGAGCGCGCCCGGCGGCGCGACAGCATCCCCCGAGAGGTCGACCCAGGTGCTCGTCGTCGTGGTCTGGAGTTCCGGCGAGACCGCGATGACCGAGCCGCTTGGGAAACTGCAGTCGGCATTGTCCCACCAGAAGACCGTAGCTGTCGCCAGGGTACCGGGCGTGATCCCGCCCGGAACGAACACGCTCGCGCCATAGGCGTACTCGCTACCAGCCCTGATCCCCGCGCAGGAATAGAGCGTGAAGCCGCCGCCAGGTGCCCCAATGACGTTCTGCTGGGCCGAGCCCGAGCCAGGGTCGTCGTTTCGATCGAACGAGGACCACGGGACGTTCGACCCGATGTTGTCCCACCCGCTTACGTCGGTGTCGAAACCCGGGTTGACCACCAGGTTTTGCAAGAGGAGGTTTACTTCCGCAGTGCCGAAAATCGCCTCCGCGGAGAGATCGTTGTTCATGTTGTCGAATAGGCCGTCGATCCGGACGTCGAATAGGCCAGAGAACACATCGTCGCCATCGACCACCGGCGACATCGCCGTGAAGAAGGCTTGGCCGATCAAGAGAGGGCCGGCAGTTGGGCCATCGCCGATTGTCGCGGCCTCGAAAGTGTGTTGGAAACCCTTCTCGGTCGGCGTGCTGTCCCGACGGTCACCCGGACCCGGAGTGAAGTTGAACTCGAATCCCTCTGGTAGCAGCTCGATAGCATCAGTGATCGTCAGCTCTTTGCCGTTGCGATCAAACTCGATCGAGATTCCGTAGCCGTGGACGCCTCGCTCATCGGGGTTCAACACCACGTCGAGCGTGAGTTCGTCGCCTGGTGAGGCAGCAATGGTGCTGGTGCCAGTCGCTCCAGCGCCGGTTGTTGCGCTCCAGATCAGATCGATGTTTACGGGCGGAGGGACGGGACCCGTAGGTGCCGACACTGCGGAGAACGCTATCGGATTGCCGAAGTAGCTGCGTAGGACTTCGAAGTCAGTGATCCCGATGGTCCCGTCGCCGCTATGATCGACTGCGTGGTCGAAGGCCGGGTCGGTGTCCGTCAGGCCGAACTGCTCTCGGAAGTAGTCAAGGTCTGAGATGCTGACGACTCCATCATTGTCGTAGTCAGCGTCGCAGGCATCTCGAAAGCCGTCCCCATCAGAATCAGGCTGGCCGTGGTCTGCAATGGCCGAGCAGTTGTCGACGGTGAGCGGGACCTCCTTGCCGTCGAGAAGATCCTGGTAGGTAAGGTCGGTCCAAGCAGGCTGAGCCAACAGAACCGCAGTGGCCATCAGCAGCAGCTCAAGCCTCGGGTGGCGAAGCATCCGGTTCTCCTTGTCGGCCGCGTCCGCGTCCTGCCTCCAGTCTTTCACGTCCACTCCCACCGAGGATCGCGCGGGCGGGTCGAGACATCAGAGGACCGTCACGCCCCGCGGGGAAACGCCTCCACGACACTCCCGTTGGCCGGTGGCGGCGGGTGCGAACAGCGTCGTGGCCAGAAGCCCGAGGCTAGCTCGCTTGATGGCCGGCAACTTACACCCGCCCCACCCTGGAACGCGAGGCCCAGCACGGGGGCCTTTCCCCCGCGTTCCGCGTCGATTTGACCGAAAGCCTGTTATCGGACCCTGGCCGGGAACGCAGCTCGATTTCCCTGTCGACCCCGCGAGCTTCGTCACGCGGTCGTCGACGAGGCTCTGCAGCAGCAGCGCCATCGCGGCGAAGCCGTGCGCGAAGTAGCGAAGGAATGCCCTGAGGCCGTCGAGCGGTGCGGTGATCGAGTCCGCCATCCGCGCCCCACGTCCCCCCGGCCCCCATTCCCGCGCGATCAGGCGGGCTCGGGGAACCTGCGGCGCGCCCCTGTCAGGCCCGACTCCCGCGGCGTCGCCGCGCGAGCGGAACGAGCCCCAGGACGAACGGGATGTCGGGAGCGCGGCCGGCGCGTGGCTGCGGATGCAGTCGGCCTACGACCTGGCCCAGGCCCAGAAGTACGCCGACCAGATCGACGTGAAGCAGCTCGCAGCGGCTCGTTCCTGGCTCCGGGAACCCTACTCGCGGCGCCACAGCTCGGGGGCGAGCCGGGGGAAGCCCCAGCCGTCGCGGCCGTGGGTCGCCGGCTCCCCGGTCAGCCACTCGTAGATCGCGCCCGGAACCGAGCCGTTGACGGCGGTCGGGAGGCGCCCGTCGCGCGCGGCGCGCGTCACGGGAACGCCCCAGAGGCCCACGAACGCGTCCTTCTCGTGGAACGACTCGCCGGCGTGGCGGCCCGGCACGAGGGTGTTGTAGCCGATGCCGTCGCGGGGGAAGAGGTTGACCGTGCCCGCCCGGTCGCTGTCGTAGAGGTGGGCCAGCTGCACGACCGAGTCGGGGCGGTTGGTGAGGCTGGTGAGCGGGCGCCAGCGGTCCTCGCGGCACCAGGTCGAGGGATCGTCGGGGCGCGCGTCCTCGACGCAGCGCTTGCGCAGGGCCGCATGCGCGCGGCGCTCGGCCTCGGTCGTGCGCGCGTAGACGGTCAGCTGGTCGGTCCCCAGGAGATCGAACGTGTCGTCGCGGTAGAAGACGCGGTCGCCGCGCCGGGTGATCCACGCGTCCGCACGAAGCGGGCCCGAAGGGCCGGGGCGCGGCCCCACGATGCGGACCTCGCCCCCCGCGACGTATCGTTAGAGCTCCTGCTTCTTCAGGAGGTGCCAGACCAACACGATCAGCTTCTTCGCAAGCGCGGTGACTGCCACGTTGTGTCCGCGCTTCCGCTTGATCCGGTGATAGGAGGCGACCAAGGGCGACGACATCTGGGACAGCGACTGAGCGGCCTCGACGGCCAGCCGGGCGGAGCTGCGCCCCTGCTTGGTGATTCTTCCGTAGCAGCACTTGTCGCCCGACTGACTAACGCTGGGGACCAACCCGAAGTAGGCGGCGAGCTGGTCCGGAGTGGCAAACCGCTGCACGTCGCCGATGGCCGCCAGAAGACCGATCGCAACAATGACGTTCACGCCCGGAATCGTGATCAGTAGTTTGACCTCCTCTTCCATCGAGACGATCCCCCTCATCTTCGCATCGACCGCGTCGACCCCCTGGCTCAGCTCGTCGAGAAGAGACAGATCGTTGTCAAGCATGAAGCGTTAGGGGTCGCTGTCGTTCTGGGCAAGGAGCCACTCGCGGCCGGCTTCGGAGAACAGCTCGCTGTGGGGACACCGCAGCAGCTTTCGGTGGAGGATTCCGAAGATCGCGTTGCGAACCGCCGTGCGCTTGCGCGCGCGCGCCATCAGGCGCAGCACCTCGACCTGGCGCGGCGTGAGGTCGGGGGTGGGCGCCGCCTCGGCCGCGTCGAGCATCAGCGGCGGGACGTAGACGCCGCCCGACAGCACGAGCCGCAGGGCGCTCAGCAGGACCGAGCCTCGCGTGGACTTCGGGACGAAGCCGGCCGCGCCGGCATCGAGCGCGCGCTTCACGTCCCGCGCTCGCTCCGAGGCCGACAGCATCACCACCGGCACTGCCAGGTGGTCGCGGCGCAGACGCTCGAGCGCGGCGAAGCCGGTCCATGCCGGGCAGGCCGAGATCGAGCAGGACCGGGTCAATGTCGTCCTCGCCCGCACGCATCCTGGGGACTATTGGCTGCGTTCTTGGCGAGGGTCCGATAAGGCTTCGGTCAAGTCGACACGACACGACGCGGGGCGAGGGGAGAAGGCCCCGCCCGGGGGCCCCGCACGGGGGCCGGGGGCCTCGGACGGGAGCTCGAGGTTGCCGAGCGGAACCCCCTCCAGGATGTCCCGATCGACGTTGCGGTCGACCTCCGGCGGCGGCCAGTTCTCTTCCGGCACGTCCCTCGTGTTGTAGAAGTGCACGACCTCGGCGAGGGTCTTGAAGACGCCATTGTGCATGAACGCCTTCGGGAACCCCTTGCCGGGACGCGCGTCCACGTTCCTCACCGTCGGCGCCTTCATCTTGCCGTCGCTGTCGAAGGCCATCTCCTCCCATTCCGGTCGGGTGCGCAGAGTTGACCTTACTGTGGCCGCTGTTCTGGCTTGCCCGATCACGGTCAACGACGACGACCAGATCCTCTTCGACGGCGCTCAGGCGGGCCGATCGACGCGAGCCTCCCAGGTGACGCCAGCGCCAGCATCTTCAACATCGGGCCCGTTCAAGCCCTCTTGGTCGCCGGCCAGACCTGTTGGCGAGTTCGTTCCGCCTACGGACAAGGCACTGTCCCGGCGCAGGCCAGCCCCGACGGCCCCGGCGCTTGGCCGAAGTACCTGCGGAACACGTTGAAGTCCGGGATACCGATGGCGCCGTCGCCGTTGTGGTCAACGAGGGGGTTGAAGCCGGGGTCCTCGTCCGTCAGGCCGAACTGGCTGCGGAACACATTGAAGTCGGGGATGCCGACCGCTCCGTCGTTGTTGTAGTCCGGGTCGCAGGAGTCGCCGTAGCCGTCGCGATCGGCATCGCGGTGGACCGCGTCGTCCACGTCCACGCAGGTGTCGGAGGGGTCGGGAATGCCGTCGCCGTCGCTGTCGGGCTTCGAGGGATACAGGCTGGGGATCCGCTCGGCGCGGTAGACGCTCACCCGATCGGCAGGGTTGAACACCATCAGATCGAAGACCTTCTCCGCCGGCGTCTTGTGATCCACTTCGACGACTCGCGCGACGACGTCGCCAAGGCCCAGACTGCTCGTGCTCTGGCCGCCTATATAGCTGGTGCCACCAAAATCGATGAGCACGTTGCCGGTCTCGGGCATCCAATCAGCGTCGCCAACGAAGCCGGCATACAGACGGTCGTCGAAAGAGCCGGTGTACTCCCAAACCTGGCTCACCTCCATGCTCTCCTCATCGATAGCGTACTCCACGGCTCGGCTCACGTTCTGGGTCGCGTCGATCTGCGGGTTGCCGTCGAATGGACTTGCGCCGAAGTTGTGATTGTCGAAGAGAAGTATGTTGCCTGTCGGAGTGATCATCGGCGCGTGCGGGTGGTAGTGCCACTCGAGCGCACCGATCGGCTGGAGGAGATACTGCTGGAACTCCTGCTTCCAGTTGGCGTGCGGCCCGAGGATCCACTTCAGGCGACCGGACACGCGGTCGAACTTGATCACCGCATCCTGATGTCGCACCGACACGATGATCGAGTCGTCGCGAGGGTCGTGAAGGACTGCGTTGGTATGAACCCAATCTTTCGTTTCACTCGTTCCGCGGACGTTCACCAGGCCACTGTAGTTGATTCGCGTCGTATCCAGGATCTCCGCGAGGGGCCACTCGTTCAGAAGGGTGCCGTCGGGTCCGAACTCCACGACGGGCTCGTCCTGGATGTCTGTCGTCTGCGTGGGAGCATTGGGGTCCGTCGTGCTCGTGGGATAGTCGGCAACCGTGATCGTTTCGCGTGAAAGGCTCAGGAAGGTTCCGTACTCCGTTGGAAAGAGGTCGTGGTGGAGCGAAACGCTGGGGGCATCGAGCGGGATGGTACCCGGCATCACATTGTCGAGCAGGTCGCTTTCCAAGATCAACGTGCTAGCCACTCGCCGGAGGAGATTTCCGTTGGGGAGCCGCTTCGTCGCGTTTCCACCCATCGTGGAGTACCACACGACCTGCCCCTGACTGTCGACGATGATCGAGTATCGCGTGCCGCCATCTCTTCGACCGATGCTGTCCAGTAGCGTGAAGCCCGGCTCCATCTTCGCGGGCTGGCTGACGAAGACCGTGATGCTCGGGAAGTCGGCGGGCAGTGGACCCGTCACGGCTTGCAGGGGCGGGCTGGCGACGAGGACATTGCCCGCCTCGTCCGAGAACTCGACCTCCACCGTGTAGGTGGTGTCGGGCTGGAGACCGAGGAGGGCCAGATCGTGGTCCGTTCGGTACTCGGGGAAGCCGACGCTCCAGGATTCGGTCGCACTGCTGACCGCGAAGGCGGCTTGCGCCGGCACGTTGGTGCTGGCCTCGACGAGGCCAGCCAACGGCGTACTGCCGTTGGGGTCCATCGTGAGTGTCGGACCGTTGACGATCGCCAGCGGGGGGGCGCCGTACGCGAGGTTGCCCCCAAACAGTACCCCGGCGAACGAAACCGCGAGCGTGGCAACGAGATTCGGAAGATGAGAAGTGGACATCAGAACAGGCCTCCTGGCTTGCCCCTTACCCAGCGCTTCCAAACTAGCATGATTCGAACGCGGGCAAAGACGCGGAAACGCAGCGATGCGAAGTAGGACTCGAGCTAAGTGACCCGGTCGTCAACCGGGAGCGCTGTGTCTCAGGCGCCACCCCGGAACGAGGTCCCGATGAAGGCCCCTTCCCGGATCGATGCCGCGATCCCCTGGAAGACCCAGCGCCCACAGCGTCCCGCCTGCCACACGCCGCCCCGCTCGAGCCGCTCGACTGCGGACGCGGCCCATCTGCCCTCCGGCCACGACCAGGTGTACGCGACCCGATCCAGGTGGGATCGCTGACCTCGACCTCTTCGATCCAGCCCTACTCCTGGAGCTCCGATGCGACGGCGGCCGCGTTCTTTTCGACCTCGGCGTCGTCGGGACGCTGTCCCTCACGGAAGGCGCGCTCGACGTAGATGCTCACCCGATCGTTCGCATCCCGACGGGAAGCGGGCAGGAACGACGTATCCACGTTGCTGTAGAACCCGACGCGGTGGAACCCCGAGCGGCTCCTCGGGATGTAGAGCCAGTGGTCGGGCGGGCACTTGTCGCCGCGCTTCGCGCCGAGGTTCAGTACGAGGACCGACGAGTAGGGATCCGCTCGCTCCTCGGGATCGATCCCCGTGAGCTTCAGCATCACGCTCAGCGGGAGTGTCGAGATCAGGGCGTCGTAGCTGGTTCCGGTTCCGTCCTCGAACTGGACTTCCTTCCGCTTCAGGTCGATCGCGACGGCCCGCTTCCGGTAGCGGACGTCGCACCCGGCTGCGAGCGCCTGTGAGAGACCGTCCCCCGCACGGGGCCTTTCCCCCGCGTTCCGCGTCGATTCGACCGAAAGCCTGTGATCGGACCCTGGCCGGGAACGCAGCTGTTGAGTAGCCCGGGGCAGTCACCCACCCCGGGCCCTCGCCAGATCCGGACAAGGAGATTTCCACCATCCGGCTCCTCCGTGGAGGAGGCTCGTGGCTACGGGCCCCAGATCCGGACCAGGATCCGGGGCTTGGGGAGCGGGAAGTCGCGAAGCAAGTCCGCGAACCGCTCCCACGTGAGACGCTGGCGTTGGCTCCGACGGCAGAGCCACTTGTACCAGGACCGCGTCGCCTGCTCGATGACGAGCAGCAGGCTTCGGAAGTTGCCGCTCACCGCGAAGTAGTTGAAGTGGCCCTGGATGCGCCTCGTGAGCGCTTTGTGCTGAGCCGCGACCGGCAGGTGTCGATGGCGTCGACACCAGCCGTAGACGGACTGAATGATCCGTCTCAGGCTCGCACGGCGTGTCTTGCAGAACATCCCCCAACGTCCCTTGCGGGTTCGCGCCCAGTAGAACGTGAACCCGAGGAAGTCGAAGGTCGCCCGACCCTTGCCGCGCTCCTGTCGCTTCGGCGGACGCCGGAACGGCAGCAAGCGCGTCTTGTCGGGATGCAGGGTCAGTCCGAAGTGCCCGAGCCGCTCGCCGAGGGCGTCCATCACGCGCTGTGCATCGTCCTTGTACTCGAAGCCGATCACGAAGTCGTCGGCATACCGGACCAGGGTTGCCTGGCCGCGGAGCCGAGGCTTCACCCTCCGCTCGAACCAACGATCGAGTGCATAATGCAGATAGACGTTCCCCAGCAGCGGGGAGAGCACCGACCCCTGAGCCGTGCCGGATTCCGACGTGGACAGCTCCACGCCCTCCAGCACGCCCAC
>JASJBO010000323.1 GCA_030066475.1 Myxococcota bacterium
GGACTTCGCTCGCCTACGGCTCGCTGCGCGCGCCTTCGGCGCTTGCGGGGGAGCTTCGGGCGCTGTTCGAGTGGGTGCTCTAGCCGACGTTGCTTGTCCCGGCTGCGGCGGCGCGCGGGGTCTCGGCGTCGATGCCCGCGGCGCTCTCGCGGATCAGCAGGTCGACGACCGCGCGCAGCGCCTCCGTCTCGTCGGCCCCGCTGTCCAGCGCCTCGCGATGGGCGCGGCGCTGCCAGTGCGCGCTGGTGCCGCGCTCGAGGATGGTGCGCGCGTGCGCCACCTCGGCGCGACACCCGAGGGCGTCGGCGTCCTCGGCCACCAGCGCGAGGATGTCGTCGAGCAGCTGGGCGAAGGGCACCACGCGGCCCTTGGCGAAGTCGACCAGTCCCTTGTCGATGCCGTAGCGCTGGGCGAGCCAGCGGTTCTCGCTGATCAGCATCGCCGAGTAGCGCCGCCAGCGCTGGTTCTCGCAGCGCAGCCGCCACAGCATGCGCAGCCAGCAGCGGTACAGGGCCGCCAGCGTCACTGCGTCCTCGAGCCGCGTGCAGACGTCGGTGATGCGCATCTCGAGCGTGGGGAAGCGCGCGCTGGGCCGCACGTCCCACCAGATCTTGGTGGCGTCCTCGAGCAGCTCGGCGCCGACCATGGTCTCCACGTGGCGCAGGTACTCGGTGTGGCTGTCGAACGGCTCGGGGATGCCGGTGCGCGGCAGCTCGTCCCACACCGCGATCCGGTACGACATCAGGCCGGTGTCGTGGCCCTCCCAGAACGGCGACGAGGTGCTGAGTGCGAGCAGGTGGGGCAGGAAGTAGGTGGCCTGGCCCATCAGGTCCACGGTGAGCGCCGGGTCGTCGATGCCCACGTGGACGTGCATGCCACAGATCAGCAGCCGGCGCGCCACCTCCTGGAGGTCGCGCGCCAGCACGCGATAGCGCTCGCGCGGGGTGGTGTGCTGGTCGCCCCAGGTCGCGAAGGGGTGGCTCGAGGCGGCGATCATCGCCACGCCGTGCTCGGCCGCCACCTCGCACACGGTGCGGCGCAGCCGCGCCAGGTCGTCGCGCGCCTCCTGGATCGACTGGCACGGGAGGGTGCCCACCTCGATCTGCGACTGCAGGAACTCGGGCGTCACCTGGCCCTCGAGACGCGCCTGGCACGCCGCGAGCAGCCCGGGCGGGGCCTCGCGAATCAGATCGCGGGTCCCTGGATCGACGAGCAGGTACTCCTCCTCGATCCCGACCGTGAACGGCGGCTCCTGCACGGCGGGCAGCTTGCCACATTGCTGCGCGCGCCGGGATCGCGAAGACTCCGCCCCCGGGAGGTGTCGCCTGCCCAACAGTGCTAAGCCCCCGCTGCCGAGGCAGTGCGCGCGGCGGCGGCCGCGTTCCGGTCGGCGAAACCCCTTCATCTACGGATCGTTGAGTGAGGAGGGCGCATGCAGATTCGAAGTTCGCAGGAGGCTGCTGCCCAGCTCCGCTCGGGCGATACCCTGGCCGTGCCGCTCGGTCCCGGCCAGCCGTCCGAGCTGCTCCACGCGCTCGGCGCGCGCGACGACCTCGGGTCGCTCACCGTCTTCGCGGCGCTGCTGGTCGACTTCTACCCGCTGTTCACGCGGCCTGGCGTGAAGCTCCTGTCGGGCTTCTTCGGGCCGGTGGAGCGGGCGCTCGTCGCCCAGGGGCACGACGTCGAGTTCGTCCCCGCCGACTTCCGCCGCTTCAGCCTGCTGGCCCGGCGCCTGGCGCCGCGGGTCGTGGCGACCAGCGTGGCCCCGCCCGATGCCGATGGCTGGATGAGCCTGGCGCTGCACGCCGGGGCGACCGTGGACGAGTGCGAGCGCGCGGGACGCGATCCCGAGCGCCTGCTGATCGCCGAGATCAACCCGCACCTGCCGCGCACCCTGGGGCTGCCCCCGGCGCACCGCCACGCGCTGCACGTCGATCGGGTCGACGTGCTGCTGGAGAGCAAGCGCGACGTGATCGCGCTGCCGGAGGCGCAGCCCAGCGAGGCCGAGCGGCGCATCGCCGACCATGCGCGCCGCTTCGTCCACGACGGCTGCACCCTGCAGACCGGGATCGGCGGCGTGCCCGACACCGTGGCGAAGCTGCTGGCCGAGGGGCCGGGCGGCGACTACGGCGTGCACTCCGAGATGTTCACCGACGGGCTGATGCACCTGCACCAGGCGGGCAAGGTCAGCAACCGCAAGGGCCTGCACGACGGCTACTCGGTGTGCACCTTCGCGATGGGCAGCCGCGGGCTCTACGACTGGCTGGACGGCAACGAGGACGTGCGCTTCCTGCCCGTACACGAGGTCAACGAGCCCGCGCTGATCGCCCGCAACCGCGGGTTGATCTCGATCAACGGGGCGCTCTCCGTCGATCTGTCCGGTCAGCTGGTGGCCGACAGCCTGGGTGGCGAGGAGTTCTCGGGGATCGGCGGCCACGAGGACTTCGTGACGGGCGCGGCCTTCTCGGAGGGCGGGCGCTCGCTGATCTGCCTGCCGGCCACGGCGCACACGCCGGCCGGCACCGTGTCGCGCGTCGTCGCGAGCTTCCCGGCCGGCACCTGCGTCACGACGCCGCGCCACCAGGTCGACGTGGTGATCACCGAGTACGGAGCGGCCGAGCTGGCGGGCCTGACCACGGGGCAGCGGGCGCAGGCGCTGGCCGAGATCGCCCATCCCGCCTTCCGCGCTGCCCTGCGCGCCGGTGAGCCCGAGCTTCCCATCTTGCCGACCGAGTGACTATGCTGCGTCGAGGAGAGCCCGGCCGCGCCTGCTGGAGTGCTGCTTGATCCTCGACACGTTCTTCCTCGTCGCGGGGATCGCTCTGCTGGTCTACGGCGGCGAGCTGCTGGTGCGGGGCGCGTCGGGGGTGGCGCGCCACCTGCGCGTCTCCCCGCTGATCACCGGGCTCACGATCGTCGCCTTCGGCACCAGCGCTCCCGAGCTGTCGGTGAACCTGCTGGCGGCGTGGCGCGGCAACGGCGAGCTCTCGTTCGGCAACATCATGGGCTCGAACATGGCGAACATCGGGCTCGTGCTGGGCTGCGCCGCGTTGATGCGCCCGATCCCGATCCACCGCCAGGTGGCTTTCCTCGAGATCCCGCTGATGCTGATGGCCGCGGGTCTCGCGATCGCCTTCGGGCTCGACCGCATCCTCGACCAGCCTCCCGACCAGTACGGCCGCGGCGAGGGGTTGGTGCTGCTCTTCTTCTTCGCGCTGTTCCTCTACTACACCTACCTCGCCGCGCGCCGCGAGCGGCGCGATAGCATCGAGAACGCCGACGCGCTGGTGCCGGTGCACACGGTCGTGGCGTGCTGCGGCCTGACCCTGCTCGGGCTCCTCATGCTGTGGCTCGGCGGGCAGCTGACCATCGACGGCTCCGTGGGACTGGCGCGCGCCTTCGGGGTATCGGAGGCGATCATCGGGATCACGCTCGTCGCCGTGGGCACCAGCCTGCCCGAGCTGGCGGCCTCGCTGGCCGCCGTGCGCGGCAAGCAGCCCGATCTGATCGTGGGCAACGTGCTGGGCTCGAACATCTTCAACATCCTGCTGGTGCTGGGCGCCAGCGCGGTGCTGCGCCCGGTCCCGGTGCCGGGGCGCGGGTTCGCCGATCTGGCCGTGATGGGGCTGCTCTCGGTCCTGATGCTGCTCGCCGCGACCGTGCACCGGCGGCGCATCTCGCGCATCGACGGCATCGGACTGCTCGCGATCTACGGCGCCTACGTCTCGTGGCGGGCGGGTGCTGCGGTGGCGGGCTGAGGAGGCGCGTGGACGCGCTGCCCGAGGCCTATGCGCAGCGGCTCGCGGCGGTCGGGGCCCAGACGCTCGGCACGCTCGAGGCCTTCGAGACCGTGCAGCGCCGCCTGCACCCGCCGCTGCTGGGGCGGCTGCGGCAGGGCCTCGCGCTGGCGCGCGACCGACTCGAGGAGGCCGTCGAGGCCTTCCGCGAGGCCGAGGTGCCGGACGGGCTCGACGCCTTTCACGGCCAGCTCGGTGAGGGCGCCGAGCTGGTGCTCGAGGCGCTCGCGCTGTTCAGCGATCCGGGTCCGCCCGAGCAGGCGGTGGCGCGCGTGCTCGGCAGCATGCGGCGGGTGTGCCGGGCGCAGGAGCGGCTCTACCCGCTGCGCCTCGCGCTGCCGCCGCTGGCGCGGCACTTCGTCGAGCCCGCCTTCCACGGACGGCTGGCGGCGCTCGATCCCGAGCCGCCCGCGGGCGTCAGCGTGGGGCTGCACGCGGCGGGTGGCGACGATCCGGATGGCCGCGGGGGCTTCTCGCTCTACGTGCCCGAGTGGTACGACGGTCGCGAGCCCTGGCCGCTGGTGGTGGCGCTGCACGGCGGCTCCGGCCACGGTCGCGACTTCCTGTGGACCTGGCTGCGCGAGGCCCGCGGGCGCGGCTTCCTGCTGCTGTCGCCCACGTCGCACGGTGGCACCTGGTCGCTCGACGCCCCCGAGCGCGACGCGCGCCGGCTGGTCTCGATGCTCGAGTTCGTGGCCGAGCGCTGGCCGGTCGACCGCGAGCGGATCCTGCTCACGGGGCTCTCGGACGGCGCCACCTTCGCGCTGCTGGCGGGCCTGGCCGAGGACGCGCCCTACACGGCCCTGGCACCCGTCTCCGGGGTGCTGCACCCGACGTGCATCGCGCGCGGCGACGTTGCCCGAGCCGCCGGGCGCCGCATCTACCTGGTGCACGGAGCGCTCGACTGGATGTTCCCGGTAGGCCTGGCGCGCGCCGCCGCCGGCGAGCTGGAGCGGGCCGGGGCGGAGCTGGTGTTCCGCGAGATCGAGGATCTCTCGCACACCTACCCGCGCGACGAGAACGACCGCATCCTGAGCTGGTTCGACCCGGCTCTGGCGCTCCCCGACGGCTAGGAGCTAGGAGTCCGCGCGGCAGAGGCCCCGCGAACGCCCGGAGGGCGCGCGCAGTGAGGCGAAGCCGAACGAAGTCAGACAGCTACAACTCCTGTCGAAGGATCTTCTGGATCTCCCCGAGATCGTTGACGATCCAGTCCGGCGCGACGTCGGGTCGGGCGGCCCGCGCCGCGGCCGGATCGGCGACGCGGCGGGTGATCCAGACCGTTCGCATCCCCACCGCCGCCGCCCCGGCGACGTCGGCGTCGAGGTTGTCGCCGACGTGGATCGCGTGCTCGGGCGCCACGTCGAGCGCGCGCAGCGTGGCCTCGAAGATCTCCGGGCGCGGCTTGCGCAGGCCCAGGTCGTGCGAGATCACCACAGCGTCGAGGTGCTCGCTCAGCCCGGCGCGCTCGAGCACGGCGAGCGCGGTCGGGCTGTGGGTGAAGTTCGAGCAGAGCGCCGTGCGCGCCTCGCGGCGCAGGGCTCCGAGCACGGCGGGATGGTGGTCGACGAGGCCCACCTGGGCCTCGAGGGCGCCCATGTGGGTGGCGGTGAGCCGCGCCGGCAGCTCCGGGTCCGCCAGGCCCAGTCGTTCCGTCAGGCGCGAGAACCGCTCGAGGGTCGGCAGCTCTCGGCCCTCCTCGCGCGCGGCGTGGTGCCACTCGCGATCGACGCCCGCGAGCGTCTCGGCGAAGCGGTCGAACTCGACGTCGGCACGTTCACGGACGGTCTCGTGCAGGGTGTGCACGGTGCCCGCGATGGGGCGCCCGCGCCACTCGACCAGCGGGATGCGCTCCATGTACAGGTCGACCAGCGTGTCGAACAGATCGAGGACGACGGCTCGGATGGCCATCGCTTCAGCTTAGGGACTTCGCTCGCCTGCGGCTCGCTGCGCGCTTCGCGGGCTTCGCCCGCTGCGCTTGCGCGGGCGAAGCCCTCCGATTCATCGGGGCGCAGTGGCCGGCGGGCCCGATGGAGCCGGAGTACCTTCCCGCGGTGATCGAGCTGGAGGGGGTGACCAAGCGCTACGACGGGGCGATCGCCGTCGATGCGCTCGACCTGATGGTGGGGGCCGGCGAGCTGCTGGTGCTGTGCGGGGGCTCGGGCTGCGGCAAGACCACCACCCTCAAGACCATCAACCGGCTGATCGAGCCCGACGCGGGTCGCATCCGCATCGAGGGCCGCGACACGCGCGACTGGGCCGGCTTCGAGCTGCGCCGCCACGTCGGGTACTGCTTCCAGCAGGTCGGGCTGTTCCCGCACATGACGGTGGCCGAGAACGTGGCGGTGACGCCGCGGCTGCTGGGCTGGGACGCGGCGCGCGTGAGCGCCCGGGTCGACGCCCTGCTCGAGCTGGTCCAGCTCGAGCCGGCGCGCTACCGCGGGCGCCTGCCCGAAGCGCTCTCGGGCGGCCAGCAGCAGCGCGTCGGGATCGCGCGCGCGCTCGCGGCCGAGCCCGGCGTGCTGCTGATGGACGAGCCCTTCGGCGCGCTCGACCCGATCACCCGCGACCACCTGCAGGCGCGCTTCCAGGAGATCCGCCACGAGCTGGGCGTGACCACCGTGTTCGTGACGCACGACATGGCCGAGGCGCTGGTGCTGGGCGACCGCATCGCGGTGATGGAGGCGGGGCGCCTGGTGCAGGTCGGCGCCCCGCGCGAGCTGCTCGCCGCGCCCGCCGACGCGCGCGTGGCGGAGCTGCTGGCGGTGCCGCGCCGGCAGGCGGAGCAGGTCGAGGCGCTGCTGCACGGGAGCGGCCCGTGAGCGAGCAGCTCGCGCTGCTGCCCGGCTACCTGCTCGCGCACCTCCAGCTCTCGCTCGTGGCGCTCACGCTGGGCATCGCGGTGAGCGTGCCGCTCGGCATCCTGGTCACGCGCCGCCCGCGCCTCGCCCCGGGCGTGGTCGGCGCGGTCGGCGTGGTGCAGACCGTGCCGAGCCTGGCGCTGCTGGCGTTCATGGTGCCGACGCTCGCGGCGGTCGGCGCGCTCACGGCGCGCTGGCTCGACGTCGAGCTGCGCAGCATCGGCTACCTGCCGGCGTTGATCGCGCTGACGCTCTACAGCATGCTGCCGATCCTCCAGAACACGATCGCCGGCATCGGCGCGGTCGATCCGGCGCTGGTCGAGGCCGCGCGCGGCGTGGGCATGACGCCGCGCCAGCAGCTCCTGCGGGTGGAGCTGCCGGTGGCGCTGCCGGTGGTGGTGGCGGGCCTGCGCACCGCAGCGGTCTGGGTGGTCGGCACCGCGACGCTCTCGACGCCGGTGGGCGCCACCAGCCTCGGCAACTTCATCTTCAGCGGCCTCCAGACGCGCAACTACGACGCCGTGGCGGTGGGCTGCCTCGCGGCGGCCGCGCTGGCGATCCTGCTCGACCAGTTGATCCGGTCACTCGAAGCCGGCGTGCGCACGCGGCGCCGCGCGCGCGTCGCCGCCGCGGGGGGCGCCCTGATCGCGCTGCTGGTCGGCACCGGCCTCACGCTCGTCGTCCCGCGCGGGCACGACGAGCGGGCCGTGGCGATCGGATCGAAGACGTTCACCGAGCAGTACATCCTCTCCGAGCTGCTGGCCGGCTGGATCGAGCGCGAGACCGGCCGGCCCGCCCGCGCGCTCCAGTCGCTGGGCTCGACCGTGCTGTTCGACGCACTGCGCAGTGGCGAGATCGACGTCTACGTGGACTACTCGGGCACGATCTGGGCGACGATCCTGAAGCGCGAGGGGCTTCCGGAGGGCCGCGAGGCCGTGCTCGAGGACGTGCGCCAGTCGCTCGCCGAGGACTTCGGCGTCACGCTGGCGGCGGCGCTGGGCTTCGAGAACACCTACGCGCTCGCGATGCGCGCGGTGCAGGCCCGCGAGCTGGGCGTCGCCAGCTACTCGGACCTGGCGCGCGTCGCCCCGCGCCTCGAGATCGGCGGCGACTACGAGTTCTTCGCGCGCCCCGAGTGGCGCGCGCTGGTCGACGTCTACGGCTTCGCGTTCCGCAGCGAGCGCAGCATGGACGCCTCGCTGATGTACCAGGCGGCCGCCTCGGGCGACGTCGACGTGATCAGCGCCTTCTCGACCGACGGTCGCATCGCCGCCTACGACCTGCAGGTGCTGCGCGACGACCGGGGCGTGATCCCGCCCTACGACGCCATCGTGCTGGCCGGGCCCCGGCTCGCGGCCGAGGCGCCCGAGGTCGTCGAGGCGCTGCGCGGTCTCGAGGGCATCCTCGACGAGGCCGCCATGCGGCGCCTCAACCTGGCCGTCGACCAGGACGGGCGCTCGCCCCGTGACGTGGCGCGGACGCTGCTCGACTAGCTGGTGGACTCCGTTCGGCTTCGCCTCACTGCGCGCGCCCTTCGGGCGCTTGCGGTCTGACTCCGTTCGGCTTCGCCTCACTGCGCGCGCCCTTCGGGCGCTTGCGGTCTGACTCCGTTCGGC
>JASJBO010000324.1 GCA_030066475.1 Myxococcota bacterium
CGCGCTCGGCCCACAGCGCGGTGCCTTCGGCATCGTACTTGGCCACGAAGACGTCCCGGCTGCCCGCGCTCGTGACGGGGAAGCCGCCGAAGCTCGCCGTGCCGCCGAAGTTCCCCGTGATCAACGCGTTGCCCGAAGCGTCGGCGACGACGTCGATGCCGAGCGCCACGCTGCCGGAGCTGGTCCGCCCCCACGAGCGGGTGCCGCCCGACGTGTAGCGGGCCAGGAACATCCGGCCGCTGAAGTCACCGGTGACGTAGACGTGGCCGTCGCCGTCGAAGGTGACGCCGCGCGCGCGATCGTTGGACGCCTCGCCCTCCGATGCGACCCAGGAGACGGCGCCGCCCTGGGTGTACTTGGCCAGGAAGCCGTCGATGAAGCCCGCGCTCGAGACCATGTAGGGCGGGAACGAGACGGTGCCGCTGAACTCCCCCGAGACGATCACGTTGCCCACGCCGTCGGACGCGACGGCGAGCCCCTTGTCGTCCGCCGACGCCCCGGCTCCCACCGCCCAGACCGGGTCGCCATCGGGGTCGTACTGGGCGAGATAGAAGTCCTGCGCGCCCGCGCTGGTGAGCATCGTCGCCCCGATCGTGATCGTGTCCCGGAACGAGCCCGTGAGCAGGATGTTGCCGTCCGGATCGACGGCCACGTCCTCGATGCTGCCGCCATCCACCACCGGCAGGACCCAGAGCAGGTTCCCGACGGCGCTGTACTTCGCGAGGAAGTTGTCGCCCGAGACCACCGTCCTCTCGAAGGTCGCGTCGGAGCGACCGAGCTGCCCGGCCACCACGATGGCGCCGCCGGGATCGACGGCCAGCGCCAGGGCCCCATCCCAGTCGCTGCCGCCGCCGCGGCGGGCCCATCCGAAGTCGGCGGCGCCCGCGGCGACCGACCCGAGCACCACGGCTGCCAGGGCGAACGACAGCGCGCGCGCAGCTACACAGGATCGAGACAGCAACACAGCATCTCCTGCGGGACCGAGAGCCCGTCACAGCGAGAGTTTGCAACTCCCGTGCCGCACGGCCCGCCGCGAGGCGCGCGCGCAGGGGGCGCTCGCGGGACTTCGCGGGGCAGAGGGCCCCACTCGCGGGCCGCTCTCGGGGGGACGTCCGCTGACAGACACCTGCGGGAGAACGGCGTGGATCCGCGAAGGAGTCCCCAGTAAGGACGTAGAGCAGCCGGAGCCGCACCGCTCCGGTCCACTCTCCGATGATGGAGGCCGAGCCCTCGAACAGGATCACCGCCGGTCGGCTGCCCGTGAGCGTCACGTCGAAGCGGCGATCGCGTCGACGAAGCCGAGGCCAGTGGAGAGCGTCGGAACGTAGAGGAAGCCGGGGGGTCGGGGGCGACGATGGCGTGGGGCAGTGGCGTCGGCGGTGGCGCTGGGGCGGATCGGCACAGTGCCCGTGGACATTGCGTGGCCCGGGCGCCTCACTGCACGTGCTTCGCCGGGTAGGAGCGTTACGCAGGGGCGTGTCTGCCCATGGCACGGGCCTTGCTCCGACCCACGCCATCGCGCTTGGCCGATTCGGGTCACCAGATCCTGGAGAGTCCTCATGTTCAGCGGGAAGCGGGTCTACCTCGTCTTGCAGCATTCGGCAGTCGCGTCGCTGGCGATGCTCCTGATCCTCGTGGCAGCCGAGCAGGGTCGCGGCCTCACGATCCCGGGCGAAACGAACACGGGAGTCGTGCAGGTTGGCCAGGACGGGGGGCCTGGCAAGGTGGGCACGGGGGGCGAGGGCGGCATCCCTGGGAACGGAGCCCAGGGAGTCTGGCCTGCCGGGCGGCCCGGGATGCCGGGCATGCAAGGCTCCACCGGGGGAGAGGGTGGTGCAGGCGGCCCAGGTGGTGCGGGCACATGGACGCTCGAGGGAATGGCCGAGGGGGAGGCATTCACCAACGCCGGTCAAATCACCCTCGGCGGGATCCTGGGAGGGCCCGGCTCAGAAGGGGAACCAGGGGCTCGAAGCGGCGGGCAGGGCGGAGTACCGGGCTTCTTCGTGGGCGAAGCCGGAGGGGAACCCGACCCCGATATCGATGACGAGATGCAAGGCGGCGCGGGCGCCGGTGTCTGTGGAGCCGGTCGACCTGGGAACCGCGGCGGCGGCGGTGGTGGCGGGACGACCTGTGTTGCCGTCGCGACCCCGGGAGGCCGCGGAGGCCAGGGGGACCCCGGCGAAGGCGGAACCGGCGAAGACGGTCCGGCGGGATCTCCTGAGAGCGTGACGACCTCGAGCGACTTCCGGAACGAAGGGACCATCCGGATCGGCGGCAACGGGGGCGATGGCGGCAAGGGTGGGCAGGGAGGCTCTGGCGGAGGAGGCGGCGGCGGCGGTCTGATGGCGATCGATACGTCTGGAGGGGACGGCGGTCCTCCCGGCTCCGGGGGAGCCGGAGGGGATCCCGGGGACGGTGGCCCGGGCACGCTGATCCTGGGCCTGGACGGTCGCTTCGTCAACGAAGTCGACGGCTCCGTTCAGATTGGTCTACGCACCGGGGGCGCCGGCGCACTCCGGGTGCAATCCGGGGGACAGCTCGTCAATCGGGGCACGATCTTCGTCGACCGGGGGTCGATCGAGCTCGAGAGCAACGCCTTCATGGAGAACTCCGGAGTGGTCGATGCCGGAGGTCGGCTCCTGTCCATCCCGGACTCGGCATCCGTCGTGAACGACGGGACCTTCATCGATACCGTCGTCGACAACGCAGGCCACTTCAGCGGCTCCGGTCGGATCGAAGGTCAATTTGGTTATGGGTCCTTCGCGAACTTCAACCTCTTCGCGCCCGGAAGCCCGATGGGCTCCATGGCCATCGAGGGCGACTATATCGAGAACGGGAGGCTCCGGATTCAGCTTGGCGAGATGCTGGGCTTCGCGGAGTCCAGCTACGTCGAGGTCTCCGGCGACGTCATCCTGCTAGATGCCATCCTCGTGCTCGACTTCCTCGAGGGATTCGACGAGAGCGACCTGCGCGACGGCGACTCCTTCGACGTCGTCCGCTACGCGGGGCTCATTCTCCTGGGCGAGTTCGGTGGAGTCGACGACACGGACGCACCGCTCCGCGGCGGGACCTGGTCGCTCCGCTACAACGTGGACCTAGGCGGCGGGCGCCGCAGCGTGCGCCTCACCTACGCGCTCGACCCCGACGGGGATCGGGACGAGGACGGCGTTCCGAACGCCGACGACAACTGCCTCGACCTCCCGAACCCCGACCAGACGGACACGGACCAGGACGGCTACGGCAACGCCTGCGATCCCGACTACAACAACGACGGCGCCGTGGGCATCCCCGACTTCAACGTGTTCCGCAGCCAGTTCGGCAACACCGAGACCGACCCGGAGTTCGACCCCGCCGTGGACCACAACGGCGACGGCGCCGTGGGCATCCCGGACTTCAACGTGTTCCGCAGCTTCTTCGGTCTGGAGCCGGGCCCGTCCGGGCTATCCTGCGCCGGATCGATTCCCTGCCAGGCGCCCTGAAGTCGGGGGCGCCGACCGCCCGCTCGGGAGATCATCCGACCGTTGACGACGAGGTGCGAGTCATCGAGTTGGTCTTGCCCTCAGGAAGCTCGCGGTGACGGGATTCCGTAGAAGGTCGCCGTCAGCGTCGGCACGACGAGGAGCGTCAGCAGGGTCGCGAAGCTCAGGCCGAAGATGATGGCGAGGGCCATCGACACGAAGAAGATGTCGGTGAGCAGCGGCAGCATGCCCAGCGCGGTGGTGGCGGCGGCCATCGCGACCGGGCGCAGGCGGCTGACGCCCGCCATCACGATGCCCTCGTAGGGATCCATCCCGCGCTCCTCGTTCGCGTTGATCTCGTCGATCAGCACGATCGAGTTCTTGATCAGCATGCCCACGAGCGACAGCGTCCCGAGGATCGCCATGAAGTTGAAGGGCTGATCGAAGGCGAGGAGCCCCGAGGACACGCCGACCATCGCGAGCGGAACCGTCAGCCAGATGACGAGCGGCTGCCGGAGGTTGTTGAACAGGATGACCACGATCAGGGCCATCAGGGTCACGAAGAACGGGAGGCTGCTCGCCAGCGCGATCTGGGCGTTCCGCGAGTCTTCGTACTCGGGACCCCACTCCATCGCGTACTCGGCATCGATCTCGCCTTCGGCGCGCTTCGCTTCGAACCACGCCTCGACCCGCCCTCGCACGCGCTCGAACGGAATCGCCGCCTCGCCCTCCGTCTGGTCGGAGTGGAGCGTGACCGTCGGCCTGCGGTTGCGCGCGAAAATCAGCCCGTCCTCGAAGGCGACCCGGAAGTCGCGCACCACCTGCCGGATCGGAATCATGCGCCGGGCGGCCGGGCTGTAGATCTGCAGGTCCTGAATGCTGTCGACCTCGGCGCGCTCTTCGGCCGGGGCGCGAGAGACGACGGGAAGGACGCGGTCCTCGTCCTCGCTCACGCCTTCACGGAAGACGCCGACGACGCTGCCCTGGAAGGAGGATTCGATCCGATCCGTCACGTCCACGCGCAGGATGCCGTTGCGGCGCGCCTGTTGCGCGGCCAACACCGGACGAATCACCTTCACGGGCTCCTTCCAGTCGGACCGGACGTACTTGATCAAGGGCTCTTCCCGCAGCAGCTGGCTGGCCTCTCCAGCGAGGTCACGCAGGTGGCCCACGTCGGGCCCGCTCAGGCGAAGCTGGATGTTGCCGCCGGTCCCCGGCCCCAGCTTGAACGGCTTTCCGAAGACCAGCGCTTCGGGGAGGCGCTCGGCGGACCACTCCTCCACGGCACGGATGTCGTCCTCGATCCCCTCGAAGTCGTGAACTTCGACCAGCAGCTGTGCGTAGGCGGAGTTCGGCAGCTCGGGGTCGTACACCAGCAGGAAGCGCAGCCCCCCGGAGCCGGTGTGAAGCGCTGCGGCCTTCGTGTTGGGGCGGGACATCAGGAAGTCCCCGACCCGGGCCGCGGTCTCGGCGGTGGTCTGCACGTGCGTGTCCTGCGGCAGCCAGACGTCGACCATGTACTGGGGGCGGGTCGAGTAGGGGAAGAACCCGGGCGGGAGCAGCGTGAACCCGTAGACTGCGGCGGCGAACAGCCCGTAGGCGATCGCGATGGTCACGTAGCGGAAGCGCATCGCCGTCTCGAGGAGTCGGCGGTAGAGGACGAACAGCGCTCCACCGTAGACATCTCCGTCCCCGGCCCCTCGTCCCGATCGGGGCTTGAAGAACATCGCGCAGAGCAGGGGGGTGACGGTCACGGCCGTCACCCAGCTCATGAGCAGAGAGATCCCCAGGACGTAGAATAGGGACTGGCAGTACTCGCCCGTCTGGTCCTCGGAGAGGCCGATGGCCGCGAACGCGATGATGGCCACGATGGTCGCCCCGAGCAGCGGGTACTGGGTCTGACCGACGATGCTGCGAGCGGCGTCGACCGCGGGCTCGCCCGATTCGATCTTGACCTTCATCCCCTCGGTCACCACGATCGCGTTGTCGACCAGCATGCCGAGGGCGATGATCAGCGCGCCGAGTGAGATGCGCTCCAGCAGGATCCCCTGCGCGTCCATCACGATGAAGGTGGCCGCGATCGTCACGAAGAGCACGAAGCCGATCAGGAGCGCGCTGCGAATCCCCATGAAGGCGAAGAGCACCACGACGACGATGCCGATCGCCTGGATCAGGTTCAGCATGAACCCGTTGACCGCCTTGACCACCGAGTCCGACTGCAGGGCGATCACGCTCAGCTCGATCCCGATCGGGCGCTGCGCCTCGAGCTCCTCCATGCGCGCCTCGAGTGCCCGACCCATCGTCACGACGTTGCCGCCCGGGACAGTCGAGATGGCCAGCCCGATGGCCGGCTGGTTCAGGAGCGGCGTGATCTCGAGTGAGTCGTCCTCGAAGAGGGCGCCCGCTTCGGCCAGCTCGGCGACCTGGTCGCGGTCGAGCAGCTCTCCATCCCGACGCACGGTCCGGTAGCTCATGTGCAGCAGGGTCAGCGGCGGGTCGATGTAGTCCCGTCTCACCTCGGCGACGTCGCCGAGGTACACGAGGGGCTGCCCGGGCTCGCTGATCAGCAGGTCCCGGAACTGCTGCTCGCTCGCGAAGACGCCCGTGGGGTCGATCGCGATGAAGCGCGGCCCGGCCTGGACGCGCCCTCCGTCGGCGGCGAGGTTGCGCGCTCGCAGCTTCTCGAAGATCTGCGCCGCCGGGATGCCGAGCGCCGCCATGCGCTCTCGGTTCATCTCCACGTAGACCGCCTCGGGCTGGGCGCCGAACAGCTCGATGCGCTTGACGTCCTGCACCAGCAGAAGCTCGCGGCGGAGCAGGTCGACGTAGTTCTTCAGCTCGCGGTAGGTGTAGCCCTCGCCGGTCACGCCCACGTACACCCCGTAGACGTCGCCGAAGTCGTCGTCAATGCTGGTGGGCCCCGCGCCGGGCGGAAGCTCCGCCTGCGCCTCGGTCACCTTGCGGCGCACCTCGTCCCAGATCTTCGGCAGGTCGTCGCGCTGGTACTCGTCCTTGATGACCACCTTGACGATCGACATACCGCGCAGCGAGCGCGACTCGAGCCGCTTGATCTGGCCCATCCGCTGGATCGCGCGATCGAGGACGTTGGTGACCTCGCGGTCCACGTCGTCGGCGCTGGCGCCCGGGTAGGCGGTGAAGACGAGCGCCTCCTTGATGGTGAACTCGGGGTCCTCGAGGCGGCCGAGGTTGTCGTACGAGATCATCCCGGCGATGCAGGCGACCCCTGTCAGCACCAGCGTGACGGTTCGCTTCTGGATCGAGTACTCGCCGATGTTCACGGCCGGTACTCGCGAACCTTCATGTTCTCGGCGAGATGGTGGGCTCCCGCGACCGCGACGCGGTCTCCGGCTTCGAGACCGGAGCGGATCTCGATGCGATCCCTCTCCACGATCGGTCCGACCTGAACCGCGCGCTTCGACACGGTCCACTCGTCGTCGATCACCCAGACCCACGGAGAACGCCCGGCCTGGCCGAGAACGGCCGTGAGCGGAAGCGTTCGCGCGGGCCCGGCGGAGACCGACGGCGGCTCCCAATGGACGGTCGTCGTCATGCCGGGCGCCAGACCCAGGCCGGGCGCCAGACCCAGGTCACCGGGATTGTCGAGAACGAAGACGACGTTGAAGGTCTGCGTGTCGGGGTCGGCCACCATGTCGAATTCCTTGAGCCCGAGCTCGAGCTCCAGGTCGGGCAGGACGTCGAAGGTCGCCGTCAGTCGGCCGAGATTCTCGGGGTCGGGACCGGTCACGAAGTCCTGCTCCGGGATGTCCACCCGAACCTCGAGTCGAGCGAGTGCGTGGAGGGAGGCGATCGGCTGCTTCGCCACGACGTTCTCGAAGTTCTCCGCGTAGCGACGCGCCACGACGCCATCGAAGGGCGCGCGGAGCTCCGTGTCCTGGACGGCCTTGCGGCGGATGGCGACGTCGGCAGCCGCCTTCTTCTCGCGGGCCACGGCACGGTCGACCGCCTGCTGGGAGGTCGCACCCGCCCGGAACATTCCGCGCTGGCGATTCGCCTGCGCGGTCGCATCCGTGGCCTCCGCCGCGGCACGCGCCAGTGCGTTCTGGAAGTCGCGCTGATCGAGACGCGCGATCAGGTCCCCCGCCCGCACGCTGTCGCCCCGCCTGACCGGCAGCTCGACGATCTGACCCGCGACCTCGAAGCCCAGCTCGACCTGCTCGTCCGGATGCAGGCGTCCCGGATAGCTGAGGCGTCGAATGGCCTTCGCGCCTCCGAAGACCTCCGTCTTGATGGGCCGAACCACAGGCTCGCGCGGGGTCTCGTCGGATCCGCAGTGGACAAGCGGCAGGAAGGCCAGCGACGCCAGTGCGCGTACAGCGATCGAAGCGCGATTCCTGCAGCGTCGTGAGGTGGACGACTCGATCGGGCGCATCTGTACCCCTCCTGGGAAGGCTCCGTATCCCGACTACGACGCGACCGGCCGTCGTTCACGCCGGTTCCTGAGCGTCTCGTTCGGCGATTCGCCGAAGCGCTCGCGAAATGCGATGGAGAATCGTCCGAGGTGCGCGAAACCGTGCTCCAAAGCGATCTGCGTGACAGAGTCATGCGCAGGATCTGCGGCGGCCAGGTGACGACGGGCCGCTTCGAGCCGCACCGTCTTGATGTATTCCATGATCGTCAGCGCAAAGTACTCACGGAAGCATCGTTGCAGGGTGCGGATCCCGACGCCGGTGACAGTGCACAGATCCTCGAGGCGGATGGCGTTCCGGTAGTTCTCCTCGATGAACGAGCGAGCGAGCTTGGCCACGCGGTGCCGGGCGCCGTC
>JASJBO010000325.1 GCA_030066475.1 Myxococcota bacterium
CCCTGCGGGCCGGCTCGATGCTGGCGCGGGCTCGTCTTGGTGGACTCCGCTCGCCTGCGGCTCGCTGCGCGCTCCGGCTTCGCCTCCGCTTGCGGCTTCCCCCTGCGATCTAGGTAGAGATGACTACGGGAGCTTCGGGCGGGAGGCCGTCACGCCGGCCTGCCAGCCCCGAGCGAAGCCGCGACGGCTGCCCGCGCAAGCGCCGCCCACCGGAGCCCGAGCAGCGCTCACTGCCCCACGCGGCGCGCGCAGCGAGCCGAAGGCGAGCGAAGTCGATAAGGCCGCCAACGCACAGCAAAGAGGCCCTACGCGGGCACCCCGCAAGCGCCGCAGGCGCGCGCAGCGAGGCGAAGCCGAGCGAAGTCCCTAAGGCCGGCGCAGCCGCAGCGCCTGGAGCCGGATGAACCCCGTCGCGTCCTCGTGGTTGTAGTCGGAGTCCTCGAAGGTCGAGAGCGACTCCGCGTAGAGCGACACGGGCGAGCGCCGGCCGGTGACGATCACGTTGCCCTTGTAGAGCTTCACGCGCGCCTCGCCGGTCACGTTGCGCTGGGACTGGTCGATCGCCGCGCGCAGGAAGTCCATCTCGGGCGAGAACCAGAAGCCGTTGTAGATCAGCTCGGCGAAGCGCGGCGACAGCCGGTCGCGCTCGTGCATGACCTCGCGGTCGAGCGTGATCGACTCCACGGCACGATGCGCGACGTGCAGGACGCTGCCGCCGGGGGTCTCGTACACGCCGCGCGACTTCATCCCCACGAAGCGGTTCTCGACCAGGTCGACCCGGCCCACCCCGTGCAGACCCGCCAGCTTGTTGAGCCGGTCGAGCAGGGCGAAGGGCGCCAGCGCCTCGCCGTCGATCGAGGCCGGCTGCCCGGCCTCGAAGCCGATCGTCAGCTCCACCGGCTCGTCCGGCGCCTGCTCGGGCGAGCGCGTCCAGAGGAACATCGCCTCGTCGGGCGCGTTCCACGGATCCTCGAGTACGCCGCCCTCGTAGGAGATGTGGAGGGCGTTGCGGTCGATCGAGTACGGCTTCTCGGCGGTGGCCGTCACGGGAATGCCGTGCTGCTCGGCGTAGGCCAGGCAGTCGGTGCGCGAGCGCAGGTCCCACTCTCGCCAGGGAGCCACGACGGCGAGCTGCGGCGCCAGCGCCCGGTAGCCCAGCTCGAAGCGCACCTGGTCGTTGCCCTTTCCGGTGGCCCCGTGCGAGACGGCGTCGCAGCCGGTCTCGAGCGCCACCTCGGCGTGGTGCTTGGCGATCAGCGGCCGCGCCAGCGAGGTGCCCAGCAGGTAGCTGCCCTCGTAGACGGCGCAGCCGGAGATCGCCGGGAACACGAAGTCGCGCACGAACTCCTCGCGCGCGTCGCGCACCACGCAGTCCACCGCGCCGCTGGCCTTGGCCTTGTCGGGCAGGCCGTCGAGCTCCTCCTCCTGGCCGACGTCGGCACAGAAGGCCACGACCTCGCAGTCGTAGCGCTCGATCAGCCAGCGCAGGATCACGGAGGTGTCGAGCCCCCCGCTGTAGGCCAGACACACGCGCCGGATCGACTCCGCCATACCGGGACTCCTCCGGGGGCGCAGTCTAAGCGACCCGAGCGGGGATCGCCCGGGGCGCCGCTACTCCTTGAACTGCACCTCGTACAGCTCGTTGTCGTCGATGATCCGCTGGATCTCGTCCTCGGAGAGCGTCCCGGTCGCGTTGACCGTGATCGACTGCTCGCGGCCGGTCTCGAGGTCGCGCGCCGACACGCTCACGATGCCGTTGGTGTCGATGTCGAACGAGACCTCGACCTCCGGCTCGCCCTTGCGCGCCTCGCGGATGCCCGAGAGGATGAACTCGCCGAGCAGGTCGTTTTCCTCCGCCACGTCGCTCTCGCCCTGGAGCACGCGGATCTTCACCGCCGTCTGGTTGTCGCGCGTGGTGGTGAAGACGTGCGCCCGGCGCACCGGCAAGGTGGTGTTGCGGTCGATCAGCTTGGCGAAGTGGCCGCCGTAGGTCCCGATTCCCAGGGACAGCGGCGTCACGTCCAGGAGCAGGAGGTTCTCGTCCTCGTTGATCAGCGCCTCGCCCTGGATCGCCGCGCCGGTGGCCACGACCTCGTCGGGATTGACGCCCTTGTGGGGGCGCTTGCCGAAGAAGTCGGCCACCGTGTTCTGCACCATCGGCATCCGGGTCTGGCCGCCGACGAGGATCACCTGGTCCACGTCCTTCGGCCCGAGTCCGGCGTCGTTCAGGCACAGCTCGACCGTCTTGATCGAGTTGTTCACGATGTCGCCGACCAGGCCCTCGAGCGTCTGGCGGGTCATCTCCACCGACAGGTGGCGCGGACCGTTGGCGTCGCTGGCGATGAACGGCAGGTTCACTTCGGTGCTGGCGCTCACCGAGAGGTCGCACTTGGCCTTCTCCGCGGCGTCCTTCAGCCGCTGCAGCGCCATCGGCTCGGAGCGCAGGTCGATGCCTTCGGCCGCCTCGAACTGCTCGAGCAGGTGGTTCACGATGCGGCGGTCGAAGTCCTCGCCGCCCAGGAAGGTGTCTCCGGCCGTGGCCAGCACCTCGATCACGCCGTCGCTCATCTCGAGGATCGAGACGTCGAAGGTGCCGCCGCCGAGGTCGTAGATCAGCACCTTCTCGTCGTCGGGCTTGCGACCGAAGCCGTAGGCGAGTGCGGCGGCGGTCGGCTCGTTGATGATCCGCAGCACCTCGAGACCGGCGATCTTGCCGGCGTCCTTGGTGGACTGCCGCTGGGCGTCGTTGAAGTGCGCGGGCACCGTGATCACCGCCTCGCGGATCGGCTCGCCGAGGTGCTCCTGGGCGACGCGCTTCATCTCGCGCAGGATGATCCCGGCGATCTCGGGACAGGTGAAGACCTTCTCGCCGAGCTGGATGCGCGGGTCCTCGTTGGGGCCCTCGACGATCGCGTAGGGGCACAGATCGATGGCGCGGTCGACCTCGGGGGTGCCCCAGCGGCGTCCGATCAGGCGCTTGGAGGCGTAGACCGTATTGCTCGCGTTGGTGATCGCCTGGCGCTTGGCCAGGTGGCCCACCAGCCGCTTGCCGTCCTCGGCGAGGGCGAACATCGACGGCGTGGTCTTGTAGCCCCCGGTGTTGGGGATCACGACCGGCTGGCCGTTGTCCACCACCGCCACGCACGAGTTCGTCGTGCCGAGGTCGATACCGATCACGCGATTCATCGCTTCCCTCCCAGCCATCGGGCTGCAGCGAGGCGGCCGCCCATCGAGCGGAGCTCGTCACGGGCCTCCTGATCCTCGGGATCCAGCTTGACGGCGGTCTCGAGCTCGCGACGCGCGTTGGCGTCGAGCCCGGCCGCCTTGTAGACCTGTCCCAGCAGCCGCCGGTAGGGGCCGGAGTCGGGCACGAGCTCCACCGCCTCCGCGGCCCACTCCTTGGCCAGGTGCAGGTCCTGATCCGTCATCCAGGCCAGCCGAGCCGCCCGGAACAGCAGGTCGGCGTCGTGGGGGCGGTAGTGGACCGCCTCCTCGAACGCGCGGAACGCCGCGGGATAGTCGCGCAGCTCGAGCGCGTTCTCGGCCTCCTTCACCAGCTGGCGGGCGCGCTCGTCGTGGGCGCGGCGCTGCACGTCGGCGAAGTTCTCCTTGTAGATCTCGTTCCAGGGATCGAACGCGATCGCCAGGCGGACGCTGCCCGCGGCCTCGATCCAGCGCTCGTCGGCGAAGGCGGCCATGCCGGCCTCGAACATCCGCTTGGCCTTGCCGCGGCGTTCGCGCAGCACCCGGCCGTGGAGCGAGAAGCCGTGACGGCGACGGGCGCGACGCAGGGCACCGGGCGCCGGCGCCTCGGTCGGCTCGGCCTCGGGCTCGGGCTCGGCCTCGGCCTCGGCGGCCGTCGTCTCCTCGGGCGCCGGAGGCGCGGACGCGGGCGCCGCGGCGGGCGGCGGCGGCGCTCCCCCGGCGTGGGCGGCGGCGGCCAGCGAGCGCTCGATCTCGGCGCGCGCCATCGGATCGGACAGCAGCTCGTAGGCCTCGACGATCTTCTTGTAGATCCGGTTGAGGCGCTCCTCGTAGGGCCCGATCTCGCGGCGGAAGTAGCGGTCGGGGTGGAAGCGCTTCGAGAGCTTGAAGTAGGCGCGCTTGAGCGCCTTGCGGTCGGCGTCGGCAGGCACGCCCAGGATCTCGGGATAAGTGCCCTGGAGCCGCGGCTCGAACTCGAGGATGCCGCGCTGCGCCTCGATCGAGAGATCGAGCGATTCGAGCAGCAGGGACTCGTCGATCTGGTGGACTTCGCTCGCCTTCGGCTCGCTGCGCGCGCCGCCGGAGGAACCGGCGGCGCTTGCGCCGGCGGCCTCGTTCGCGTTGGCCGAGTTAGTAGGCGGGCGGGAGGTGGCGTCGACCGGGGGCGGGGAATCCTTCTGGTCGCCGGCGGGCTGGATCGAGCCGTTCGAGAGCACGAGGACGCCGTCCTTCAGCCACTGCTCGAGGCAGCGGTCGACCTCTTCCGCCGGCAGGCCGCCGATCTCGCGCAGCAGGGCGCAGGAGGTGCGTCCGTCGATGCGCGACAGCAGGTAGCCCTCTGCCGGCGAGAGCGGCAGCTGGGCAGCATCGATCTCGGGTGCCAGGTTCGGCACCTGCTCCTCCAAGGCGACCTTTGTGCCGCGTCGATGCATCGTCCCCGTTCCCGGTCCACACGGGCGAGTCGAGCCGGCGTGCGAGGCCGGCTCGCGAGACTCATCGGCTTACGGGTACGGGAAGCTGAGCGGGGAGTTGCCGCCCCACGACGACGCGGCGCGGCGCACCGCTGCGGCATTCGCCCCAGGGGCTGCTGCCGAGCCGCTACCGGCGCGATCCAGGTAGCCCCGCGGGGGAAGCGGACTGGGTGCGAGCGGGGCGCTCGGGCTCAGTCGCCGCGCGGGCCGTGGCCCAGCAGGCGCTCGAGGACCGCCTTCTGGGCGTGCAGCCGGTTCTCGGCCTGGTCGAACACGACCGAGCGCTCCCCGTCGAGCACCTCGTCGGTGATCTCCTCCCCGCGGTGCGCGGGCAGACAGTGCATCACGCAGGCCTCCGGAGCGTGGCGCATCAGCCGGGCGTTGAGCTGGAACGGCTCGAAGAGCGCCCGCCGGCGCTCGGCCTCGTCCTCCTGGCCCATGCTGGTCCAGACGTCGGTGTAGACGAAGTGCGCCCCGCTCACGGCCTCCACGGGATCCTCCGTCCAGGAGATCCGGGCGCCGCTCGCGGCCGCCAGCGCCTCGGCGCGGCGCCGCACCTGACCGGCCGGCCGGTGCGAGGCGGGCGTCGCCAGGCGGAGCTGGCCGCCCAGCAGCGACCAGCCGTTGAGCAGCGAGTTGGCGACGTTGTTGCCGTCGCCCACGTAGGCCACCACGGCCTCCTCGATCGGCATGCGCTCGGTCACGGTCTGCAGGTCGGCCATCGCCTGGCAGGGGTGCAGCAGGTCGGTCAGGCCGTTGATCACGGGGATCGAGGCCGCGCGCCCCAGCTCCTCGACCAGGGCGTGGTCGTAGGTGCGCGCCATGATGCCGTGCACCCAGCGCGAGAGGTTGCGCGCCACGTCCACCGGCGCCTCGCGGGTGCCGATGCCGACCTGCTCGGGCGTGAGCAGGATCGCGTGCCCGCCGAGCTGGGTCATGCCGGCCTCGAAGGTCACGTGCGTGCGCAGCGACTGCTTCTCGAAGTACATGGCCAGCGTGCGCCCGAGCAGCGTCTGCGGCGCCTCGCCCTTGCGCTGCAGGCGCTTGAGCTCGTGCGCGCGCTCGAGCATCCGCCGCACCTCGTCGGCGGGCCACTCGGCCAGGTTCAGGAAGTCCTTGGGGACCGTCATCCCATGATCAGCGACCCGACGCCGCCGTCCGTAAAGATCTCGAGCAACACAGCGTGCACCACCCGTCCATCGATGACGTGCGCTCGGGGCACGCCGGACTCGACGGCGCCGATGCAGCACTCGATCTTGGGAATCATGCCGCCCTGGATCACCCCCTCGGAGATCAGGCGGCGCGCCTCGTGCAGCGAGAGCTGGCCGACCAGCTCGCCCTCGGGATCGAGCACGCCCTCGACGTCGGTCAGCAGCATCAGCTTCTCGGCGCCCAGGGCGCGGGCGATCGCGCCCGCGGCCTCGTCGGCGTTCACGTTGTAGGTCAGGCCGTCGTCGCCGACCCCGATCGGCGCGATGACCGGCACGAAGCCGGACTCGGCCACGGCGCGGATCGCCGCCGGATCGACCTGCATCACCTCGCCGACGCGGCCGATGTCGGTGCCCTCGTGCAGCCGGCGGCGCACCTGGATCATGCTGCCGTCGCTCCCGGTCAGCCCCACGGCGCGCCCCCCGCCGCGCTGCACCAGGTCGACGATCTCGTGGTTCACCTTGCCGCCCAGCACCATCTCGACGACCTCCATGGTGTCGTCGTCGGTGACGCGCCGGCCGTCCACGAAGCGGGTCTGCTTGCCGAGGCGCTCGAGCGTGGCGCCGATCTGCGGCCCGCCGCCGTGCACGATGACCGGCCGCACGCCGATGTGCTTGAGCAGCACCACGTCGACCGCGAACGAGGCGCGCAGGTCGGCGTCCTTCATCGCCGCACCGCCGTACTTGATGACGATGGTCTTGCCGAAGAAGCGCCGCATGTAGGGCAGCGCCTCGATCAGCACCCGCGCCTTGTCGATCAGCGCCTGCATGACCGGGGGACGGTAAGGAACTCAGCCGCCGGCCGCTTCCCGGCGGACCTCCGCGACCTCCTCCATGGAGGCCACCAGGCTGCGGTAGAGCAGCACGTTGCGCACCGCCGCCGAGAGGGCGGCCCCGAGCACCTCGGCAGCGCGCGGCGCGGTCGTCGCCCCGAGCCCGAAGGCGCGGAAGACGCCCAGCGACTTGCTTCGGAACCGCAGCGGCACCACCAGCAGCGGCGCAGCGCTGCCGGCCACGGCCGTATCGACCTCGGCGTCGAAGCGGGGATCGCGATCCGGCGCGTCGGTCGCGACCGGCTGCCCGGACTCGAGCGCGGCCCCGGTGAGGCCGCGCCCGCTCGGCAGCGCCGCGCGGTCCGAGCCGCCGGCCCCCTCCCACTGGGCCTCGGCACGCAGCTCGCCGCTCACCGCGTCGAGCAGGAAGATCGCGGCGGGCGCCGCCCCGAGCTCGCCGCAGACCGCCTCGAGCGCGGCCTGGAGCATGCGCGAGGGCTCGACCTCGCGAGTGATCGCCTCGCACACGCGCCGCGCCAGCTCGGCGTCGCGCGGGTCGGCGGCGGCGGCGGAGTCCTGGGGCCCGCTCGCCGCGGCGCTGGCGCCCTCCGGCACCAGCAGCGGGCCGAACGCGTGCGCCAGCACGCGCAACAGCGCCCCGTCGTCGGCATCGAAGGAGCCGCCAGCGCGCCGGTCGGTCGCGCAGACGGCGCCGAAGCACTCGCTGCCGCTGGCGAGCGGCGCCACCAGGAACGAGTCCGAGTCGTAGGTGCGACCCGGGGCGGGCTCGAAGCGCGGGTCGCGGGTCACGTCCTCGACCAGGATCGACTCGCCGCGTGCCACCGCCAGGCCCGCCACCCCGTCGCCCAGCGGGACGCTGGCGAGCTCGCCCACGCCGGTCTTGCGACCGTGCGTGCCGGCCACCTGCAACGCCTCGCCCGCTTCGTCGAGCAGCATCACCGAGGTCTTGCGGGCTCCCAGCACCCGAGCCACGAGCTCGGCGGCGCGCGCCGCGCGCTCGCCGAGGCTCTCGTCCACCGAGACGGCGCGCAGCGACTCGAGCTGGTCGGCCAGGGCACCGACCCGGTCGCGCAGCCCCTGGAAGCCCGCCGCCACCCGATAGGCCTCGAGCGCCCGTCGGACCGACAGCCGCATCTCCTCTTCGTGCAGCGGCTTGGCCAGGTAGTCGCAGGCCCCGAGGCGCAGCGCCTCGAGCACGTAGGCCTGGTCGGTGTGCGCCGACAGCACCACCACGCGCAGCTCGGGACGAACCTCGCGCAGCGTGCGCAGCACCTCGAGTCCGCTCTGGTCGGGCAGCTGGATGTCCAGCACCAGCACGCCGATCTCCGGCTCGGCGGCGCGCTCGAGCGCCTCGGCCGCAGTCCCGACCAGCGCGCAATCGATCCCCTCGCCTTCCAGCAGCTCGCGGATCGCCTCGCGAAAGAACCGCTCGTCGTCGACGACGAGCACCCGGGTCTGCTCGCGCATCACTCCCCCCCGGGCAGAACCGTAGCGCGTCTGGCGACGGCCCGGCTTTGTGGACTTCGCTCGCCTTCGGCTCGCTGCGCGCGCCGCCGGAGGAACCGGCGGCGCTTGCGCG
>JASJBO010000326.1 GCA_030066475.1 Myxococcota bacterium
GCGGCGGCGAGCGACTCCAGGTTGCGCAGGAAGTCGGCCTCGGTGACGTCGTGGAAGAAGTGGTACCAGCTGCACCAGCCCGCCTGAAAGGGCGCGTGGGTGCGCGCGCCCGCATGGCGCCCCCACGCCTCGGCCGCCGCCTCGAGCAGCGGCGCGGCGTCGTCGCCGAGTGCGACGCGCACCGGCTCGAGCTCGAAGACGGCGCCGGGCTCGAGCGGCACCTCGAGGCGCTGCTCCGCCTCCAGGCGCACGGCCTCGCCGTCGCGCCGCAGGTACACGACGCCCAGCGCGACGCCGCTCTCGAGCACGCCGACTGCGCAGGTCGGTCCGCGCGGCGAGACGCCGACGGCGGTGACCAGGTCCGACTCGTGCCAGCCCGCGCGATCCGCCGGGCGCTCGGGCGTGGCGTGGTGGAAGCCGCGCAGCCACGGTCCGGACGGGAACGGCGGCGTCCCGGCGTCGTCGAGCGCGGCGCCTCCCGCGAACGACCACGACTGGAAGCCCTGGCGCAGGAAGCGCAGCGCGCCCGCGTCGGGACCGCGCCAGCGGAAGCCGAGCCCGACCGCCTCGACCCGAACCGGCTCGGCGCCCGCGTTCTGGACGCGCGTGCGCCAGGTGGCACAATCACCGCCGTCCGACTCCACCTCGACGCGCGCGCGCACGGGACCGAGCAGAGCGTCTCCGCTCGCGAGCGTGGCCTCGGTGCACGACTCGGGCGCGGCGGGGCCGGCGTCGGAGGCGCGGTAGCGGACGAAGATCCGGGTCGGCTCGAGTGCGCCAGCGATGGCGTGGCGCAGGGCGGGCGCGGGATTCGGCATGGACGCGAGAGTATACCCGCGCTCCGGAGGACGAGAGATCGCCAGGCAGCCCGCCCGCCTGTCCGAGCGCCTGCGCCAGAGGGCGCCGCTGGTTGCGGACGGCGCCACGGGCACCGAGCTCGAGCGCCGCGGGGCGCACACCGGCTTGCCGCTGTGGTCGACCCACGCGCTGCTCGACGCGCCCGAGCTGGTCGAGGCGATCCACCGCGACTACGTGCTGGCGGGCGCCGAGCTGCTCACCGCCAACACCTTCCGCACCCAGACGCGCACCCTGGCCCGCGGCGGCGCCGGCGACCGCGCGGCCGAGCTGACCGCGCTCGCGGTCGAGCTGGCGCGGCGCGCGGCCGCGGCCGGGCCCGGGCCGATCTGGATCGCGGGCTCGATGCCGACGCTCGAGGATTGCTACCGGCCCGATCTGGTCCCCCCGGACGACGCTCTCGCGCGCGAGCACGCCGAGCACGCCGGGAACCTGGCCGCGGCGGGCTGCGACCTGGTGCTGGTGGAGACCATGAACAGCGTGCGCGAGGCGCGCGCCGCCACGCGCGCGGCCCGCGACACCGACCTTCCGGTGTGGGTGAGCTTCGTGACCGACGCCGGGGCCCGGCTGCTCTCGGGCGAGCCGCTGCGCGAGGCGCTCGACGCCATCACCCCGCTGGAGCCGCTGGCGGTCGGCGTGAACTGCCTCCCGCCGCGCTGCGTCGCGCCGGCGCTGCCGCTGCTCGCCGCGACGGGCCTGCCGGTCGGGGTGTACGCCAACCTGGGCGCCCCCAACGACGAGACCGGCTTCACCCGCAGCGACGACTGCTCGCCCGCGGAGCTCGCGGAGGCCGCCCGCCGCTGGCTGGCCGCGGGCGTCCGCCTGATCGGGGGCTGCTGCGGCACGACGCCCGAGCACGTCCGCGCCCTGGCGCAGCTGCGAGTCGGCTGAGCGACGCTTCGCGCCACGCGGGTGACCCAAATTTCGTCACCGCCCGGCGAGCGCTTGCCGACACCCTGCTCCCCCCCTGCCCGGCCGCTGCCCGACCGCTGCCCCGCTGCTGCAAAAGGGGACCGATTCCGGCCTCCGTGGTGAATGGCACGCGCCTTGCTCTTGTCCCTGGTCACAACACAGAGCCTCGCGGTCCACCGCGCCCGGGTCGGCAACCCCTCCCCCCGCACTCTGTGCGGGGTGCCGATCCGGGCGCTTCGCGTTGGGGCTCGCGCCCGCCGGGAACGGCTCACAACGTCCCGCCGCAGCGCCGGCAGTACTGCGCGTCCACCGCGTGGTCGGCCACGCCGCAGGCGTGACAGGCGAGCCGCGAGTGATCGAGCTCGCGGTCGCGCGCGGCCGCCATCTCGGCCGAGACGATCCCGGTCGGCACGGCGATGATGGCGTAGCCCAGGATCATGACGAAGGCGGCGATCGTCTGGCCCGGCACGGTCTGGGGCGCGATGTCGCCGTAGCCGACCGTCGTCATCGTCACGATCGCCCAGTAGAGGCTGCGCGGGATGCTGGTGAAGCCGTGCTCGCCGCCCTCCACCAGGTAGACCAGGGTGCCGAGGATCAGCGCCACGCTGAGGATGCCGCCCAGGAACACCGTGATCTTCGGCCGGCTCGCCTGCAGGGCGCTGACCAGCACGTTGCTCTCGCCGAGGTAGCGCGCCAGCTTGAGCACGCGGAAGATGCGCAGCAGGCGCAGCGCTCGGATCACCAGCAGCGACTGCGCGCCGGGGAACAGCAGGCTCAGGTAGGTCGGCAGGACCGCGAGCAGGTCGACGAGGCCGAAGAAGCTCCGCGCGTAGCGCAACGGCCGTGCCACGGCGACGAGCCGCAGCCCGTACTCGACGGTGAAGACCACCGTGAAGAACCACTCGAGAACGTACAGCGCGACGCCCCACTGGGCGCGAACCGACTCGACGCTCTCGAGCATGACGGCGGCCACGCTGGCCAGGATCGACCACAGCAGCAGCACGTCGAAGGCGCGGCCGGCCGGCGACTCGACGCCGAAGATCACGTCGTGGATCGCGACCCGCCAGCTCGCGCGACGCCCTGTCTCGCGGGATCCCAACGCACGCCCTCCGCTCGAACCGTGCGGGGCTAGACTCGCACCTCCCATGCGCGCGAACCAGAGGCTGCCTCCGCTGCTGCCGAGACCCCGCCGCGCCGACCGGCAGCCGGGCGCCTTCGCACTGCGCCGACGGCCGCCGATCGTGCTCGCGCCGGGCGCCGACGACCGGGACTTCGCCAGCGCACGCGCGCTGCGCGACCGCCTGGAGCGGCGCTTCGGGCTGCGGCTCGCGATCGAGTCGCACCGGCGGAGCGCCGACCTGGGTCCCCGCATCGAGCTGCGGCGCGAGGCCGACACCGGCGAGGCCTACCGGATCGACGTCGCGCCCGGCCGCATCGAGGCGGCCGGCGCGGGCGCGGCCGGGCTGCGCTACGCCGTCGAGACGCTCGCCCAGCTCGCCGACGCGCGGGGCCGAGTGCCCGCCTGCCGCGTCGAGGACGCCCCCGACTTCGCGCGGCGCGGCCTGATGCTCGACGTGTCGCGCGGCAAGGTGCCCACTGCCGCCACGCTGCGCGAGGTCGTCGACCTGTGCGTGCAGCTCAAGCTGAACGTGCTGATGCTCTACGTCGAGCACACCTTCCGCTTCCGCCGCCATCCCGAGATCGGCGCCGACGCGAGCCCGCTCGAAGCCGAGACCCTGCGCGCGCTCGACGCCTACGCCGCCGAGCGCCACGTCGAGCTGGTGCCGAACCTGCAGTCGCTCGGACACATGGAGCACGTGCTGAAGCTGCCGCGCTACGCGCCGCTGGCCGAGACCGAGCGGCGCTGGACGCTGGCCTGCGCCGACCCGGCGAGCTACGAGCTGCTCGAGGACCTGTACGACGAGTACCTGCCCAACTTCCGCTCGCCGCTGTTCCACGCCAACTGCGACGAGCCCTGGGACCTGGGGCGCGGCCGCTCGCGCGCGCTCTCCGAGCAGCTCGGCCCCGGCGGCCTGTTCCTCTCCCACGCGCGGCGGATCCACGAGCTGGCTCGCGCGCGCGGCCGCCGGGCGCTGATCTGGGCCGACTTCGTGCACGCCCACCCCGAGCGCATCCCCGAGCTGCCGACCGACCTGCTGCTGTGCGAGTGGTGGTACGAGGCCGAGTTCGACTACGACCGCGTGGCTCGCTTCGCCGAGCACGGTCTCGAGTTCTGGGTGTGCCCGGGCACCTCGTCGTGGAACTGCCTGTTCCCGCGCCTCGACAACGCGCTCGCCAACATCGCGCGCTGGGCCGAGGCGGGGCGGCGCCACGGCGCCACCGGGCTGCTCGTCACCGACTGGGGCGACCACGGCCACTCCAACCTGCAGGGCTGCTCCTGGCTGCCGGTGGCCTGGGCGGCGCAGCAGGCCTGGTCGGGGGACGAGGCACCGGCGCGCTTCGACCGCGCCTTCTCGCGCCTGCGCTTCGACGACGCGAGCGGCGAGGCCGCCCGCCTGCAGCGCGAGCTGGGGCGGACCCACGACGCGGGCTTCCAGGTGTTCAACGCCTCGCCGCTCTCGCTGCTCTACTTCGACGAGATCGACCGCGCGTACTTCGTGCGCGGGGTGCGCACCGCGCCCGCGCAGCGCACGCTGCGCCGCCTCGAGCGCGTGCGCCAGCGGCTGGACGCCGCGGCCGCGCGCTTCGGGTCCGACGTGCGGACGCACGCCGAGCTGCTGCACGCGGCGGACGCCTCGATCCTCGGGCTGCGCAAGGCGCTGGCGGCCCGCGCCTGGCTCGCCTGGCGCGAGCGGCCCGGCTCGCTCGACGGACGCGCCCGCCGGCGCCTGGCGCGCGAGCTGGCCGCGCTGGCCGACGCGCAGCGCGCGCTCGGCCGCACGCTGCGCCGGCTCTGGCTCGCACGCAGCCGGCCGTCGAACTTCGAGCTGACGGGGCGCCGCATCGAACGCTCGATCCGCAGCCTGCGCACCGCGGCGCGCGCGCTCGAGCGCAACCGCCCGCCGCCGCCCCCGCCCCCGCACGAGGGCTTCGCACCGGCGCGCGTGCTGGCGGAGCTGCGGCGCGCCTTAGCAGCCCGTTGAAGAACCCTCCCGTCGCCTGGCACGCGCCTTCGGCCCGAGCTCTGCGTTGCGAAACCTCGCCGTAGCTGCGGCCATGGCTGCGGTTTCGCGCCTTGATCTCGGGCCGAATTCGCGCGCCAGGCTCGGTCCGGGTTCTTCAACGGGCTGCTAGGCTCAGGAGGCTCGGAGCCGGCTCGCGATCTGGGCGAAGCGACCGGCGAAGCGCTCGGGACCGCCTTCCTTGGCGATGTAGCCGGCGGCGCCGGTCGCCTCGACCAGGCGCTCCAGCTCGTCGGCGGCGCAGCTCGAGAACAGCACGAACGGCGTGTCCGCGTCGGGACCCAGCAGCTGCTGCTCGCGCACCAGGCGCAGCCAGCTGTCGCCCGAGAGACCCGGCATCGCGATGTCGAGCAGCACCACGTCGGGCTGCTCGCGCTTGATCACCGAAGCGGCGCCCACGGCCGAACGCAGCGTGATGACCTCGTGGGCCTGCTCCTCGAGCGTCGCCCGGGTCACGTCCAGGACGATCGTGTCGTCGTCGATGATCAGGACCTTCACCCGCCCTCCTCCGCCTGGCACCCAGCCACTCGGCGGGCACCCCGCAAGCGCAGCCGCGCAGCGGCGGAGCGCGCAGCGAGCCGCAGGCGAGCGAAGTCCATCAAGACGCGCCCGCCCCCGCAACCACTCCCAACGCGGGCACCCCGCAAGCGCAGCCGCGCAGCGGCGAAGCGCGCAGCGAGGCGAAGCCGAGCGAAGTCCATCATTCCGGACCCGCCGCGAAGCTCACCCGGCAGCGCAGGCCGGCGGGCAGCTCGCGATCGGGATTCGGCAGCAGCAGGCGGGCGCCGAAGGTGCCGCTGGCGCCGTCGAGCACCGGGTCGACCAGCGCCACCTGGGCGGCGCGCGGCCCGTCCAGGGGCGCCTCGGGCACGATCGTCGCCAGGTCGCCCGCGCGCACCTTGCCCAGTAAGTAAGACGGGAGGATCACCTCGACCCGCAGCGGATCGACCTGGGCGATGCGCAGGATCGTCTCCTCGTCGACGACCTCGCCCGGCGTCATCAGGCGCTCCACGACGTAGCCGGAGACCGGCGTGCGAATCGTGCGCAGCGCGAGCTCGGCGCGGGTGCGGTCGAGCTCGAGCGCGGCGATGCGCTGGTTCTCGCGTGCCCGCTCGAGCTCGAGCTCCGAGAGCGTCGCCTCGGTCTCCACCTCCTGGCGCAGATCCAGCGACAGCGTCTCGCGCTCGAACAGCTCGCGCGCGCGGGTGCGGCGTTGCTGTCCGAGCGCCAGGCTCGCGCGGCGCGACTCCACGTCCACGGTGCGGCCGGCGCGCGCCTGGGCCACGCGCACCGCCGCCTGCTCGACGGTCGACTCGAGGCGCGCCACCACCTGTCCGGCCTCGACGTAGTCGCTGCGCTCGACCGGGATCTCCTCGAGCCGGCCCGTGATGGGGCTGCCGAGGTCGACCTCCTCGCTGGGCAGGATCATGCAGTCGAACGTGTCGGCCTCGGGGCCCACCGCGGCGGGCGGCGGGAGCTCGGGGCTCGCGAGCGGCTCGGCCGCGGGGTCCGGTCTGGCCGCCGCGGCGCGCGGCGGCAGCTCGAGCGGCGTGGTCTCCGGGGCGGGCGCGCTCTGATGGCGCAGCAGGAGCGGGGTGAGGGCAAGGCCGACCACGACGAAGGCGATCGTGCCGCCGAAGACCCGCCACCAGCTCTTGCGTCCTCCGAGCTTGGACATCGACTCAGGACTCTCCCCGACCCGAGAAGGCCAGCAGCTCGCCGAGGCGCCGCTCCGTCTCGAGCAGGCGCCGACGAGCCAGTGCGCTGCGTCTCTCTTCGGCGCGCTGTGCAGCGCGTGTGAGCGCGAATCGCAGGCGCCAGAGCCCGGCCCGGGCCAGCGCGCCCCGCAGCCAGCCCTGCAGGTGGGCCGCCGGCAGCCGGTCCTCGAGCGAGACGATCTGCTCGTGGCTGCCCGGCGCGCCCTGGCGCGCGCCGCGACCGAACAGCTGGCGGTCGATGCGGCGCGCCTCGGCCGGCTCGGTGGCGATCACGGCCAGCCCGCCCCGCTCGGCCACGCCCGGTCCCAGCCGGATGTCGGTGCCGCGGCCCGCCATCCGGGTCGCCACCGTCACGCGCCCGGCCTCGCCGGCGCGCGCCACCACGGCCGCCTCTTCGCGATCCTGGCGGGCGCTGAGCACCTGGTGCGGAATCCGCGCTGCGCAGAGCCGGACGCTGAGCTGCTCCGACGACTCCACGCTGCAGGTGCCGACCAGCACGGGCCGGCGCTCGGCGTGGAGCGCGCGGATCCGCTCGACGACCCGGTCCCAGCGGGCCGCCGCGGAGGGCAGCACCTGCGCGCCCAGGTCGCGCCGGAGCGAGGGCAGCCGGGTCGGCACCGAAACGGTGCGCAGGCCGTAGACGCTCCACAGCTCGCGCGCCACCTCGCGGGCCGTGCCCGTCATGCCCGCCAGCCGCAGGTAGCGCCGGAAGAAGCTCTGGTAGCTGATGCGCGCGACGGTCTCGCGCGGCGGCGTCGGCGCCAGGCCCTCCTTCTCCTCGATCAGCGCGTGCAGCCCGCCCTCGAAGGCGCGGTCGGGAGCGCGGCGGCCGGTCGGGAGGTCGATGATCTGGATGGCGCCGTCCTGCACCAGATAGTGACGGTCGCGCTCGAACAGGTGCTGGGCGGCGAGTGCGCGCTGCACCCACTCCTCGCGCCGGCGCGGACCGCCGAGTGCTTCGGCTCCGGAGCGGGCCGCCAGCGCGTCGCGCCCGGCGGCCGTGAGCTCGACCTCGCTGGCTCGCGGATCGACCCGGTAGTGCGTCGCCGCCGACAGCGAGCGCGCCAGCTCGAGGGCGGCGGCGATCGCGGCCCGATCGGCGCCGCCGGCCGCGGGACGCGACAGGATCAGGGGCGTGCGCGCGTCGTCGATCAGCAGGCTGTCGGCCTCGTCGACGATCGCGAAGCAGAGCCCGCGCAGCACGACCTCGGCGCCGGCCGCCCGCGGCCCGCGGGCGAGCCGGGCCAGCGGGCGCGCCCCGGCCCCGGCGAGGCGGTCGCGCAGGTAGTCGAAGGCCACCTGCTTGTTGGTCACGTAGGTCACGTCGCACGCGTAGGCGGCGCGGCGCACGCTCGGGTCGGGCTCGCGCTCGACCACCCGCCCCACCGTGAGCCCGAGCCGCGCGTAGAGCGGGCCCATCGCCTCCGCGTCCCGCTCGACCAGGTAGTCGTTGGCCGTGATCACGTGCACGGGGATCCCGGCGAGCGCGGCGACCGCCGCCGGCAGCGTGGCCGTCAGGGTCTTGCCCTCGCCGGTCTCGAGCTCGGCGAGCCCGCGGCGCGCCATCACCCAGCCGCCGAAGAGCTGGACGTCGTAGTGCGGCGTGCCGAG
>JASJBO010000327.1 GCA_030066475.1 Myxococcota bacterium
ACCTGGTACTGGAACCGCTACCCCGGCATCGCCTGCGACATCGAGTCCTACACCTACCTGCCGCTGCTCGAAGAGGTCGGCTACGTCCCGGTGGAGAAGTACTCGTTCGGCGCCGAGATCCTGTCGCACAGCCAGGCGATCGCGCGCCACTTCGACCTCTACCGCGACGTCTGCTTCCGGACTCGGGTCGAGGAGCTGCGCTGGGACGAGGCGTCGTCGCGCTGGATCATCTCGACCCAGCGCGGCGACCGCATGAAGGCGCACTACGTGTGCATCGCCGCGGGGCCGCTCAACCGACCCAAGCTGCCCGGCATCCCCGGCATCGACGAGTTCGAGGGCCACTCCTTCCACGCCAGCCGCTGGGACTACCGCTACACCGGTGGCGACTCGGAGGGCAACCTCACGGGCCTGCGCGGCAGGCGGGTCGGCATCATCGGCACCGGCGCCACCGCGGTGCAGTGCGTCCCGCACGTCGGCGAGTGGGCCGAGCACCTCTACGTGTTCCAGCGCACGCCGTCCTCGATCGACGTGAAGCACAACCCGCCCACCGACCCCGACTGGGCCGCGTCGCTGCAGCCCGGCTGGCACCAGCACCGCATGGACAACTTCAACACGCTGGTCTCGGGCCTCCCGCAGGAGGAGGACCTGGTCAACGACGGCTGGACCGACCTGATTCGCAACCTGCTGGTGGGGATCCGTGAGGGCCGGACCACGGACTTCTCGGCCGAGGGCCTGGCGGATGCCGCCGAGATGGCCGACTTCGAGAAGATGGAGTCGATCCGCGCGCGGGTGGACTCGATCGTGGCGGACCCGGAGACGGCCGAGGCGCTCAAGCCGTACTACCGGCAGTTCTGCAAGCGCCCCTGCTTCCACAACGAGTATCTCGAGACCTTCAACCGGCCCAACGTCACGCTGGTCGACACCCACGGCCGGGGCGTCGAGCGGATCACCAAGAAGGGCGTCGTGGTCGACGGCACCGAGTACGAGCTCGACTGCCTGATCTACGCCAGCGGCTTCGAGGTCGGCACCGACTACTCGCGCCGCGCCGGCCTGCAGCTCTTCGGGCGCGACGGCCAGAGCCTCACCGACAAGTGGGCCGAGGGCGTGCGCACGCTGCACGGCATGCACGTGCACGGCTTCCCGAACTGCTTCCTGATGAACAACGCCCAGGCCGGCTTCACCGCGAGCTACCCGCACATGCTCAACGAGCAGGCCAAGCACCTGGCGTACATCATCCAGACCGCGACGGAGCGCGGCCTCGAGGCCGTCGAGGTCAGCGAGCAGGGCGAGGCCGACTGGGTGCAGCAGTGCATCGACAAGGCGCGCCTGGCCGGCGAGTTCTTCGAGAGCTGCACGCCGGGCTACTACAACAACGAGGGCAAGGTCGGCGAGCGCAGCGCGCAGGACGGCTTCTACGGCGGCGGCCCGGTCGAGTTCATCCAGCTCCTCGAGGCCTGGCGCAAGAAGGGCGACATGCCGGGTCTGGAGCAGCGCTAGGCCGTGGCGCGTCGCTCGTCCGAGGCCGTCGACGGCCGGGTCGGTCGCCTGATGCGGTCGCGGCTGGCGATCTGCGAGGCGTGCCTCGACCTGGTAGAGGACGGCGTGCTGCGCCCCACCGCCGACCAGATCGCGGAGCGGGCGGGCCTGTCGCGCCGCTCCATCTTCCACCACTTCGGCGACCTGGCGGAGCTCTATCAGGCCGTCGTCGACGCCGGGCTCCAGCGCTGCGCGCCGCTGCGGAAGCAGGTCCCGCGCGAGGCGCCCCTGGCCGAGCGGATCGCGACGCTGAGCGAGGTGCGCGCGAAGTTCCTGGAGGCCACCTCGCCCTACGCGCGCGCGCTGACCGCCCAGGCGCTGCTCGGACCCGCCAGCGAGGAGGCGCGCGAGGTCTCGCGCGAGTCCCTGCACCACCAGCGCGACGAGCTCGAGGCCCTGTTCGCGGACGAGCTGGCGGGCCTTCCGGCCGCGCCGCGCGCCGAGCTGGTGGAGGCGCTGGCCGCCGCCGTGAGCCCGCCGACCTGGGAGTACCTGCGGCACGGGCGCGCGCTCTCGATGCCGCGGGCGCGCGCCGTGATGGAGCGGATGCTGGCCGCACTGCTGGGCGGCGGGGCGCACGCCTGCGGGAGTGAGACAGGTGCCACACCGGGCTCGGGCCGCGCCGCGCTACGCTGAGGCGTCGCGTCTCATCCGGGGGTGCCATGCCGACCCGACGCCTCGTCTCCGCGATCGCCCTGGCCGCCGTCGCCCTGACCGCCTTCGACGCGGACGCCGCACGGCGCCGCACGCCGCGCACCACCTTCGAGTTCCGCGTGCCGACCGGAAGTCCGAGCCCGCTCTACGAGTCCACCACGGTCACCGTGCCGAACGTCGACGTCTTCGAGGCGTTCGACGAGTTCGAGACCGAGTTCGTGGTGCTGATCGAGGGCAGCATCGCCTCGGCCCCCGGGGTGCGGCGCCTGAACTCGTTCACCTACGAGTTCCCGGTCCCCGTGGTCACGCTCTCGGGCGAGCAGACCACCATCGTCGCGGCGCTCTCGGGGGTGACCGAGGCGCATCTCGACGTCGACTACCGGCCCGACGACTCGCTCGTCCGCCTGCTGTGCGGCTCGAGCGTCGACGCCTCGGCGCACGTCACCGACCTGTCGCTCGAGCTCTCCTACGACTTCTACACCGGCGACCCCCTCGACGTCGAGGTGGGCTACAGCTCGATCGACGTCGACTACGACTGCTCGGTGCCGATCATCGGGGACCTCGTTCAGTTTCTGAACGACACCTTCGGCTTCTTCGACGTGGTGGAGGCGGTGATCGAGGCGATCGACTCCGGCGAGAGCGCCGCCGAGGAGGCGCTGAACGCGCGCTTCACCAACCTCTTCTCGCTGCGCGACGCGCTCGCCGACGTCACCGAGGACGGCCCGCTCGAGATCCGCGACGCCGCCGAGGACGTGCTGGGCGTGCTCGGCGGCGCCTCGACCGCCGCCGCGACCTTCATCGCCCGCCACATCACCGACGAGCTGGTGGTCCGTCTCGACCTCCAGACCCAGGCGGAGATCGACGAGCTGCGCGAGCTGCTGCGCGGTCTCGAGGACACCATCGCCGCCGGCATCCCCGGGCTGAGCGATCTCAGCTTCGGCCAGCTCACGAGCCCGAGCTTCGACCTCTCGGACTACCTGGACGCGAACCTGCCGGACCTGGAGGCAACCCTGCTCGACCGGCTCGACGCCGTCTACGCCGACGCGGTGAGCGCCGTGCAGGACCTCGAGAGCCGCGCGGTCGACGCGCTCGAGGAGTTCCTCGGGTCCGACTGGAGCCGGCTCTTCGGCGGGGTGAACGTGCGCCTGTCGCTGGTGCGCGACCTGAAGCTCGTGATCCTCGACGCCTACCACGACGCGCCGGCGAGCTTCGTCGGGCGTTCCGAGGCGGTGGCGCCCTGCCTCCCCGACTACACGATCGCCGAGACCGAGAACGTGCGGCGCTACTCGATCTACAACGGCGCGGGCGCCCGCATCTACCGCGGGCCGGACCGCTTCCACCTTGTGGCGGGCCTGCTGCGCAGCGTCAGCGCCGAGAACCACTTCGGGCTGCACAGCTACCCGACCTACGGCGAGGTCGTCCTCTACGGCTGGGCCGACTACGGCGGCAACCCGGACGACTTCCGCTGGCCGCAGTGCCCCGTGCCGACCTCGACGTCGCCGAGCTCGGGCGGCTCCGGCTCGGGCGGGTCGGGCTCAGGCGGATCGGGATCGGGCGGCTCCGGGTCGGGCGGCAGCGGCGGGCCGCCGGACGAGCCCCCCTGCGGCGGGAACACGGGCGTCATCTGCCCGTGACACCAGCGGACACGTGGCCCTGGCGCGCGAGCTGCTGGCCGAGGCGCCCGCATGCGTCGGGGAGCGCAGTCCCGAGGGCAACGGTCCGCTCCACGAGCTGCCGGAGGACCCCTCGCTCGCCGAGCCGCTCATCGCGCTGCTGCTGGCCCACGGCGCCGACCCCGAGCTGGTGAACCACGCGGGTCGGACCCCTGCGCAGCACCTGGACGCGCTGGGCTGCGACGAGGTCGCCGATCTGCTCGAGAGCATGCGTGGCGGCTAGGTGCTAGGAGCGTGCGCGGCAGAAGCCCCATGCAAGCGCCCGGAGGGCGCGCGCAGCGAGCCGCAGGCGAGCGAAGTCCACCCGCTAGCAGTCCGTTGAAGGACCCTCCCGTCGGTGTTCGCCGCTTCAGGCCAGCGACGCGAGCTTCTCGCCGTCGAAGAAGCGGCGCGGGTTCTCGACCAGCAGCCGGTCGATCGCCTCGTCGTCCACGCCCGCCTCGCGCAGCTTCGGCACGATGCGGCGCGAGAAGTGCGTCGGGTCGAACAGGTCGGGCATGCTCTCGTAGAGCGCCGCCGGAATCGGCTCCCCGAGCCAGCACCACACCGAGTCGTGGGACACCACCACCCGGTCGCCGACGCCCGCGCGCACGAGCTTCGCGAGCGCCGCCACCCGCTTCTCGTCGGGGAACAGGATGTCCAGCCCGAAGCGGTCGAAGCCCAGGTAGGAGCCACCGCGGGCGATCTGCATGTGGTAGTCGTGGTCGTCGGTGCCGCAGGAGTGTCCGACGATGATGCGGTGCGCGGGCACGCCGGCCTCGGTGAGGATGCGCTGCTGCTCGTCGCCCATCGTGCCGCGATCGGTGTGGGTCGTGATCGGGGCGCCCGTCTCCACCGACGCCTTCGCGGCGGCGGTGAGCACGGTGCGCTCGTAGTCGGTGATCGTCCCCTCGCCGGTGGCGACCTTGATGATCCCCGCGCGGATGCCCGTGTCGCCGATGCCGTCGGTGAGCTCGCGCACGAACAGCTCCGCCATCGCGTCGAGCTGCGGGCCGCCGAAGGCCGACCGGAACTGCCAGTACGGAGAACCGCCCTCGTCCTGCTTGTACAGCCCGGTCGCGCAGATGATCTGGAAGCCGGTGCGCTGGGCCACCTCGGCCGCCAGCTCGACGTCGCGTCCCAGGTCGTTGGGGCAGGGGTCGAGCAGCGACTCGTAGCCGAGGTCCTGGAGGCTCTGGATGCGGTCCACGCAGATCGAGAGCTGCTCCTGCCGGCTCGGGCCCGGGTGGGTGGTGTGGCTGTCGAAGCCCGGGAAGCCGATCACGAGGTGCTCGTGCATCAACGTCTTGCCGAGTCGGTCGGAAGTGGTCTCTCCGGTGACGGTCGCGATCCGGGTCAAGGGGGGCGTCCTCCGCGGGGTCCGAACGGACGCTACCTCAGGTGACTGGCGGCCACCCCGTCGGGGGCCCGCCCGTCCCGTGCGCCGTGGGGTGCCCCCGATCCGGCGCTAGCTTATGGCGCCTCGTCGTGACGAGCGGAGTTCCATGGCCACCCAGGGCGTCGCGTTCCACCGGAGTCTCAGCGGTCGCATGCTGCTGCTCGGCGTGTTGCCGAGTGCCGTGATCCTGGCGGGCATCCTGCTGTGGTTCGCCGTCTCGATGGTGGGAGAGCTCCGCGAGGAGAACGAGCACGACATGCAGATCCTCGCGGACCGCGTCGCCGCGGAGATCGAGCGGGGCAACACGCGGGCCGTGCTGATGGCCCAGGTGATGGCCCAGGCCCAGGAGAACGGCCTGTTCGGGCGCCGTCCGGAGTCGGTCGCCTATGCGCGCCAGGTGCTCGCGAGCTATCCCGAGCTCACCGGTGCCTACTTCGCCTACGAGCCCGACGCCGACGGGGCGGACGCGGGGGCCGCCGAACGCGAGCCCGCGATCGCGGACGCGGTCGACGACCGCGGGCGCTTCATCCCGTACTGGTTCCGCGACATCGAGGACAACCAGCTCCTGCGCCTCGAGCCGCTGCTCGAGATGGAGAGCAGCCTCTACTACCAGGGCTGCAAGGAGCTGTTCCTGGCCGCCGGGCGCCGCCGCGCCATGGTCACCGAGCCCTACGTGTACGAGGGCAAGCTGATCGTCGAGCAGACCTACCCGATCGTGATCGACGATGCCTTCGTGGGCATCGCGGGCGTCGACCGCGCGCTCTCCGACATCGAGACCTTCCTCCGGAAGATCAAGGCGCGCGACGGCGTCGAGGTGTTCCTGATCAGCCGGGCGGCCAAGTTCGTGGCGGCGACCGTCGAGAACGCCGCTGCCGAGGGGGCGGGCGCGCCCGTGATGCTGCGCACCCGGACGGTCTCCGAGTCGCCCTACGCGGAGCTGTTCGGACCGTTCCTCGAGCGGCGAAGCCGCGAGAGCTTCGAGCTCGCCGAGGACCCGCTCGACGGAAAGCGCCACTACTACGCGTCGGCGCCCGTGCGCACCGGCGAGTGGACGGTGGTGATCCGGAAGGCGGAGTCGGCGGTGATGGCGCCGATCCGCGAGAAGGTGGCCCCGCTGTTCGGCGCCGTGGTATTCGGCCTGCTGGTGGTGAGCGGGCTCTCGGTCTGGGTGGCGCGCTCCACCTCGGGCCGGATTCGCCGCGTGGTCGAGGCCGCGGACCGCATGGCGCTGGGCGACGTCTCCACGGCGAGCCAGCTCGACACCGCGGCGCGGGACGAGACGGGTCGGCTCAACGCCAGCTTCGAGCGGCTGGCCGAGTCCTACGAGGCGATCACGCGGATCTGCATGTCGATCGCGCGCGGCGACTTCAGCAAGACCTTCCCGGAGCGCTCGGAGGGCGACCGGCTGGCGTTGGCGATCAACGAGATGAGCGAGCGCCGCCAGCAGGCCGAGCAGGACGTGCTGCGCGCCCGCGATGCCGCCGAGGAGGCCAACCGGGCCAAGAGCGAGTTCCTGGCGAAGATGAGCCACGAGCTGCGCACGCCGATGAACGCGATCATCGGCTACAGCGAGATGCTGGAGGAGGAGGCCGAGGACCTGGAGCAGACGGACCTCATTCCCGACCTCCAGAAGATCCAGTCGGCCGGCAAGCACCTGCTGGCGCTGATCAACGACATCCTCGACCTGTCGAAGATCGAGGCGGGTCGGATGGACCTCTTCCTCGAGGACTTCGACGTCGCCCCGATGGTCGAGGAGGTGAGCGCGACGGTCGGCCCGCTCGCCGCGAAGAACGGCAACGCCTTCGAGGTCTCATGCACCGACGACCTGGGCTCGATGCACTCGGACCTGGTCAAGGTGCGTCAGCAGCTCTTCAACCTGCTGAGCAACGCCTGCAAGTTCACCAAGGACGGCTCGGTGCGGCTGGAGGTCGAGCGGGTCGCCGGCGAGGGTGGGGGCGCGGACGACCGGATCGTGTTCCGCGTGTCGGACACGGGCATCGGAATGAGTCCGGAGGAGATGGGCCGCATCTTCGAGGCTTTCGGGCAGGCCGACGGCTCCACGACCCGTGAGTTTGGCGGTACCGGGCTCGGGCTCACCATCACGAAGCGCTTCTGCGAGATGATGGGCGGCGACGTCTCGGTCGACAGCGAGAAGGGGAAGGGCAGCACCTTCACGATCGTGCTCCCCGCCTCGGTCGGCGCGGGCGCGGCCCGCGCGGGCGCCGGCGCCGCGCCCGCGGGCGGGCCCGCGATCCAGGGTCCGGAGGACGGCGCGCTCGTGCTCGTGGTCGACGACGACCCCGAGTGCCGCGACCTGCTGTGTCGCATGATCACGCGCGAGGGGTTCCGGGTGGTCGCGGCCGGCGGCGGCGAGGAGGGCCTGCGCCTGGCCCGCGAGCTGCGACCGGTCGCCGTGATCCTCGACGTGATGATGCCGGGCCTGGACGGCTGGGCGGTGCTGAACCGCCTGAAGGCCGATCCCGCCACGGCGCACCTCCCGGTGCTGATGTGCACGATCCTGCGCGACGAGTCGATGGCCTTCGCCCTGGGCGCCTCGGAGTTCCTGACCAAGCCGGTGGACAAGGGCCGGCTCGCCTCGATCCTCGAGCGCTACCGCGGCGAGGGTCGCACCGCGCTGGTGGTCGAGGACGACGCCGACTCGCGCGAGCTGGCGGTGCGCCTGCTCGGACAGCAGGGCTGGCGCGTGCGCGCGGCGGCCGACGGGCGCGAGGGCCTCGAGCGGGTGCGCGAGGAGGTGCCGGACGTGGTGCTGCTCGACCTGATGATGCCGGTGATGGACGGCTTCGAGTTCCTCCACGCGCTGCGCAGCGAGGCGGCGTGGAGCCGGATTCCGGTGATCGTGGTGACCGCGAAGGAGCTGACCAGCGAGGAGCGGCAGTTCCTGGAGGACTCGTCGCAGCAGGTGGTGGCGAAGGGGGCGGGGGCGAGTGCGGAGCTGGTGGAGGCGTTGAAGG
>JASJBO010000046.1 GCA_030066475.1 Myxococcota bacterium
CCCCGGGGTCATGCTGTTCCAGTAGAAGGTGTGGTTCCACACCTGCGCTGCGTTGTCCGAAACGGCACTCGAGTGGTGGCGAACCAGCTCCTCGAGACCCTTGGCCCCGTCAACCGTGCCCGAAAGCGCACGCTCGAGCTTGGCGAGATAGCCCCGATGGTGCTTCTCGTAGTGGAACTCGAGCGTGCGCCGGCTCAAGTGCGGCTCCAGAGCATCCATGGCGTAGGGCAGCGGGGGCAGTGTGAGCTTCACGACGTTCTCCCTCAGCCTCGGATCAGGCGGCCGAACGCTCGACGGGAATCTCCTCGCCGAGCTGCTCGACGTAGCCCTCGGACTCGCTCTTGACGCGAGCGATCGCGTAGATGAAGAGACCGAGCCCCACCTTCGCGACGAGATCGGCGGACGTGTAGCCGAGCTGGAGCAGGGTCTGCCCTGCAGCGCCGGCGCCCAGGCCGCCGAGGTATGCCACCGGGTAGAAGGCCCAGCTCGCCACCGTCAGGAACCGCGCATTCGAGACCAGACCGCGTGCACTCTCCGGCTGCCGGTCGACGGCGTCCTGGAACTCGGTGTAGAGGCTCCGGACGATGTACAGGAACGGCAGCATCGCGAGCAGCCACCAGACCACCGACCAGCCGACGCTGGTGGCGACCTCGCCCGGGTAGCCGAGCGCGATCATCAGCGCCGCTGCACCGCCGAGGCGGATCATCAGCGAGCGCGACTCCTGGCGTGCCAGTCCCAGAACGGCGACGAGCTCGATGATCAGCAGCGGCACCGTGAGCAGCCAATCGGCATAGCGGAACGCGTCGTTGAACCCGGCTCCGGACGGCTGGTAGACGCCGCCAGCCGGCACGAAGGCCTCGGTGAAGCTCGAGTAGATGCGAACGTAGTGGTAGCAGGCGATGGCGACGACGAGGCCCGAGATGAGCAGCGCCGGCCGGTACTTGGGAGCCACCTGCGACCGCGAGAGGAAGAAGAAGACGGCCGCCGCGCCCATCGCGGCGACGGTGAACGACATGAGATTCGTGATGAGCCCGAATTGGAAGGCTGAGAGTTCCATGACCATCTCCTGAAGGTGTCCAGGCGTGGGTATAGACTTTGTCCGTCATATGTAAAGAAAATATCTGTTCAAAATTCCCCCTCGACCAGGCTTTTTGTCCAGAAAATAATTGAACGGATCATGAACAGACCCTATAATCGTCGAGCTGGAGGAGGTCCAATGATCAGAGCCTCGGCAGACACAGCGCCCTCGACGCCCGCCGCCACGACGGAGCGCCATCGGTCCAAAGCGTCGGATTCGGCCCGCATCTCGCTCGCGCTCTCGCGGGCCGCCAGCTCCGAGGGCCTGCTCGGGCGGGCCGTCGACTACCACCTCGCTCGCCCGGGCAAGCTCGCGAGGGCCCGCCTGGCGCTGGCGGCTGGGCGCGCGCTGAACCACCGACCGGAGGCCGTCGAGCAATTCGCCGTGTCCTGCGAGCTGCTCCACAACGCCTCCCTGGTCCATGACGACCTGCAGGACCGCGACCTGGAGCGGCGCGGTCAGCCGACCGTCTGGCATCGCTTCGGCGACGCGATGGCGGTGAACCTGGGCGATCACCTGCTGACGCGCGCTCTCGAGCAGGCAGCGACCGTCGAGGCACCCGGCGCAGTCCGCGGCCGTCTCGTGCGGGCCGTCAGTGCCGCCGTTCACACGACGCTGCTCGGTCAGACCGACGACGTCTCGTCGTGCAAGTCCCCGTTGCGCACCCCCGAGGCGTATCTCCGGATGGCACGCGCCAAGACCGGGCCGCTCCTGGCGCTTCCCGTCGAGGGCGCCCTGATCCTGGCCGAGGCAGCCCCCGAGCTGGGCGAGCGTGTTCGCGACGCGATGAGCGCCTTCGGGGCGGCCTACCAGATCCAGGACGACCTGATCGAGCTCTTCGACCTGGAGGGGCGCGGCGAGGCCACTGGGGATCTCGCGCGAGGCCGTCCCAACGCCGCGGCCGTCTACTTCCTGGCAGGCGCCGCGCCCGAGGAGGCCGAGCGCCTGCTCCGGCTGCTCGAGTCGTCGCCGGTCGACGCAAACCAGGCCGCGCCCTGGGTCCGCCGAATCCGGGCCTCACCGGCGATCGACGCGGCCCTGCGCCAGCTCGACACCCTGCGCGCGCGGGGCCAGGCGTGCATCGACACGTTGCCGCCGCGACTGCGCGGGGTGGTCGAGGGCGCAGCGGCTCGGATGCTGGATCCAACCCGCACCATGCGGCTGCATGCGCTGCGACCGGCGAGCTTCGGGAGGAACGAGACCCATGACGGCAACTGCTGAGGTTCTCTGGAGCTCCTCATCGAGTGCGCCGTCCGGCCGCGCCGTCGTGGTCGGAGGCGGCTTCGGGGGCATCGCCGCGGCGCTGCGGCTGCGTGCACGCGGCTACGAGGTCACGCTCGTCGATCGCTGCGAGCGGCTCGGGGGCCGGGCCCAGGTCTATCGTCGCGGCGACTTCGTGTTCGATGCCGGGCCGACGGTGATCACGGCGCCCTTCCTGTTCGAGGAGCTCTTCGAGCTGTTCGGCAAGAAGCTCGCCGACTACGTCGAGATGCGTCCCGTCGAGCCCTGGTACCGCTTCCGCTTCCACGACGGTCGGCAGTTCGACTACGGCGGCACCGTCGAGGAGACCCTCGCCGAGATCGCGCGCTTCGAGCCGCGCGACCGGCAGGGCTATCTGCGCATGCTCGAAATGTCGCGCCGCATCTACGACAAAGGCTTCACCGAGCTCTCGGACCAGCCCTTCCACCGGCTCGGCCAGATGCTCCGCGTGGCGCCCGCGCTGATGCGCCTCAAGAGCTACCGCTCGGTCTACGGGCTCGTGAGCCACTACCTGCGCAGCCCCGAGCTGCGCCAGGCATTCAGCATCCAGCCGCTGCTGGTCGGCGGCAACCCCTTCGACACCACGTCGATCTACGCGCTGATCCACTACCTGGAGCGCAGCTTCGGCATCCACTTCCCGATGGGCGGCACGGGCGCCCTGGTCGACGCGCTCGGCCGGCTGCTCGACGAGCAGGGCGTCTGCGTGCGGCTCGGAGAGACCGTCGACCGGATCCGCGTCGTCGACGGCGCCGCCCGTGGCGTGCGCCTCGAGAGCGGCGAGGAGATCCCCTCGGAGTGCGTGGTGTACAACGGCGACGCGGTGCGGCTCTACCGCGACCTGCTGCCCGAGGCCCCGCGACGGCGCTGGACGCGCCGCCGCCTGGCGCGCATGCGTCACTCGATGGGGCTCTTCGTGCTCTACTTCGGCACCCGCCGGCGCTACGAGGACGTGGCGCACCACACGATCTGCATGGGACCGCGCTACCGGGGCCTGTTGCGCGACATCTTCCACCGCGGCGTGCTCGCCGACGACTTCAGCCTGTACCTGCATCGGCCCACCGCCACGGACCCCGACATGGCGCCCCCGGGCTGCGACGCGTGGTACGTGCTGTCGCCGGTCCCGAACCTCGAGAGCGGCATCGACTGGAGCCGCGAGGGTCCGGCCTACCGCGACCGCATCGTCGCGTCCCTCGAGGAGACGCTGCTGCCCGGCCTGCGCGACGTGATCGTCGAGGACTTCTACGTAACGCCCGAGGATTTCCGCCACGAGTATCTCTCGGAGCACGGGGCGGGCTTCTCGGTGCAGCCGCTGCTGTCGCAGTCCGCCTGGTTCCGCTTCCACAACCGCAGCGAGGAGGTGCGCGACCTGTACCTGGTCGGCGCGGGGACCCACCCGGGCGCCGGACTTCCGGGCGTGGTGAGCTCCGCGAAGGTGCTCGACCGACTGGTGCCCGACGCCGCGGCCGTGCGCGTGGGGGCGACGTCGTGAGCGCCCAGAGCGAGATCACGCCGCGGCAGGTCATGGCGCAGCACGGGAAGAGCTTCCACTGGGCCGGCCGCGCCCTCGCCGGGCCCGACCTCGACCGCTGCGCCCTGCTCTACGCCTTCTGTCGTCGCGTCGACGACGCGGTCGACCTCGGCGACGCCGCGTCGGCTCGCGACGCGCTCGCGCGTCTGCGCCGCGACGTCGACCGGGGCACGAGCGACGATCCGCTGGTCGCCTGCTTCCTCGCGCTCGCGCGCGAGGTCTCGATCTCCGAGGCGCTGATCCACGCCTTCCTCGACGGCGTGGCGACCGACCTCGAGCCCGCCCGCTTCCGCACGGAGACCGATCTCGTACGCTACGCCTACGGCGTCGCGAGCACCGTCGGCCTGATGATGTGCGCCGTGCTGGGGGTGCGCGAGCGCGAGGCGCTTCCTTTTGCCATCGACCTCGGCGTGGCCATGCAGCTGACCAACGTGTGCCGCGACGTCTTCGAGGACGCGCAGGCAGACCGGCTCTACCTGCCGCGACGGATGCTGCAGGCGACGACCACCGTGGAGGCGATCCGGGCCGGGGACCGCGCGGCGTGGTCGGACGCGCGCCGGGCGGTCGGGCGCGTCCTGACCCGCGCCCACCACTTCTACCGCAGCGCCGACCGCGGCATGCGCTTCCTGCCGCGGCGCGCGCGACTGGCAATCCTGATCGCCTCGCGCGTCTACGAGGGCATCGGCGACGAGATCCTGGCGCAGCCGCCCGACGGGTTCGACCGGCGCGCCGTGGTGGGCCGCTGGCGCAAGCTGCGGCTCACGCTGCGCGCCCTGGCGGCGTTCGCGTTCCACCCCCGCTACTGGAGGCTCGGCCGAGCGGCGCGCCACGAGGCTCAGCTGCACGGTCCGCTGCGGTCGCTGCCGGGCGCGAATCCGGCGGCATGAGCGAAGCTCCGCTCTTCGACCACCTGGTCCTCGGCGGCGGCTGCGCGGGGTTGAGCCTGGCCGTGGAGCTGGCTGCGCGGCGTCCTCGCGCCGAGCGGATCGCAGTCGTCGAGCCGCGCACCGCTTACCGGCGCGACCGGACCTGGTGCTCGTGGGACCTGGCCACGCACCGCTTCGAGTCCGCGGTGAGCCACAGCTGGTGTCGATGGAAGCTGCGCCTGGGCGGCGTCGACCGGGTGCATGCGTCGGCGCGGTACCGCTACCGGGAGATCCCGGCAGATCGTTTCTATGCGCTGGCGGTCGAGCGCCTGTCGGCGCGCGAGGGGTGCGAGCTGCATCTCGGGGCGGCGGCGCACCAGCTCGCAGCGCAGGCGAACGAGGTGCGCGTGGAGACGGACGCAGGGCCGCTCCGCGGTCGTTTCGTCTACGACGCGCGCCCGGGCGCGCCAGGCGACGAGCCGCCCGAGCTGCTGCAGCACTTCGTCGGCTGGCGCGTGCGAGCCGGGCACGAAGTCTTCGACCCCCGGACGGTCACGTTGATGGACTTCGACGTGTCGCAGGACGCGGGCATCCATTTCGTCTACGTGCTGCCGCACTCGACCACCGAAGCCCTGGTCGAGTCCACGTTCCTGTCTCCGCGAACGCTCCCGCGCGAGCACTACCACGAGGCCATCGACCGGTACCTCGGCGAGCGGTACCGGTTGCGCAAGTACGAGATCTTCGACGCCGAGCGAGGCGTGATCCCGATGACCAGCGCGCGGCCCACGCCGCGCGTCTCGGATCGCGTGTTCCGCATCGGAACCGGCGGGGGGCTCGTGAAGCCGAGCACCGGCTACGCTTTCCTCGCGATCCAGCGTTTCTCGCGAGCCCTCGTGGACGGGCTCGATGCCGGTGGCCCCGACGCGCGCATGCCCCGCACCCGCCTCGCGCGCATGATGGACGCGATATTCCTCGACTACCTCCGCAACCGTCCCGAGCGGGCGCCGGACGCGTTCCGCTGCCTGTTCGAGCGGGTCGAGCCGGATGCGCTCGTGCGCTTCCTCGGCGACGCAGCGACGCCGCGCGATCGGCTGGCGGTGATCCGGGCGCTGCCGGTCGCCCCGCTGCTCGCCGCCGCCTGGCGCGCGCGGAGGCGCCTGCCGTGGGTGTAGACCGGACGGCCTTCCGCCCCGCGCGGACCCAGGCACTGGGCGTTGCCGCGCTGGGCCTGGGAGGCGGCGGCGCGAGCCTCGCCTTCGGTCCGCCGGAGCCGATGCACCAGCTGGCGCTCGCGCTCCCACTCGTAGCGCTGCTCGGATTGCCGCACGGGGCGGCGGACTACTGGGTCGCGAAGCAGACGTTGGCGCCGAGGCTCGGACGGAGCTGGCGGGCGCTGTTCCTGCTCGGGTACGCGGGCCTGGCGGCGGCCGTGATCCTGGCCTGGACGCTGGCCCCGGCCGCCATCCTGGCCGGCTTCCTCGGTGTCTCCGCGCTCCACTTCGGCTGGACCGACGTGCCGGCCCGTTCGCGCACCGATGTGCTCGTCTGGCTGGGCCTGCTCGCTCGCGGTTTGCTGCCACTCGCGGCGGTCTCGTTCGTGCATCCCGAGGACGTCGCGCGCTGGTTTGCGTGGCTGATCCCGCAGCCGGATGGACCCATCAAGGGCCAGACCCTGCAGGCGGCTCTGGCGGCATGCTTCGCGCCTTCCTGGGGAGTTCTCGCGCTGCTGGTCGCACGAGACTGCGTTTCGGCTTCCGAGCGCTCGCGGCGGCGGGCGAGCGAGACGCTGATGGAGACGATTGCCATTACGGCGACCGCTCTGCCGCCCGCGCTGCTCGGATTCGCGCTCTACTTCTGCCTGTGGCACGCGCCGCGTCACACGATCGAGGTGGTGGGAGAGGCCGAACGGATCGGCGTGCGGCGACCGCTCCGCGAGCTGGCCCGCCACACCTTCGCGCCTTGGCTCGCGACGCTCGCGCTGGGTGCAGCGGCCGTTGCCTGGCTGGGCAGCGCGGCGCCCGCGCTGGGCAAGGTGCTCTTCGTAGGGCTCGCCGCGCTGACCCTGCCGCACTTGGTCCTGTCGCTCATCGGAGTGAGCGCGCGGCAGCGCGAGACGGTTGGGGAAATCGGTCGGCGGCGACCCAGTCCCATTCGGCACCGCGCCGCCGCGTTCCGCGGGGCGTAGCTGCGGAAGAAGGGCGCGCTGTTCGAGCGCGGAGCGGTGGCGCGAGATGCGCGGAACCGATCAGGGATGCCATCACGGAGAGTCGCCACGGGCGGGTGGTGGCTTCTGTGAGGCAACCGGACCTGGCTCAGCGAAGGCGTGCGCCGCGGGAAACAGCGTGTTCGATGCGGGAAAGCAGTTGACAGGTCAAGCTGTCGCATTCCGGGCGTCAGGTAGTGCTGCCGGAAGTCGATCCACAAGTCCTCGTGCAGGATCGTGCCCTGCAGGCACTCCACGAATCCGTTGGGGAAGCCGTGTCGAGGCCTCGTGCGGGTGTGCCGGATGCTCCGCTCCCAGCAAGCCGCGTCAAGTCCTCGCCTGACCGACCAGCCGGCTTCGGCGAAGTGATCGACGACCCGCTCGAGGAGCTCCGCCGCCACGGCCGCACGCGGATCGTTCCAGAAGAGCATGGCCAGGCTGCAGGAAGAGGCCGCACCGCAGGCCGTGATCTGCCAGATCTTGCGCACGCCCTTGAGCCGGCCGATGAAGAAGCAGTCGAAGCAGGCCGAAAGAGCTGGCCCGGGCGCACTGTGGCTCACTTCGCTCAGCCCAAAGGTGGCAACGCCTATGAGACACAGTCCACTCTAGTGTCCTGAGTTAGAGGTTCGCAAACAGAATGATGCCACCGACGCGAGGATCTCGTCCGCGCTCTTCGTCCAGACGAAGGGGCGCGGGCTCTCGTTGTGCGCGTCGAGGAACTCCCGGATCGCTCGCTCCAGCTCCCGGGTGCTGCGATGGACGCCTCGGCGCAGCTGCTTCTGCGTCAGCTCGGCGAACCAGCGCTCGACGAGGTTCAGCCAGGACGATCCCGTCGGCGTAGAGTGCAGATGGAAGCGCGGATGACGCGGGGCTGGAGACCGAAGGCGCGACAGATCCGGCTGATGGCCGTCTGACTCATGCCCATCTCGCGTGCCATCGAGGGCGTGCTCCACTGGGTGGCACCGCGGGGCTGGTTCTTGAGCGTTCGCGTCGGCACCGCTTCGATCTGCTCGTCGAGGATCCGCCGCGGCGCCCCCGGCCGCGGCCCACTGAGCAATCCATCCAGCCGCCGTTCGACGAAGCGCTTCCGCCACTTGCCGACCGTCTGTTGCACCACGCCCAGCTCGTCCGCCACGTTGATATTGTCGCGCCCCTCGGCACACTTCAGGATGATGCGCGCCCGCAATGCCAGCGCCTGCGCGGTCTTGGGGCGCCGGGCTTAGCGCCCCAGCACCTTGCGCTCGGACGGCGAAACGATCAGACGAGCTTCCGGTCGACCTCGATTAGGGGTGTGCCCTCCCTAATAGCGGCCGTATGCCGACCGCTAGCAAGGGCAGGAACGCCCGCATCGGGACAATTGCCGGGACCACGCTGGAGGTGCTTCGCCCCGGTGGCTGGCCGGGAGTCAGAAATTGACGGCCACCGGTGCGTTGCGCGGGGGATCGAGCGGCTCGAGGCGCGCGAAGTACGTTTCCAGTGCGCTCTCGTCGAGCGTTTCGAGGTCGAGCAGCGCGCGCGCGCTGTCGTCGAGCACGTGGCGGTTGAGCGTGAGGATCGAGATGGCGCAGTCGAAGGACTGGTCGAGGATGGCGCGCACGGCGCGATCGATCTCTCTCGCGGTCGCCTCGCTGTGCGGGCGCAGGCCAGAGCCGGCGGCGCCGAGGAAGGCCGGCTGGTCGCTGACGTAGGTAGCGCTGCCGAGCTCCGGCACCATGGCGTAGCGGGTGACCATGCTGCGCGCGATCTCCGTGGCCCGGCCGAGGTCGTCGGCGGCACCGGTCGAGAAGTGGCCGTAGACGACGTACTCGGCGGCTCGCCCGCCCTGCAGGACGGCCAGCTTGCGCTCCATCTCCTCGCGGGTCATCAGGTAGCGATCCTCGGTGGGACGCTGCAGCGTATAGCCGAGCGCCCCGATGCCGCGCGGGATGATCGAGACCTTGTGCACCGGATCGGTATCGGGCAGCGATGCGGCGACGAGCGCGTGCCCCATCTCGTGATGTGCCACGATCTCGCGCTCGCGCGGGTTGAGCAGGCGGTTGCGCTTCTCCAGGCCGGCAACGATGCGCTCGATGGCTGCCGTGAAGTCGGCCATCTCGACGGATCTCGCGCGGCGCCGCGTAGCGACGAGCGCCGCCTCGTTCACGAGGTTGGCGAGGTCGGCGCCGGTGAAACCGGGCGTGAGGGCGGCGAGCTTGTCGGGATCGACGTCGTAGCCCATCTCGACGCGTCGGAGGTGCACCTGCAGCACGGCGATGCGACCGCCGCGATCCGGCCGGTCGACCAGCACCTGTCGGTCGAAGCGGCCGGCGCGCAGCAGCGCCGGATCCAGGATCTCGGGCCGGTTGGTCGCCGCGAGGAGCACGATGCCGGCGCGCGGGTCGAAGCCGTCGAGCTCGACCAGCAGCTGGTTGAGCGTCTGCTCCTTCTCGTCGTGGCCGCCGAAGCCGGGCTGCGCGTTCCGCGCCTTCCCGAGCGCGTCGAGCTCGTCGACGAAGATGATGCAGGGCGCCTGGGCGCGCGCCTGCTCGAAGAGGTCGCGCACGCGGGCGGCGCCGACGCCGACGAACATCTCGACGAACTCGGAGCCGCTGATCGAGAAGAACGGCACGCCGGCCTCTCCGGCCACGGCGCGCGCGAGCAGGGTCTTGCCCGTGCCCGGCGGGCCGACCAGTAGGATGCCCTTGGGCATGCGCGCGCCCAGGTGCCCGTAGGACTCGGGATCGCGCAGGAACTCCACGACCTCGACCAGCTCGTCCTTCGCCTCGTCGACGCCCGCGACATCTTCGAAGCTCACCCGCGTGTCGCTCTCGACGTAGACCTTGGCCTTGCTCTTGCCGATCGACAGCAGTCCGTTCCCACCCGGTCCTCCCAGCCGGTTGCCCATGCGGCGCATCAGGAACGCCCAGACCCCGAAGAAGAGCGCGACCGGCAGGATCCAGGACAGCAGCGTGGGCAGGAAGGTGCTCTGCGGACGGCTCGCGAAGGTGACGTCCTTCGCAGCCAGCTCGCCCGCGAGGCCCGGCTCCACGCGGTTGGTCACGAACTCGGTCTTGCCGTCGGCGCTCGGCTGGGCCAGGCGGCCGCGCAGGACCTCGCCCTGGACGACGACCTCCGTGACCACGCCCTCGTCGAGCAGACGCTGGAACTCGCTGTAGGGGATGCGCTCCACCGATCCGGCGGCGACCCAGAGGTCGCGCAGCAGGAAGACACCCAGCAGGGCGAGCATCAGGAACGAGAAGTGGAAGCGCGGCCGCTGCTTGATCGCCTCGGTCGGCTTCGGAGTGGGCTCGGGGGTGGGTCGGTGAGGCGACATGCATCCCTCCAATGGAGCGCTTCCCGCGCGGCAGGACCGGGAGCCCCCTAGGGATAGGACAGGAATCCTTTTTGTCAATAAATTATCTGTACAAAAACGAGACGAGACAGAGCAGGAGCGCGAGCATCTGGCCGAGGTTGAGCAGCACGCTGCGTCGATGGTCGCGCCGAAAGCGCGCGCCCGCGGCCGCGTCGCCGTCGAGCTCGCGATCGCGCAGCGCGTTGATGCGGGGCATCAGGATCTGGCGCGCGTAGAAGAAGCCGAGACCGACCGCCGCAACGCCCGCCGCGAGCCCCGGCTGCCCGGCCGCGCCCGCAGCGAGCGCTGCCCCGCCGCTCACGACGCCGAGGACGAGGTAGTACCAGGGGAACAGCGCCCGGATGAAGCGCCCCGCGACGTCCTCGGGGAGGCGGGTGAAGACGAGTGGTGCCACCACCCCGGCGAAGAAGACCATCGAACCGAAGGCGGTCGCGCACAGAATGCCCGCGACGACCGACCAGAACGCAGCGCTCATGCCGCCTCCCGAGTCGCGTCGGGCCGGGCCGCCGCGACGTTCACGCGCAGATAGTGGCTGTAGATCAGCAGGACGAGCGTCCCGAACGCCATCGAAGCGAGCGCGAAGCCGACGTCGTACGGCTTCTGGACTGCCAGTGAGAAGCGCAGCAGGATCGTGGACACCACGAAGGCGGCGTTCCGGAACACGAGCTCGTAGTGCGTCGAGAGCCTCAGCGACAGGATCAGGATGACCGCGTCGGCGAAGATCATCACCGTGAACAGATCCAGGTAGAAGATCGTGCGCACGTCGATGGTGGGCACCGCTCCGGAACGGGCCACGCCGAACACCTCGACGAGCCAGGAGGCGAGGTTCCAGGTGGCGATTCCGAACAGCAGAACGCTCAGGAGCAGGGCGATCAACTTCTTGCGGCCGATGAAGTCCTCGAGGCGCCGGCGCTCCAGCGGGCTGCCACCGACGCGTCGCGGACGGCTGCGGTTGACGTGGTAGAAGGCGGCGACCAGGGCGAACATCAGCAGGCCTCCGCCCATGTCCAGGAGAACCGCCGCGAACTCGGCGAGCTCCTGGCTCAGGTCCGCGACGGATTCGAACTCGGCGATGTCCTTGAATACGTTGCGGATCACGATCAGCGACATGATCTCGTACTGCTTCCCGAGCGAGCGCGTGGTCGACTCGGGAATCGAGAGGATCAGCAGCAGCACCTCGTAGAACAGGACGAAGCTGAAGGGGGTGTAGAGCGCCGCGAGGTAGTTGGTGCCGACGGCGGCCACGACGGCCGGGGGGCTGGTCAGGGAGCGAGCCAGGAACACCAGGCCGAGGTGGACGACCAGTCCCCCGAGGGCGAGGTGGACGATGAGGCGGCGGAACAACGCGCGGTGAGACGGCGCAAAGAGCCAATCGAATGCGCGCTCGCAGCGCAGGCGCGGCGTGGAAGGAGCCGGGTCGGCGGACACGGGATCTCTCCGCGTTGGGCGACACTATGTCTATAAAATATCTATACAGATCGCGCCCTCGCCGGGGACGGCAGGCACTGGCCCGCCGGACTCACTCCATGAAGTCGTCGGGCTCGGGGAACACGCCGCCCACGTCGCCGTTCTCGGTGTAGCAGCGGCAGCCGAGCGAGCAGCCGGTGCCGGTCTGCCAGGCCAGCGCCTCCGAACCGGGGTAGCCGCGCGCCTCGCAGGCGGCGTCGCACTCGGCGAGGTCGTCGAGCTCGAGCTCGCACTGCCGCGTCCACCAGTTCCACTTGACGCCGGACTCGGTGACCTCGCCCGCGCTCCGGAACTCGAGCATGGTCAGCTCTGCAGTGAGCCCGCTCACCTCCAGGAGGAAGCTGTTCACGGCCCCCTCTACGGCGGGAGCGAGCGGCATCGAGCCGAGCCCCGAGCAGACGAGCGCGTCGCCCTCGACGGCGCACGGGAAGACCGCGTCGACGTCCTCGCCCCCCTGGGTGAGGGTCGCCCGCGCCCGGAAGGCGACGTCCTGCAGGTCCCCGTGCACGACCTGGAGCGCCAGCTGCGTCCCGACGGCGGCGACCACGATCGACCCACGACACTGGGCGTACTCGACGGCGGCCCGGGCGGGGCCCGCCCACAGGGTGAGCAGGGCGCCGAGCGTGAGGGCGACGGCGGCGGCGCGGGCGTGGAGGCGGTCGAGGTGGATGCGCTGCATGGTTCGGGTCTCCTGCGGGTCTCGCCCGCGTCTCGGGCTGCGGGGCGCCGCGGAACCGCCCGCGGCTGGGGCGGTGTCTTTGCAGCGGCCGTGCCACGCCGGCAACTCATTGATTTCACAGGAGATCGGTGCAGTGGTCGCGTCGCGTTGCGGGTGCGACGCGGCAGGCTTCCGTTGCCCGAAGCAACAGCGTGTTGCGCTTGCAGGCAGCGCGTCGTGACGTCCGTCACATCGCGCCGGCGGCGCTCAGCCCCGGGCCGCGGCCTCCTTGGCGGCATCCTTCAGCTCGTGCAGGGCGTCGCGCAGGTAGTCCATCAGGTCCCAGAGGTCGGGGACCATCTCGCGGCAGGCCACCAGACCGAAGTCGAGGCTCCCATCGTAGCTCTGGAGCGTGATGTTGAGCCCCACGCCGTCGCTGACGGCCGACACCGGGTAGTGCGCCACCAGCTTCGCGCCCATGCCGTAGAGCGGGAACTGGGGCCCCGGGACGTTCGAGATCACCACGTTGAAGGGGACGTCCATCCAGTTGGCGGCGGCGGCTCGGGTGATCACGCGCGCCGCGCGCGCCGCCACGGCCGGCGGGGCGAACTGCGCGAAGTCCTGGAGCAGGGTTGCGGGCAGCGCCTTGTGCTGCTCCTTGGCCACGCGCATCGACTCGTGGATGCGGTCGAGGCGCTGGAGCGGGTCGGCGACGTGGGTGTGGAGCGAGGCCGTCATCGACGAGACCTGGTTGCCGAAGGTGCCCTTCTGCTCCTCGGTGCGCACCGAGACGGGCACCATCGCCACCAGCGGGTCGGCGGGCAGCTCGCGGTGCTGCTCGAGGTAGCGCCGCAGCGCTCCCGCGCACAGCGCCATCACCACGTCGTTCACGGTGACGCCGCGCGCGTTCTTGATCTCCTTCACCTCGTCGAGCGAGAGCGATCCGAACGCGAAGCGCCGGTGCGGCGTGATGCGGCCGTTGAAGATCGCGCGCGGCGCCTGGGTGGGCGCCTCCGACAGCATCGGCTGCGGGCGGCGCCCCACCAGGCGGTTCAGCAGCGACTCGCCCGGCAGCTCGCCGAAGCCGAGCGAGCGCGACAGCTCGGGCAGGTGGCGCAGGCCCTCGCGCGCCAGGCGCAGCCCCTTCCGTGGGCGGCTCGCGATCCCGGCCACGCCGCGCAGCCACATCTCGAGCTCGGTCGGCTGCGGCTCGGGGCGCCAGGCGCGGCGCGGCGGCTCCACCTCGCGCGGCTCCGGTGCGACGTCGAGCAGCGTCCCCAGGATCTCCGCGCCCGACACGCCGTCGATCGCGCAGTGGTGGATCTTGGTGAGGTGCGCCACGAGCCCGCCCTGGAGTCCCTCGATCACGTACAGCTCCCACAGCGGGCGGCTGCGATCGAGCGGCCGTGCCACGATGCGTGCCACCTGCTCGGCGAGCTGGCGGTCGTCGCCCGGGGGCGGCAGCCCGATGTGGCGCACGTGGAACTCGATGTCGAAGTCCGGGTCCTCGAGCCAGTAGGGGTGGTCGAGACCGAACGGCACCTCGACCAGGCGCCGGCGGTAGGGCGGCAGCAGGTGGATGCGCTCGAGGATCAGGCGCCTGGTGTCCTCGAAGGTGGGCGGCACCGCCGCGCTCGAGGGGTCGAAGATCGCCAGGCCCGAGACGTGACCGTAGGTGCTGGCCGTCTCCAGGTTCAGGAAGCTCGTGTCGAGGCCGGTCAGCTGTTGCATGGCACCTCGCTCGGTCCTCGCTCAGGGTTGGGGGGAGAGCGGCCGGCGCGGCGGGTAGCCGCGCGTCCAGTCGAGCCGCTGCATGCAGTCGAGGAAGCTCCGGTAGGCGACCTCGCGGGGATCGATGTCGGCCGGCGACGTCTCGCGCGCCGCCGTGCTCTCGTCCTGACAGGTCTCGAGGTCGCGGTCGAAGTCGCGCGACGTCGCGCCCTCGCGCCACCAGGGGCCGGGATAGCCGTACTTGTTGAACGGCACCCGTACCGAGAACGGCGCGGGCGTCGAGGCCTCGGCCCGCGCCGCGGGGACGCGCGCGGACCCGCCAGCCAGCAGCGCGGCGGAGACGAGCAGGAGCACACCGAGCGGGGGCCTCATGGACGGGGCATTCTACTGCATTGCGGTACCGTCCCGCGCGGAGCTCTCCAATGCGTCCGTTCCTGCCCGCCGCCGCCTGTCTGCTGCTGGCCGCCTGCGCCGGCGGGGCGGAGCCCGCCCCGGCCCCGCCGCCGGACATCTCGGGCTCGTGGCAGGTGCGCGGCACCACGACCGAGGTGGAGAGCGGCGCCACGCGCGACATCGAGGGGATGATCGTCGTGGTCCAGACCGGCGGCGCCTATCGCTCGAGCTTCCACCTTGCGACGGACTTCCCGACCGAGGAGGGACCCCAGCTCGCCGAGGTGATCGGCACCGGGCGCGGCGACCTTCGCGATCGGGTGTTCGCGGGCACCGCGGAGACCCAGCTCATCCTCTCGATGGTCCCGGGCGAGGCGGGACGCTTCCCCTGGACGCCACGCGTGTTCGGCCCGCGGCTGCGCTCGCAGACCACCGGCACGCTCCAACCGGACGGCAGCCTCGTCTTCGACGCGGAGACCGAGGGGCTGGAGGGTGAGGTGTACGCGCCGACGCGGACCCGGCTGGTCGGCGTCCGCATGCCCGAGCCGTAGCTGGACGCCGGGGCTGCCGCCCGGGCGCTGGTCGCGCCGGGCGTGCGCCGCCCGCTGACAGAGTTCCGGCGCGCAGCGCGATCGGGGCGCCCCGAGGTGCTGGCGGCCGGGCGCCCGCGCGACGGATCAGTTCGACCAGTAGACGAACTCGTCGTCCGGCTCCCAGGTCTGCGAGAGGTCCTTGTCGATGAGGATCGGAAACGACCCCTGCGACGGCCAGAGCGGCTCGCGCTGCTCCGCGTCGTGCGCCGCAAGTGCCGCGCGCAGCTCGGCGACCTTCTCGGGGCGCTGGGCGGACAGGTCGTTGCGCTCGGTCGGGTCGGCCGCGAGGTCGAACAGCCAGGCGCGGCCCGGCGGGTCGCTCCAGTCGAGCTTCCAGCTCCCGACGCGGATGCTCTGCGACGCGCCGCTGCGCCAGACGAGCTGCTCGTGCGGCACGCCCTGCGCCTCGCCCCGCGCATACGGCACCAGGTCGACACCGTCGATGACCCGGTCGGCCGGGAGCGGCGCCCCCGCGGCGGCGGCAGCGGTCGCGAAGAGGTCGAAGTGCTGCACCGGGTGGTCCACACGCCGGCCGGCTGGAATGCGCCGCGGCCACTTGACGAAGAACGGCACGCGGATGCCGCCCTCGAACAAGGTGATCTTCCAGCCGCGGTACGGGTGGTTCACGTCGGGCAGGCCGATGTAGCCGGCTCCGCCGTTGTCGCTGGTGAAGATCACCAGGGTGTCGTCCTCCAGGCCGTGCTCGCGCAGCGCCTCCAGCACCCGGCCCACGCCGCGATCGAGCGAGCGGATCATCGCTGCGTAGACGCGCTCGCGGTGCAGCTCGATGTGCGAGAGCGCGTCGTAGTCCTGGCGCAGGGCCTGGAGCGGGGTGTGGGGCGCCCAGTGCGCGAGGTAGAGGAAGAAGGGGCGCTCCCGGTTGGCCTCGATCACCTTCACGGCTTCGTCGGTGTAGTAGTCGGTGAGGTAGCCGGCGGGCTCGAAGGCGTCGCCGCCGCCGAACGAGGCGGCGTACTTGAGCGCGTGCCACAGGAAGCGGTCGATCGGGTCGAAGTCCTGCTTGGCGTTCACCACGTCGGGGTGGTTCTCGGGCAGGTAGAGACCGCTCACCATCAGCAGGCTCTCGTCGAAGCCCTGGTCGAGCGGCGCCATGCCGCCCGCCCGGCCGAGGTGCCACTTGCCGATGTGCACGGTGTGGTAGCCCTGCTCGCCCAGCAGCTCCGCGATGGTGATCTCGGAGGGCGGCATCCCCATCTCTTCGAAGGGGATCGTCTCGACGTTCTCGGCGCGAACCGGCTCGCGCAGTCGCGTCCGGTCCTGGTCGGCCATCATCCCCATCACGGTCATCATGCCCGGCGGCGTGGGCGTGAACTCGAAGCCGAAGCGGGTGCCGTAGCGCCCCGACATCAGCGCGGCGCGCGACGGCGCGCAGGTGCCGTTGGCGGCGTAGCCCTGCACGAAGTTGACTCCGTCGGCCGCGATCGAATCGATGTGCGGCGTGGGCACCGTGCCGCCGGCCACGCCGCCGCCGTCGAAGGTGAGGTCGTTCCAGCCGAGGTCGTCGGCGACGATCAGCACCACGTTCGGGGGGCGTTCGCCGGGCGGGCGGCCCTGGGGGTCGGCGCCGGTCGCCCACTGCACCGGCACGTTCGGCCCGACCGGGGTGCGGAGGTCCATCAGCACCCCGACCATCCGCAGCATCACGGCCGTGCGGTTGACCCAGACGAGGCCCGCGAGCACGAGGAGTCCCGCGAGCACCACCAGTCCGCGCCTGGCCCAGCGACCCATCGCGCCTCCCCTCCGAGTCCCCTGCCGCCGCGCCGCGCTCAGCCGGCGAACAGGCTCTCGCAGCCCGTCCCGGCCAGCAGCCCGTCGACGAACTCGCGGTCGGCGGGCGCGAGCGCGCCGTACTCGTCGCGCAGCCAGCCCAGGCACTTGCGCTGGTAGCCGAACGGCTTCTGCCAGTAGGGCTGGCCGTCGATGGTGCAGCTCACCTTCTCGTCGCCCGCCTCGCACGCCGCCGCGTTCGCGACCATGAAGCGCGCATAGGTGCGCCCGATCTCGCCGAGCAGCTCGGCGATGTCGGCGCCGAGCTCGTCGCGCCCGAGCCAGCCGCCGCCGTCGTCCACCGGAAGCCCCGAGAGATCGTCCATCACGTCCACCCAGGCCATCACGCGCGGCGCCAGCCGGCGCGCCAGCGCCATCGACGCGGGCTCCACCTGGGTGAGCTGCGTGAGCTGGCCGTACAGCGCGAAGTCGCCCGCCGCGGGCCGCGCGCCGAACACGAACAGGTGCTTCGTCAGGCGGTCGCGCAGCAGCTCGATCAGACGCCGGTAGCTGGCCTCGATGATCGGGCCGGTCACCTCGATCGACCCGGCCACGACGCCGGAGAGCCGGTCGATCTGGCGCTGCGCGAAGGTCTTGCGGAACTGCGCCACCATGCTGTCGGGCACGCCCAGGTTCCACAGCGGCAGCACGTTGGAGGCGTGGTCGACGCACTCCTCGATGCCCCAGCGGTAGTGGAACATCTGCTTGGTCACCCACTCGTCGGCGTAGTCCTCCACCAGCGACGAGAGCAGCGCCACCACCGGGTCGGACGGGACCACCGAGCGCTCGCCGTGGAGCTGCTCGAGCTCGCGGATCAGGAACGTGGTGTCGCTGCCGGGGCGGTAGCTGCCGTCGGGCTGGGGGAAGTACAGCGCGGGCAGCAGCGGCAGCGGCGGCTTCGGCAGGTCGGGCCGCGCCGACTGCCCGGGCAGCCCCGCGATGCAGAACTGGTAGGGGATGCGCCGGTAGACCAGCACGGCCTTCAGCTTGCGGGTGTAGGGGGATCCGACGGCGCCCGAGATCAGGAACGGTTGCTGCGTCATGGCGAAAAAGTGGCACAGGCCCTGCCACTACTCCAGCCCCGGGGCGCGCCGCGTCGACGGCCCGCTAGAGGAGCGTGCGCGGCAGAAGCCCAACGCAAGCGCCCAGAGGGCGCGCGCAGCGAGCCGAAGGCGAGCGAAGTCCATCGAGCTTGCGCGCGCAGTGAGGCGCAGCCGAACGAAGTCCACCAGCTAGTCCTCGGGGACTCCGAAGCTCCGGATCCGAGCGAACCAGCGGCCCAGCGGACCCGCGAGCTGCGCCTCCTCGTGCGGGCTGAGCTGCAGGCGGATCTCGCGCGCGACGCTGCGCGCGATCTCGCTCTGGAGCGCCAGCAGGCCCCGCACGTCGCGCTCGTAGGACTCGGCCCAGAGATGGCGGTCCTCGATCCCGTCGATCAGCTGGGCGGTGACCCGCACGCGGTCGCCCTCGCGGGCGGCGCTGCCCTCGATCACGCCGTCGACGCCGAGCTCGCGGGCGATCTCCGGAAGGGGCTTCCGCGAGTCCGCGTACTGCAGCACCGACGTGCGCGAGACCACCCGCAGCGAGCGGATCTTCGCCAGGTGCGAGATCAGCTGCTCGGTCATCCCATCGACGAAGTGCTGCTGCCCGGGATCGTCCGAGAGGTTGGCGAGCGGGAGCACCGCGAGCGACCGGATCGCCTCGCGACGCGAGCGCTCCCGGCCCGCTCCGGGCGAAGCGGGCGGCGGCCCCGGGCTTCCGCTGAGCTCGAAGATGTGGAGGGGCCGCTCCACGTTCTTCAAGCGCCGCCCCCCGATGGCGCGCGCCATGACGTGCCCCTGGTTCTTCACCGAGTCGAAGACCCGCCGGGTCACGTGGACGGTGCGAGGTGCCGCGGTCTCGCGCACCCGGGCGGCGACGTTCACGCCGTCCCCCAGGACCGCCTCGCCGCGGAACACCACGTCGCCCAGATCGATCCCGATGCGGAGCGTGAGGTCGCGCTCCGCGGCGGTCGCCTGCTGGAGCGCCAGCGCGCAGTTCACCGCGTCGAGGGCGCTCTGGAACACCGACAGCGACTCGTCGCCCCGCTCCTCGATCCAGCGGCCGCCGTAGGCCTCGACCAGGGGCAGCGCGACCTCGCGATGCCGCGCGCGCACCTCGATTCCGGCCGCCTCGTCCTCCGCCATCAGGCGCGTGTAGCCCACCACGTCGGCGAACATCACGGCGGCGAGTCGGCGCTCCTCGGGCGGCTCGGTCAACGCGGCCTCCCCTTCGCTCGGGCCCCATGAGGATAGACCGTGTCCAACGTGGGTTCCGTCCGCCGCCGGCACGCCGCCCGCTGCGGACCGCCCGCCCATCTGCGAAGCTCTCGGCCATGTCCCTGGGCACCTGGATCCGCCCGCGCCTGCTCGACTGGATGATGCGCCAGATGGACGACCTGCGGGCACCGACCGTCTCGCTTGCGGAGGGCGAGGTGCTCGAGATCGGCTTCGGCACGGGGCTGAACCTGGCGCACTACGGACCCGACGTGAAGTCGGTGGTGGCCGTCGACCCGAACGCCAACGAGGGCTTCGGGCCGACCCTGGAGCGGATCGCCGCCGCGTCGTTCCCGGTGGAGCGCCACGCGCTCGGCGCCGACGGCGGGCTGCCCTTCGACGCGGGCCGCTTCGACTGCGTCGTCAGCACCTGGACGCTGTGCTCGATCCCCGACCTCCCGGCCGCACTCGCGGAGCTGCATCGGCTGCTCAAGCCCGGTGGCCAGCTGGCGTTCGTCGAACACGGACGCGCTCCCGACACGGAGCCGCGCACGGTGCGCTGGCAGGACCGGCTGAACCCGCTGTGGCTGCGCCTCACGGGCGAGTGCAACATGAACCGTCCGATCGACCGCCTGGTCGAGGACGGAGGCTTCCGGCTGGCGGGGCTCGAGCGCTTCCGCCACGACGGCCCTGCGGTCCTCGCCCACATGTACCAGGGAATCGCCACGAAGGACTGACGGGTGATCGCGCGGCGGCTCGTCGAACGCATCCTCTTCCAGCCGACCCCGGGCATCGACCTGTCTCCCGCACGGCTGGGCATCGAGGCCGAGGAGGTCTTCCTCACCACCGAGGACGGCGTGCGCATCCACGCCTTCCACGTCCTGGCCCCGCGCAGCAGCTCGCGCGCGATCCTGTTCCTGCACGGCAACGCGGGCAACGCGTCGCACCGGCTGCCCAACGC
>JASJBO010000328.1 GCA_030066475.1 Myxococcota bacterium
GCCGCCCCCCCCCCCCCCCCCCCGCGACTCCAGCTCCGAGAGCGTCACGATCTCGTAGCCGTGCTCGCGCAGCTCCGGAAGCACCCGCCGCAGCGTCTCGGCGGTGCGCTCTCCCCGACCGTCCGCATCGTGGAGCACGATGATCGAACCCGGATGAACGACGCGCGTGATGTACCAGGCGTGGAGGCGACTGCTGTGGATCTGCGCATCGAAGGGATAGACGTCGCCGAGCGCCACGCGGTAGCCCCTCTGCCGCGCCAGCTCGACCATCTCGCCGTCGAAGAGGCCGGAGCCCGGTCGGAACCAGCGCACGTCGCCATAGGGCTGCAGCAGCTCGTGGGTTGCATCGAGCTCCTCGGCGAGCTCGAGCGGCGAGAGCCGAATGCTCGCGCGGTCGTGGAACGTATGGTTCGCCACCTCGTGGGAGCGCGCCTGGATCCGGTCCAGCAGCGCCTCGTTGCGGGCGATCCGGCTCCCGATCAGGAAGAAGGTCGCGTGGGCGTCGTACTGGTCGAGCACCTCGAGGATCTCGGGCGTCTCGTCCGGATCCGGACCGTCGTCGATCGTCAGCGCGACGACGCGCTCCTCGGTGGGAAAGAAGTAGGTGACCTCCGGCGCCAGGCTGGCCGCGGCGCGGGCCAGGAGCCGCGGTCCCGAGCAGGCGGCAGTCAGCAGCAGCGTGCCAAGCACGACCAGCGGGGCGCAGGCCTTCCATCCGCTCGGCAGCGGAACGCGTCTCACGGATCCTCCATCGTGCGGGCCTGGAGATGGTGCCCGCTCGAGCGGGAATCCGCTCCCCCGCGGGCGCCGCCCTCCATCGTCCTCGCGAGGCGGCGTCGAGCGAGCACGAGGGTGAGCAGGGCGCAGGCCACGGCCGCAGCCCCGTCCGGCTCCCGCGCCGTCGAGGTGATCCAGTCCTCGTAGTTCGCCACCTTGGTGTAGATGCCGGGCTCTGCGGCGACGGCACACGAGACACCGAGGCTCGGGAAAGACGAAGGGCTCCGGGAACGTGAGCGTGCCCCATCCCATCACCGTCGTCGTCTCGCCCGCGACGACCGTGGCCTGGAGCGCCGCATCCGCCACGAGGAGCCTGGGCGCCGAGGACTCGCTGCGAGACGGACCAGGGCGATGTCGCTGTCCAGATCCGTCGAGGTAGCCACGAAGTCGGGGTGGATCGCGATCTCGGCCACGTCGAAGCGGACGCCACTCCGCCCCAGCTCCTCGAGGCCGACCAGGATCTCGAGGTTCTCCGGAAGGACGTCGCGGACGTCGTCCTCGTCGTCGGAGCAGTGAGCGGCGGTGAGGCCGCCGATGATGCGCGAGAAGCGCTCGCCGGAGGCGGGAGCGGCCAGCAGCGGGGTCGCGAGCGCTGCCGGGATCGTGCGCATGAGCACCTCCGTCCGGCGGTCCATCGAATTGGCCCTACCGATCCACCGGAAGTGGATCTGGAAATGGGGCCTCTCCTGCTCGACCCTGCCACACACGACGGCGGACGTCGACGCCTGTCTGGAGCGGTTCCACCCACGCGCTGGCGCGCGGGCGGAGGAGGAGACCGATGAGCGACCTGTCCCGCTTCCTCGACTATGCGCGCGCCTTCGAGGTCGCCTTCCTCACCGGCGACTTCGAGGTCATCGCCCCGTTCTTCGCCGACGACGCGGTGCACCTCGTGGCGAGCGGCGAGCCCTTCAGCCACGACGACCGCGGTCGCGACGCCGTCGTGGCGGGGCTCGCCCGCAGCGTCGACCACCTGGACCGCCGCTTCGACGCGCGGATCGCGGAGGTGATGGAGGGCCCGACCCCGCGCGAGGACGGCATCTGGATGCGCTGGGGGCTGCGCTTCCGCCGCGCCGGCCTCCCGGACCTGCGCGTCGCAGGCGAGCACCTCACCGCCTACGACGCGGAGGGGCACATCGCCCGCATCGACGAGAAGATCCTGGACGACGGCGACGCGCGCACGCGCGCCTACCTGGAGCAGCACGACGCCGCGCTGAAGCCGGCGGGCAGCCCGTTCGCTGCGCCCGGGGCAGACGACCTCGCCGTCGTCGAGGCCGCGACCCGGCGCACCCTGGTTCGCGCCTACGGGGCGGCGAAGAGCGCCCAGGACGTCGACGGCGCCCTCGCCGTCTGCCATCCGGACTGCACCATCGACACCGTGCCCTTCGGCCTCGAGACCCGCGACCGCGAGGACACCCGGGCGCAGCTCGGCGTCTTCTTCGCCGTCTTCCCCGACTACGCAGCGCTGACCGAGGAGATCGCGGACGGCGACGACGCGGTCGCGTGGTGGGGACGGGCGCGCATGACCTTCGCCGGCGACTTCCTGGGCGTGAAGGCGACCGGCCGCACCGCCGAGCTGCCCGCGGCCTCGATCTTCCAGTTCCGCGACGGGCTGATCGTGCGCGAGCGCTTCCTGTTCGACCTCGCCGCCCTCTGCGAGGCGATCGACGTTCCGATCGCGACGTTCGGCGATACCCTTCGCACGCTGCGCGACGCCTGATGCCCCGTTCGGAGGCCCCCATGCCCGAGACGATTCGCCGGACCTGTCACCTCTGCGAGGCCTGCTGCGGCCTCGAGTTCCACGTCGAGGAGGGCAAGATCCTGGCGGTGCGTCCGGACGCCGGGGATCCGCGCTCCCGGGGCTACGCGTGCCCGAAGGGCATCGCGATCGCGGGCGTGCACGACGACCCGGACCGGGTGCGGCGCCCGCTGCGCAAGACGCCCGCAGGCGACTACGAGCCCATCTCCTGGGACGACGCCTTCGCGCTCGCGGGAGGGCGGCTGCGCGAGATCCAGCGCGCTCACGGTCGCGACTCGGTCGCGGCCTACATCGGGAACCCGGTCGTGCACGACTTCGGGGCCGCCCTGGTGCGCGCCGGCTTCATGGCCGCGCTGGGCTCGCACAACTGCTACAGCGCCGGCTCCCAGGACACGAGCCCGCGCTTCGCCGCCAGCTGGCACCTCTACGGGAGCTCGCTCGCGACCCCGATCCCGGACCTCGAGCGCACCGACCACCTGCTCTGCATCGGCGCGAACCCCCTGGTCTCGAACGGCAGCCTGCTGACCGCGCCCGACATGCGGCGACGCCTGCGGGCGCTGCGCGCGCGGGGCGGTCGCCTGGTGGTCGTCGACCCGCGCCGCACCGAGACCGCGCGCGAGGCCGACGAGCACGTCGCCATCCTCCCGGGCGGCGACGCCGCGTTGCTGCTCGGCATGGTGCGCGTGCTGCTCGACGAGGGCCTCGCGGAGCGCGAGGCGATCGCCGGCCAGGCGCGCGGCTTCGATCGCGTCGAGCCGACGCTCCGCGCCCTCGACCCGGACGCGCTGGCCCGGTCCGCCGGGCTCCCGTTCGAGACGATCGCGCGCCTCGCGCGTGAGTTCGTCGCGGCGCCGACGAGCGCCGCGTACTCGCGCATCGGCGTCTGCAACAGCCGCCACGGCACCCTCGCCACCTGGGCGACGGATCTCTTGAACTTCGTGGCCGGGCGGATGGGGGTGCCCGGCGGATCGATGTTCACGACGCCGGCCGTCGACCTCACGCGTCTCTCGCGCCTGCCGGGCTTCGACGGCCACGACCGCTTCCGCAGCCGCGTGCGCGGCCTGCCCGAGACCCTCGGCGACCTCCCGTCGGCCTGCCTCGCCGAGGAGATCGAGACGCCGGGCGAGGGCCAGGTGCGCGCGCTCGTCACCTACGCGGGCAACCCGGTGCTCTCGGTCCCCAATGGGAACCGCCTGGATGCCGCCCTCGAGCAGCTCGACTTCATGGTCTCGATCGACATCTACCTGAACGAGACGACGCGGCACGCCGACCTCGTGCTCCCGCCCGCGTGGTCGCTCACCGAGAGCCACTACGACCTGCTCTTCGCGCCGGTCGCGGTGCGGAACTTCGCCCGCTGGTCGCCGCCGGTGGTCGAGCCGCCCGAGGACTCGCGCGCCGACTGGGAGATCCTGGTCGGCCTCGCCGAGGCGCTCGGCGGCGGCATGTCGGGGACGGGTCCGCTCGACGCGCTGCTGCGCGGCCTGAGCCGCGTGGGCGTGCGCGTCACCCCCGAACACGTGCTCGACCTGCTGCTGCGCACGGGGGCCCACGGCGATCGCTTCGGCCTGCGTCGCGACGGCCTCTCCCTCGCGAAGCTCCGCGCGATGCCCCACGGCGCGGACCTCGGCCCGCTCGAGCCCGGCATCGCGCGGCGAGTGCTGCACCGGGACGGTCTCGTCCACCTCGACGCGGAGCCCTTCCTCGCGGCCCTGGACGACTGGGCGCGCGACCCCGCCGCGGGCACCCCTGAGGAGGGCGAGCTGCTGCTCGTCGGCCGGCGCGAGGTGCGGACCTGCAACTCGTGGATGCACAACGTGCCCGCGCTCGTGTCGGGCCGCGAGCGCTGCGTGCTGCTCGTCCACCCCGACGACGCCGCGCGCGCCGGCGTCGCCGACGGCGACACGGCGCTCCTCGAGAGCCGCGTGCATCGCGGCCCGGTGCCGGTGAAGGTCTCCGACGAGATGCGCCCGGGCGTCGTGAGCCTCCCCCACGGCTGGGGCCACGGCAAGGCCGCCACCACCATGCGCACCGCGGGCAGCCGCCCCGGCGTCTCCTTCAACGACTGGAGCGACGATGCCCCGACCGAGCCCGTCGTCGGCCAGTCGATCCTGAACGGCGTGCCGGTGCGGCTCGCGGCACGGCCCGCGTCCGCGATGGAGCAGAGACCGACCTACTCCACGTAGCCGAGCGAGCGGAGCATCTCGAGCTCCTGGCTGCCGGCCTCCGGGGCGCTCCTGGCCTGCTCGATCAGGCCGCGCAGCGCCTGGTCCTCGGGGAAGCGCTGGAGGCCCAGATCCAGCACCTGGATCGCGGCGGCGCCCTGGTCGGAGGCGCGCAGCTGGTCGGCGGTGGTCGCGTACTGGGTCGCCGGAACGTCGGCCGGACGGGCCGCCGCCAGCGCCTGCAGCTGGGCCACCACGTCGTCGCCCCGCCCCGCGCGCGCCAGCGCCTCGAGCCTGACCAGCTCGAGGCCCCACTGGGTCACGTCGTCCGCGTCCAGTGCGAGTCCCGCGTCCGCCGCCGCGACCGCCTCGTCGTAGCGGGCTTCGGCCAGCGCCTGGCGGGCGTCGGCCAGGCTGTCGCGCGCCGATTCGGCGCATCCCGCCAGCAGCAGGGCGGAGAGGAGGGCGCACACGAGTCGCATCACTGACTCCCAAATGGCTCTGGGGAAAGGGCTCTGGAGCAGGCACTCTCGGGGCGGGGCAGCCGCCGATTCAAGCGCGAGTCCGCCTCTGTCCGATCAGTCCGGGTGCTCTATTGTTACGGGTCGCTCGAAGCCAGGCCAGCCGTGCACCCTGGGCCGTGCTCCCTGGGCCGGGCTCCCCGGAACGGGCGCGAGGGAAGACGAGTCGCCCATGACCCTGCCGAGACCCGCACGAATCGTCGCGGCCGCCGTCGCCGCCGCGCTGCTGGCGCCCGACGCCGCGCAGGCCTACATCGGGCCGGGCGCCGGCTTCGCCTTCGTGGGCTCGCTGCTGGTCCTGCTCACCACCTTCGCGATCGCCCTGGCGATCATCCTGACCTGGCCGCTGCGTCTGCTCTACCGGCTGGTCACGGTCGGGAACCCCTACAAGAACGCCAAGACCAGGCGCGTCGTGATCCTCGGCCTGGACGGCATGGATCCCGGACTGCTGACCAAGCTCATGCGCGACGGGCGCATGCCCAACTTCCAGAAGCTGGCGGAGCAGGGCGTCTTCCGGCCGCTCGACACCAGCGTCCCGTCGATGTCCCCGGTGGCCTGGTCGACCTTCGCCACGGGGGTCGACGCCAGCCAGCACTGCATCTACGACTTCCTGACGCGCGACCCCTGTACCTACGGGCCCATGCTGAGCTCGACGGACATCGTGAGCGCGAAGCGCGTGCTGAACATCGGTCGCTACGTGATCCCCCTCAGCAAGGCGCGCATGAAGCTGCTCCAGAAGAGCCAGCACTTCTGGAAGCTGCTGGGCGAGAAGAACATCTTCTCGATCATCCAGCGCGTCCCCATCACCTTCCCACCCGTGCCCTTCAAGAACGGCCTGCTCCTGTCCGGCATGTGCGTGCCCGACCTGCGCGGCAGCCAGGGCACCTTCTCGTTTTTCAGCACCGAGTCCCGGGACGGCGAGGCCAAGTTCATCGGCGGCGAGCAGACCGTCCTGCGGCGGCGGGGCAGCGAGATCCGTTCGCGCATCGTGGGCCCCGATCACACCATGCTGAAGTCGGGCGGGCGCATGACCCTGCCGTTCACCCTGGTGCCGGCGGAGGACGGGCGCTCGGCCGTGCTCACCATCGACGGCATGGAGCCCATCACGCTTCCGGTGGGCGAGTACTCGGACTGGGTGGAGCTCGCGTTCGACGCCGGCCTGCGCGTCAAGGTGCGCGGCATCGCCAAGTTCTACCTGGTGTCGGCGGCGCCCGAGGTCAACCTCTACATGACGCCGATCCACATCGACCCGGAGAACCCGGCGATGCCGATCGCGCACCCCGAGGTCTACGCGATCTACCTGGCCAAGAAGCAGGGCAAGTTCGCCACGCTCGGGCTGGCCGAGGACACCTGGGCGCTCAACAACCGCGTGATCGACGAGAAGGTCTTCTTCGACCAGGCGATGTTCATCTACGAGGAACGCGAGAAGATGTTCCTCGACGCGGTGAAGCAGACCAAGAAGGGCCTCGTCACCACGGTCTTCGACACCACCGACCGCGTCCAGCACATGTTCTACCGCTACCTCGATCCCACCCACCCGGCGAACGCCGGCAAGGACACGGAGCAGTGGAAGGACGCCATCGGGAAGGTCTACGAGCGCACCGACGAGCTGCTGGGCAAGGTGTGGAACCTGGTGGACGATCCCGACACCACCTTCATGGTGATCAGCGACCACGGCTTCACCAACTTCCGCCGCTGCGTCAACGTCAACAGCTGGCTGCGCGACAACGGCTACCTGTTCCTGAAGGACGAGAACGCCCTCGAGAGCGGCGAGTACCTGGACGGGATCGACTGGAGCCGCACCCGGGCGTTCGCGCTGGGGCTGACGGGCGTGTTCGTGAACCGCAAGGGCCGCGAGAAGTCGGGCATCGTCGCGGAGGGCGCCGAGTACCGCGCGCTGGTGCAGGAGCTGGCCGAGAAGCTGGGCCAGCTGGTCGACCCGCAGACCGGCGAGCGCTGCGTGCGACGCGTCGCAGTGTCGCAGCAGTTCTTCCGCGGGCCCTACCGCTTCGACGCGCCCGACCTGCTCGTGGGCTGGGAGGGCGGCTACCGGCACAGCTGGGAGTGCGCCACGGGCCAGGTGACCGAGAACGTGTTCAGCGACAACGACCGCAGCTGGTCGGGCGACCACTGCGTCGACCCGTCCATCGTGCCGGGGGTCTTCCTGTGCAACCGCGCGATCGCCGCCGAGCAGCCGCGGCTGGTGGACATTCCCGCCAGCGTGCTGCGGCTGTTCGGCCAGGAGATCCCCGGCTACATGCAGGGCGAGATGATCTTCCCCGAGGACGCGACCGAGGGCGACGTCAAGGGCATGCTCGATCCCACGAGCCTGCCCCAGAGCGGCGCCGCGCCGGGCGCCCTGATCTTCCCGCCCGCCGAAGACGCGAGAAGAGCGAGCGGACAGTCATGATCCTCGCGGCCTCGCGCTGGCTGCGGGCACTCCTCCCGCTGTCGGCAATCCTGCTGTCGTCCCCCGCACTCTCCGCCCCCGGCGGCGAACGTCCGGGCGTCTTCGTCGTCGGCGTCGACGGGATGGACCCCGTCATCCTCGGGCGCCTGATCGATGCCGGCGAGATGCCGAACTTCGAGAAGCTGCGCGCCGAGGGCACGTTCCAGTCGCTGGGGACGGCCGTCCCGCCCCAGAGCCCGGTGGCCTGGTCGAACTTCGTGACCGGGATGAACCCCGGCGGGCACGGCATCTTCGACTTCATCCACCGCGACCCGGCCACCTACAAGCCCATCTCGTCCGCCACGCCGCCGGTGGAAGACCCGGGCTCCGCGGTCCACTTCTTCGGCTACGTCATCCCGACGTCGACCCCCGACGTGGTGAACAACCGCGGGGGCACGCCCTGGTGGGACGTGCTGACCGAGCACGGCGTGGACGTCGAGGTCTATCGCATCCCGGGCAACTTCCCGACGCCGCCCTCCGCGGCGCGCGTGCTGGGCGGCATGGGCACGGTGGACGT
>JASJBO010000047.1 GCA_030066475.1 Myxococcota bacterium
GCAGTCGCGTGCACACCGGCTGGGCAGCCGCCTGCCCGGGGCGATCCTGGAGCTGTGCCAGCTCTGGCACGGTAGTTGCTGGAATCGGCACACAAAGGCCTGGCACACAAAGGCCTGGCACACAAAGGCCTGGCACACAAAGGCCTGGCACACAGCGGCCTGGCACACAGGTCGCCAGAGAGTTCGGCACGAAGGGGGACTGCCCATGTTCGCACGAGGTTCCGGGAGGCATCGCTGGCTCGCCCTGCTCGGGTTCGCCGCCACGTGGTTGTTCGCGAGCGCTGCGTTCGCCGAGGACGAGCTGTCGGCCGGCGACACGGCCTGGATGCTGACCAGCTCGGCGCTGGTGCTGATGATGACGGTGCCCGGGCTGGCGCTGTTCTACACCGGCCTGGTGCGCGCCAAGAACACGCTCAGCATCTTCATGCAGTGCATGGTGTCCGCCGGGCTGATGGGCGTGCTCTGGGTGCTCGTCGGCTACAGCCTCGCCTTCGGCGAGGGCAACGCCTTCATCGGCGACTTCTCCCGCGTGGGACTCGCCGGCATCACCCCCGACACCCTGTCGGGCACGATCCCCGAGTTCGTCTTCGTGATGTTCCAGGGCATGTTCGTGATCATCACGCCGGCGCTGATGGTCGGCGCCTTCGCCGAGCGCATGCGCTTCTCGGCCTACCTGGTGTTCATCACGATCTGGGCCCTGGTCGTCTACGCCCCGCTGGCCCACATGGTCTGGGGCGGGGGCTGGATCGGCGAGCTGGGCGCGCTCGACTTCGCGGGCGGGCTCGTCGTGCACATGTCGAGCGGCTTCTCGGCGCTGGCGCTCGCGATCTTCCTGGGCAAGCGCAAGGGCTTCGGCCGCGACCCGATGCCGCCCCACAACCTGCCCTTCACCGTGATCGGCGCCTCGCTGCTGTGGGTGGGCTGGTTCGGCTTCAACGCGGGCAGCGAGCTGGCCGCCGACGGTACCGCCGGCCTGGCCTTCCTCACCACGAGCACCGCCAGCTCGACGGCGATCGTGGCGTGGATGGCGATCGAGTGGCTGCACCGCGGCAAGCCCACCGTGCTGGGCGTGGCCACCGCGGCCGTGGCGGGCCTGGTGGCGATCACGCCGGCCTGCGCCTTCGTGGGCCCGCTGGGCGCGATCGCGGTCGGCGCCGGCTCGGCGGCGATCTGCTACGTGGCCGTCACCATCCTGAAGCCCGCGCTGGGCTACGACGACTCGCTCGACGTGTTCGGCGTGCACGGCGTGGGTGGCGCCTGGGGCGCCATCGCGACCGGCTTGTTCATCGCGGACTTCGCGCTGCCCGAGGGCGTGTCGCAGGGCCAGCAGCTCTTCAAGCAGCTGCTGTCGGTGGGCTTCACGGCGGTGTTCGCGCCGGCAGTCACCCTCCTGATCCTGGTCGGGATGCGCGCGGTGATGGGCTCGCTGCGGGTGTCCGACGAGGACGAGTTCGAGGGCCTCGACCTCGCCGAGCACAGCGAGACGGCCTACGTGTTCGGCGCCACCAGCGGCTCGCCGGTGTCGCACGGTGCGGCCGTGGCCGGCGGCTCGGTGGGCGTCACGCAGCAGGCGACGCACGAGGCGTAGCCGGATCCGCCCGGCGGCGAAGCAGCCCGGCCGCGCGCTCGGCGAGCGCGCGGCCGCTTCGCGTCAGCGCCGCGGGCGCTCGGCGAGCGCAGCCGCAGCTCGCTCGGGCACGGCGGGGTCGCCGTCGGCCTCCGCCGCGAGCCGCTGGAGCAGCGCGCGCGCCTCGCGGCGCTCGGAGATGCCCAGACCGCTCACGGCGTCGAGCCGCATCTGGCGCGCGAGACGCGGCCCGTGCAGCGCGCCATACGACCAGCCCGGGTCGCGGGTCGGCTGCGAGGCGCGAGCGAGCAGCCAGGCGAGCGCGCGGTCGTCGCGCTGCGCCAGCACCCCCATCGCGCGCGGCAGCGCGATGCGCAGGCGGTACTCGGCGGGCGTCAGCTCGCCGTCGCCGCCCCGCTCGCCCACCGCCGCGAGGGCGTCGTAGGCCGCCGGCTGGCCGCTCAGCGCCAGGGCCATCGCCGCGTTGACGTGCCAGCGAGTCTCGGCGGGGTCGGCCAGCAGCTCGGCCAGGCGCGTCGCGGCCTCGGGGCCCAGGGCGCGAGCCGGCTGCTCCGGGACGCCCTCGTAGTAGACCTGCCGCACCAGGTCCTCGGCCGCCTCGGCGGACGTCGCGGCCGCCGCCTGGGGGACCCCGGTCAGGCACAGGGCTGCCAGCGCCGCCGCTCCGCGCTTCACTCGTCGCATCGATCCCTCTCGAGCGCGGCGCCGGGCAACGGCGCGCGCGCCCGAGTCTATCACCGGCCTAGGCTTGAACTCGGCGGGACGCCGTGCAACAATGCATCCGCATAAACGGATGAATCAGGGCACCGGCCCTCCCTGCTCCCCACCCCACCCACGAGTTCCCAACCCCGCATCCGGCCCCGAGCCGGCCGAGGAGTGCAGCATGAGCACAGACCCGCAGCGCCCGCCCCACAAGGTCAAGGACCTGAGCCTGGCCGACTGGGGGCGTCAGGAGATCCGACTCGCCGAGCACGAGATGCCCGGACTGATGGCGCTGCGCGAGCGCCACCGCGGTGCCCAGCCGCTGGCCGGCGCGAAGATCATGGGGAGCCTGCACATGACCGTGCAGACCGCCGTGCTGATCGAGACGCTGAAGGACCTGGGCGCGGACGTCCGCTGGGTCTCGTGCAACATCTTCTCGACCCAGGACCACGCGGCGGCCGCCGTCGTGGTGGGCCCCGACGGCACCCCGGACGATCCCGCGGGCGTGCCGGTGTTCGCCTGGAAAGGCGAGACGCTCGAGGAGTACTGGTGGTGCACCGAGGAGGCGCTGCGCTGGCCCGACGGCACCGGGCCGAACCTGATCGTCGACGACGGCGGCGACGCCACCCTGCTCGTACACAAGGGCGCCGAGTTCGAGAAGGCGGGTGCCGTGCCCGAGTTCGACCCGCGCGAGGACCCCGAGGAGTGGGGCGTGATCCTCGACCTGCTGCGCCGCGCCCAGCAGACCGATCCGGGTCGCTGGACCGAGGTCGCGGCCGGGCTGCGCGGCGTGTCGGAGGAGACCACCACCGGCGTGCACCGGCTCTACCAGATGGAGAAGGACGGCACCCTGCTCTTCCCCGCGATCAACGTCAACGACTCCGTCACCAAGAGCAAGTTCGACAACGTCTACGGCTGCCGTCACTCGCTGCCCGACGGACTGATGCGCGCCAGCGACGTGATGCTCGGCGGCAAGGTCGCCGTGGTGTGCGGCTACGGCGAGGTCGGCAAGGGCTGCGCGCAGGCTCTGCGCGGCCAGGGCTGCCGGGTGATCGTCACCGAGATCGACCCGATCTGCGCGCTCCAGGCCGTGATGGAGGGCTTCGAGGTCACCACGCTCGACGAGGTGGTGGACAAGGCCGACATCTTCGTCACCACGACCGGGAACTTCCACATCATCTCGGCCGAGGACATGTCCCGCATGAAGGACAAGGCGATCGTCGGCAACATCGGCCACTTCGACAACGAGATCGACATGGCCGGCCTGAAGGCGGTGCCCGGGATCGAGCGCGTCGAGATCAAGCCGCAGTACGACGAGTTCGTGTTCCCCGACGGTCACAGCGTGCTGGTGCTCGCCGAGGGCCGCCTGCTCAACCTGGGCTGCGCCACCGGCCACCCGAGCTTCGTGATGTCGGCCTCGTTCACCAACCAGGTGCTCGCACAGATCGAGCTGCACCAGAACGCCGACCAGTACGGCAAGAAGGTGTACGTGCTGCCGAAGAAGCTCGACGAGGAGGTCGCGCGCCTCCATCTCGACCACCTGGGCGTGAAGCTCACCAAGCTCACGTCCGCCCAGTCGGAGTACATCGGCGTCCCGATCGAGGGGCCCTACAAGCCCGATCACTACCGCTACTGAGGGCCCGACGAGCAGGTCCGAAAACCGCCAGTCGGCGGGCCGGGGCGTGCTACGAAGGGGGCGTGCCGCTCGACCCCGACGTCTGCTACCGCGCGCTCCGGACGCGCGACGCGCGCTTCGACGGGCGCTTCTTCACGGGCGTGCGCTCGACGGGCGTCTACTGCCGGCCGGTGTGCCCCGCGCGCACGCCGAAGCGCGAGAACTGCGTGTTCCTGCCCTGCGCCGCCGCCGCGCAGGAGGCCGGCTTCCGGCCCTGCCTGCGCTGCCGCCCCGAGGCCTCGCCGGGGACCCCTGCCTGGGTGGGCACCTGCGCGCCGATCGCGCGCGCGCTGCGGCTGATCGACGAGGGCGCGCTCGACCGCGCCTCGGTGGCCGCGCTGGCCGAGCGCGTGGGGCTGGGCGAGCGCCAGCTGCGCCGCCTGTTCCTGCGTCACGTCGGTGCCACGCCGGTGGCCGTGGCCCAGACGCGGCGCGTGGGGTTCGCGAAGAAGCTGCTGGACGAGACCGCGCTGCCGGTCGGCGAAATCGCGCTGGCGTCGGGGTTCGCGAGCGTGCGGCGCTTCAACGAGGCGATGCGCGCCGCCTACGGGCGCGCGCCGCGCGAGCTGCGCCGTCGCGGCGGGCAGGACGGGCAGCCCGCGCGCGGCTCGTGGATCGCGCTGCGCCTGCCGTTCCGCCCGCCGTTCGACTGGGGCGCCCTGCTCGCCTTCCTCGAGCCGCGGGCGATCCCCGGTGTGGAGGGCGTGCGCGACGGCGCCTACGAGCGGACCGTCTCGCGGGGCCCCGTGCGCGGGCGGGTCGAGGTGCGGCTCGCGCCCGACGCGCCGCACCTGGTCGCGCGCCTGCGGCTCTCGGGTGCGGGCGAGCTGATTCGCGTGGCGGAGGGCCTGCGCCGCACCTTCGATCTCACCGCCGACCCGGCGCCGATCGCCGCGCAGCTGCGCGCCGACGCGCGGCTGCGTCCGCTGGTGCGCGCGCGTCCGGGACTGCGCGTGCCGGGCGCGTGGGACGGCTTCGAGCTGGCCGTGCGCGCGATCCTGGGCCAGCAGGTGAGCGTGCGCGGCGCGACGACGCTGGCGGGTCGGCTGGTCGAGCGCTTCGGCCACGCGCTCGACCCGGAGCTGTGCGCCGAGGGGAGCCCGGATCGCGTGTTCCCGACAGCCGCCGTCCTCGCGGACGCCGACCTGCGCAGTATCGGCCTGCCCCGCGCGCGGGCCGGCGCCGTGGCGGCCCTCGCCGAGGCGGTGGCGGCCGGGCGGCTCGCGCTCGAGCCCGGCGGCGACGCCGAGGCGACTCGCGCCGCGCTGTGCGCGCTGCCGGGCGTGGGTCCCTGGACGGCGCAGTACGTCGCGATGCGCGCGCTGGGCGAGCCCGACGCCTTTCCCGCCTCGGACCTCGGCCTGCGCCACGCGCTCGCGAACGGCTCCCTCCCGACCCCAGCGGCCGTGGAGCGGGCGGCGGAGGCGTGGCGCCCGTGGCGGGCCTACGCCGCGTTGCACCTGTGGACGGGCCGCTCGGCGCCGCGCCCCGCGGCGGGACGAAGACGTGCAGCTCGCGCTCGATGAGGTGAAGAGCCCGATCGGCACGGTGCTCGTCGTTGCAGACGCCGACGTGCTCGTGGCGCTCGACTTCGCCGACTGCCGCGGCCGCGCCGAGCGCCTGCTGCAGCGCCGCTTCGGAGCGTACGAGCTGGTGCGCCAGCGCGATCCGGGCGGCTTCGCGGGCCGGGTGCGCGCCTACTTCCGGGGCGAGCTCGACGCGTTCGAGGGCGTCCCGGTCGAGACGCGCGGCACGCCCTTCCAGCAGCGCGTCTGGCGCGCGCTGCGCCGCATCCCGCCGGGCTCCACCCGCAGCTACGGCGAGCTCGCGGCGACGCTCCGGATGCCCCGCGCCTCGCGGGCCGTGGGCACCGCGAACGGCAGCAACCCGATCGCGCTGGTGCTGCCCTGCCACCGGGTGATCGGCAGCGACGGCGCGCTGCACGGCTACGCCGGCGGCGTCGAGCGCAAGCGCTGGCTGCTGCGCCACGAGGGCGTCGAGGTCAAGTGACTTCGCTACGGCTCGCTGCGCGCCCTAGGAGCTTTCACGGCAGAAGCCCCCTGCAAGCGCCCGAAGGGCGCGCGCAGTGAGGCGAAGCCGAACGAAGTCAGACCGCAAGCGCCCGAAGGGCGCGCGCAGTGAGGCGAAGCCGAACGAAGTCAGACCGCAAGCGCCCGCAGGGCGCGCGCAGCAAGCCGCAGGCGAGCGAAGTCCACCAGCTAGCCCGCGCCGTAGAGCTTCGCGCGCAGCCGGCGCATGCCGGCCAGCCAGCGGTCGGGGTCGTTCGCCTTGCGCTGGAAGAAGGTCGCGACCTCGGGATGCGGCAGGATCAGGAAGCGTTCCTCGGCGAGCCCGCGTACCACCGCCTCCGCCACCGCCTCGGGCTCGATCAGCCCGGGCGTCAGGTGGTCGCCCACGCCCGAGTCGGCGGCCTGTCGCACCATCGGCGTGTTCACGCCCTGGGGACACAGGCACGAGACGCGGATGCCCAGGTGGCCGTAGGAGATCGCCAGCCACTCGGCGAAGCCGAGCGCGGCGTGCTTGGTGACGGAGTACGCCTGGGTCGACAGATCCGTGAGCAGCCCCGCGGCCGAGGCGGTGCTCAGCAGGTAGCCCTCGCCGCGCTCGAGCATGCCCGGCAGCACGGCGCGGGCCGCGTAGACGTGGGCCATCACGTTCACGTCCCAGCTCGTGCGCCAGGCGTCGTCGGGGGCGAACGGGCCGGCGTCGAGCGCCCCGAGGCCCCCGCCGAGCGCCACGCCGGCGTTCGACACGAACAGGTCGATCGGCCCGAAGCGCGCCTCCGCGGCGTCGACCAGTGCGCGCACCTGCGCCTCGTCGCCGACGTCGGTGGCGACCGCGAGCCCGCCGATCTCCGCCGCGACGCGCGCAGCGCCGGCGCCGTCGAGGTCGGCGACGACCACGCCGCGCGCGCCCTCCGCGGCGAAGCGCCGGCACAGCGCCGCGCCGATGCCGCTCGCGCCACCCGTCACGACGGCCACCCGGTCCCGAAGCTCCAACGCGTCCCTCCCGCCCCGCTCAGGGCATCAGGATGATCTTGCCCGTGGTCCGCTGCGACTCGATGCGCGCGTGCGCGTCGGCGGCCTCGGCGAGCGGCGCCGTCTCGATCGGCACGTCGAGCGCGCCGGCCTGCCAGGCGTCGAACAGGCGCTCGTAGGCGGGGCGGATCTCGCCCAGCCGCGTGCCGATCGTGGTGCCGAGGAAGTAGGTGCGCAGGCCGAGGTTGCGACCCGCCTCGAGGAACGGCGCGCGCAGCGCCTGCTCGAACGGCGGGTCGCCCGCGGCGCGTCCGTAGAGCACCACGGTCCCGTTCGACGCCGCCATCTCGAAGCTGCGCGCGAACTGGGGGCCCGCCACGGAGTCGAGCACCAGGTCGGCGCCGCGCCCGTCGGTGAGCTGCTTCACGCGCTCGACGGGATCCTCCTCGCGGTACACCACCACCTCCTGGAAGCCCGCGCGCCGCGCCACCTCGGCCTTCGCCGCGGTCGAGACCAGGCCGATGCCGCGCGCGCCGCGCAGCCGCAGCAGGCCGCCCAGGAAGCAGCCCACACTGCCCGCCGCCGCGTGCGCCACCACCGTCGAAGTGGCGCCGATCCCGTTCTCGTCGAGCAGGAACCAGGCGGTGAGCCCGGCCACCGGGCAGGCGGCGGCCTGCTCGAACGTGACACCGTCGGGGATCGGCGTGGCGAGCACGGCGGGCACGAGGCTCGCCTCGGCATAGGCGCCGTGCGTCGAGATCCCGAGGATGCGGTCGCCGACGGCGATGCCGGTCACGCCCTCGCCCACCGCGTCCACCGTGCCGGCGAAATCGGTGCCCGGCACGAACGGCGGCGCGAGGCCCGCCTCGCCCGAGCGACGCGACTGGATGTCGTGGAAGTTGATCGCGACCGCGCGGTTGCGCACGCGCACGGTGCCCGGCGCCGGGTCGGGCTCGGGTACCTCGACGAGCTTCAGCACCTCGGGCCCGCCGATCGCGGTGACGTGGATGGCCTTCATGACTTCCCTCCCTGCATCGGGGCAGCGTAGCCCTGCCAGGCGGCCGCCGGGCCCCGCACGTGGATCCAGCCGGCCAGCAGCAGCGCGATCACCCCGAGCGCGATCGCCAGGCCCCACCAGATGCCGGCCAGGCCCCAGTCCAGCCGCAGCGCGAGCCAGGCGCCGAGTGGCAGCCCCAGCAGCCAGTAGCCGAACAGGTTGAAGACGGCCGCCGGCCGGGTGCGGCCCATCCCGCGCAGCACCCCGCAGCTCACCACCTGCGCACCGTCGAAGAGCTGGAAGGCGGCCGCGATCGGCAGGATCGCGGCGCACAGCGCCACCACCTCGGCGTCGGGCGTGTAGAGCCGCGGCAGCCAGGCGCGCAGACTCACGAACAGTGCGGCTCCGAGCGCCATCACCCCGGTGCCGAAGCCCACCGAGACCCACGCGGCGCGCTGCGCGTCGTGGGGGCGCTCGGCGCCGACCAGGTTGCCGACGCGCGTGGCGGCGGCCTGCGAGATTCCCAGCGGCAGCATGAAGGAGAGCGCGGCCATGTTGAGCGCCACCGTGTGCGCTGCCAGCGCTACGGGACCGAGGCGTCCGGCGATCAGGGTGGCGCCGGAGAACGCCCAGAACTCGAGCGAGGTCTGGATCGCGACGGGGAAGCCCATCGCGAAGACCGCGGCGAGCGCCCGGGGGTCGAACGCGCGCCGGCTCCACGGGACCCAGGCGTCGCCGTGCAGGCGGAAGGCCACCGTCCAGGCCAGCAGCCCGAGCATCCCGAAGATGCGCGTCCCGGTGGTCGCGATGCCGGCGCCCAGCAGGCCGAGCGCCGGCATGCCGAGGTGCCCGAAGATCAGCACCCAGTTCGCGAACGCGTTGAAGACGTTGGCGAACAGCACCACCCACATCGCCGGACGCATCAGCTCGCGCCCCTGGAGGTACTGGCGCAGCGACGTGTAGGCCAGGAAGAACGGGATGCTCGGGATCTGCACCAGCGTGTACTGGTGGGCCAGGCGCGCCAGCTCCGGCTCCTGCCCCATCCAGAGCAGGAACGTGCCCGTGCCGGTCCACAGCAACGCGACCGGAATCGAGAGGGCGAGCGCGAGCACCAGCCCGCGCTGGAGCGCGAGCGCGGCGCGGCGCGCGTCGCCGGCCCCGTGTGCCTGCGCCACGATCGGGTCGAGGCCGAACAGGATGCCGTTGGCGAACTGGAGCGTGCCGAAGATCCAGACGTTCGCGAGCGAGGCGGCGCCCAGCGCCTCGACGCTCACCCGCCCCACCATCAGCGTGTCGACCACGCCGAGCAGCATGGTGCTCACCTGGGTCGCGGCGACGGGCAGCGACAGCGCAGCGAGCTTGCGGACTTCGGCGGCTAGCGGACTCAGGGGCTCGACCCGTGGGCGCAGCGAGCCGCCGAGTCTACCCGAGGTCGGGGGCGCCGCGCCGGATCACCACGACGCGACCCAGCGGAATCCCGGCCGGCGCCTCGGCGGGCTCGAGCTCGATGCGGCGCCCCACGCCCTGCACCAGGCGCACGCCGGCCGCGGTCTCGACGAAGCCCTTGGCGCGCACCGCACCCAGCTCGCGCAGCCGCGCTGCGAGCGCCGCGGGGTCGATGCCGGTCTCGACCTCGATGCCGATCGCCTCGAACGGCTCGTGGTGGTGGGGATGCGGCCCCGCCGCGCGCCGCGCGCTGCGGGCGCTCGCGTCGAGCGGCGGCGGCTCGAGCAGCGCGAGATCCAACACCCCGTGCACCGTGCGCACCACCGGCGCGTCGGGCTCGATCTCGGCGAGCGTCGCCTCCAGCCCGGGCAGCGCCTCGTCGGGGACGCGGTCGACCTGGTTCAGCACCAGCAGGTCCGCGGCGGACACCTGCTGCTCGAAGGTCTCGCCCAGGTCGCGTCCCGCCGCGAGCTGCTCGGCATTGACCACCACGGCCGCCATGTCGTCGCCGGCCCAGTCCGCGACGGGCGGCCGCCACAGCGAGAGCTGCGTCTCGTAGGGCAGCGCCACGCCCGAGGTCTCGATCACGATGCGGTCGGGCGCGACCTCGCGGCGCACCGTCTCGAGCACCTCGATCAGCTCGTCCGAGAGCTCGCAGCAGACGCAGCCGCCCTCGAGCTCGACGTAGCGCTCGTCGCCGCCGCCGAGCAGGGCGCGGTCGATGCCCAGCGCGCCCAGCTCGTTCGAGACCACCGCGACGCGTACGCCGCGCGCGATGGCGTCGTCGAGCAGGCGGCGCACCAGGGTGGTCTTCCCGGAGCCGAGGAAGCCGGAGACCACGAGGATGGGGATGCGCTCGGCCATCGTGCTCCCGTGCGAGGCGGCGAAGGCTAGCAGCCCCCGTTACGCTCGGGGCGTGTCGCTCTACCTGATCCGTCACGGGGAATCCGAGCAGAACGCGCAGCGCGTGGTGCAGCGGCCCGAGGTGCCGCTCTCGGCGCGCGGCCGCGAGCAGGCGACGCGGCTGGCGCGGCGGGTGGCGGAGCTGGGAGTGGCGCGGGTGCTCGCCAGCGACCTGCCGCGCGCGGCGCAGACGGCGGCCGCCGTCGCCGCGGCCAGCGGGGCGCCGCTCGACTTCGACGACCTGCTGCAGGAGCGCAACTTCGGCGACCTGCGCGGCACGCCCTACGCCGAGCTCGAGCTCGACCCGTTCGCCGCGGACTACGCGCCGCCCGCCGGCGAGAGCTGGGAGGTGTTTCGCGTGCGCGTCGCGCGGGCGTGGGAGCGCGTCGAGGCGGCCGCGCACGAGACCGCGGGCAGCCTCGCGGTCGTCACGCACGGCCTGGTGCTGCGCGTGCTGCTCGAGACGCACCTGCGGCGACCAGAGCATCTCGCGATCCCGGAGAAGTGGTCGAACGCCTGCATGACGGTCGCCGAGCGCTCGGCGGGCGACTGGCACGTCACGCTGGTCGCCTGCGCCGCGCACCTGGATGGGCTCGACACCGGCGACCCGAGCGCGGGGCGCGTCTAGACCGAACGCCGAGAAGGAGTCGCCGTGTCCGAGGAAGTCCTGCTGCGAGGGGGTCGGGTGATCGACGGCACCGGTGCCCCGGCGTTCCGCGCCGACGTGCACGTGCGCGACGGGCGGATCGACGCGGTCGGGGATCTCGCTGCGCTCGAGAGCGCCCGGGTGGTCGACTGCAGCGACCGGCTGGTGGCCCCCGGCTTCATCGACATCCACTCGCACTCCGACTGGCTGGTGCCGGGCGCGGACGCGGGCGCGCTGGTGGAGCCGTTCGTGCGCCAGGGCATGACGACCCTGGTCGGCGGCAACTGCGGCTTCAGCCCGGCCCCGGTGACGCCGCACAACCGCCGCGCGTCGCAGGAGAGCAGCAAGCTGATCGTCGACGACGAGCTCGAGCTGCGCTGGGAGACGATGGACGAGTTCCTCGGCGCGCTCGAGCAGACGCCGCTGCCGCTCAACGTCGCCGAGCTGGTCGGCCAGGGCGCCGTGCGCGCCGCGGTGACCGGGCCGCTCGACCCCGCGCCGCCCGGCGCCGACGCGCTGGCCGAGATGGAGCGGCTCACCCGGGAGGCGCTCGACGCGGGCTGCGTCGGCGTCAGCACCGGGCTGGGCTACCCGCCGGGGATCTTCGCGCAGCCCGACGAGCTGGCCGCGTTCGCGGGCTTCGCGGCTCGCAGCGACAAGCTCTTCACCTCGCACGTGCGCGCCTACAGCCGGGTGAGCCCGGTGTTCCAGAGCGACCCGGAGGAGACGCCCCACAACGTACAGGCGCTCGAGGAGGTGATGGACGCGGCTCGCGCGGGCGGCGCGCGCCTCCAGCTCAGCCACCTGATCTTCGTCGGACGCCGCACCTGGCCCACCGCCGAGCTCGCGATCGAGCGCATCGAGCAGGCGCGCGAGGCGGGCCTCGACGTGGCGTTCGACGCCTTCCCGTACACCGCCGGAAACACGACCGCGAGTGTGCTGTTCCCGCCCGAGATGCTGCCTCACCTCGAGTCGATCCTCGAGAACCCGGAGGCGCTGGCGGGCGTGAAGGCGCTCGGCGCGCGGGTCTTCGCCGAGATCGGCTTCTTCCTCGAGGACATCCAGATCATGAACGCCAATGCCAAGGCGTTCGACCCCTACAACGGGCTGTTCGTGGGCGAGGCCGCCGCGCGGGCCGGGATGGACCCCTGGGAGTTCTACGCGCGCATGGTGGTCGAGAGCCACCGCAACGCGCGCGTGCTGAACCACACCTACAGCGGGCACGACGGCGAGGAGGACGCGCTGCGCCGCGTGCTGGCGCACCCCCTGTGCACGATCGAGACCGACACCTTCCTCACCTGCAACGGCCACCAGAACCCGGCCAGCTACGGGACCTTCCCGCGCGTGCTCCACACCTACGTCGAGGCGGGCCTGTTCCCGCTCGAGGAGGCGGTGCGCAAGATGACGGGCGCCGCGGCCGAGCGCCTCGGCTGGAGCGACCGCGGCACCGTGCGCCGGGGCGCCGCCGCCGACCTGGTCGTGCTCGACCCGGCGCGGCTGCGCGACACCGCCAGCTTCGACGAGCCGGCGCGCTTCCCCACCGGCATCGAGCACGTCTTCATCAACGGCGTGCCGGTGGTCGCGGGCGAGCGCTACGACGCCGCCGCGGCGGCGGGGCGCGTACTGCGAAGCTAGTCCCGCGCCGCCTGGAGCACGGCGCGCGCCGCCTCGCCGCAGCGCCGCCCCACCTCCGGCGGCGGCAGCGCCGCCAGCCCGGTCGAGAACACCTCGACGCCGATCGGCGCGCGCGAGCCGATCTCGTCGAGGAGGCCGATCAACGCCGGCAGGTCGATGTCGCCGGCGCCGGGCAGCCGTCGCGCCTCCATCGTCTCGCGCACCGGGTCGTCGGGCGCGTCGGCGGGCGCGTCGTTGATCTGGACGCCGCCGATGCGGGCGCCGTCGAGGCGGCGCAGCGGCTCGGGGTCCGCGCCGCCGCGGAACCAGTGCCAGGTGTCGAGCATGACCGCGCCGTTGGGCTGGCCGGCGCGCTCGGCGATCTCGGCCGCGACCGCGACGTCGCGGATGCCCGTCCAGGGCAGGAACTCGAGCGTCACCCCCAGGCCGTGCTCGCGGGCGCGGGTGCACAGACCGGCGAAGGCCTCGGCGGCGCCGTCGACGTCGATCGTGGCGCCGAAGGCCTGGGCCGCGTTGAGCGAGCGCGCGCCGACGGCTTCGGCGATCGCGAAGAACTCCCGCTCGTCGGCCTCGGCGAAGGGGCCCGGGTCGATCCCGCCACCGACGCCCGCCGGCAGCCAGGTGAGCAGCGGGTCGAGGTCCGCCACGACGAGGCCGTGGTCGGCGAGCAGCGCGCGCAGATCGGCATCGGAGTGGCCCGCGGCCCGGCCGCTCCGATAGTGCCGGGGCCAGAGCGAGACCGCCTGGAAGCCGCCGGCTACGGCGGCCTCGAGCAGCTCGCGGTAGTCGGCGCCGAGCAGCGTGCCGCCGCACAGCACCAGCGCGTGCTGGTCGAGCGCGGCGGCGGGCGCGCTCAGGAATCGCGCTCGAGCGCGGGCATCATCGGGTCGCCCTTGGCGTTGGCGCTCATGGCTGGCTCTCCCGGGCTCGCCTCGGGCCGGCCCCTGCGCCCGCAAGTGCCCCACCGACCGGTCGGTAGGAGGCTACTTCCCCGGCCCCGCCCCAACAACCGTTCGTCCCCTTCCCGGCGATGCGTCATGCTGCCGCGACCTCATGACCCCGCCCCAGCCCGCTTCGCTCCCCGCCGCGCCCCGGCCGCCCGGCTACTCCGCGTTCGTGGGCGGCGTCGCTTCCTGGTTCGGCGCCTGGGGCATGCAGGCGGTGCTGTTCTCGTGGCTCGTGGTCGGGGAGCTGCGCGCCGCGCCGGATCGCGTTGGGGTGGTCCAGACCTCCACGATGCTGCCGGCGCTGGTGCTGCTGCTGTTCGGCGGCCACCTGGCCGAGCGCGTCGACCCGCGCCGCCTGCTGCTGGTGCTGCACGGGGTCGCGGTGCTGCCGGTGCTGGCGCTGGCCGCGGTCGTGTGGACGGGGCAGCTCTCGATCCCCGCGTTGATCGCCTACGGCGTGTCGATCGGGACGGTCTCGGCCTTCGTGATGCCGGCGCGCGACACCCTGCTGTCGCGCGTCGCGGGCGGCGACATGATGCGCGCCGTCACCGGGATGACGGCGGTCCAGTTCGGCGCGCAGGCCTGCGGCTCGCTCGTCGCCGGCGGCGCGCGCTGGGCCGGCAGCGAGCTGATGCTGTTGATCCAGGCGCTCGCGCTGCTGGTCGGCTCGGCGCTCGCCTACCGGGTGCCCGCGGAAGCGCCGCGCGTGCAGCCGGACGGTCCCACCCCCTCGGCGCTGCGCGAGATCGCCGACGGGCTCGCGATCGTGGCGCGCACGCCCGCGCTGCGCAATCCGATCCTGCTCGTCATGGCCGTCGGCCTGCTCTTCGTGGGTCCGTTCATGGTGAGCTTCCCGCTGATCGTGCGCGACGTCTACGCCGGCACGGTCGCCGAGCTGTCGCTCGTGATGATGCTGTTCCCGATCGGCACCATCGCGGGCTCGGTGGCGCTGCGCACGCGCGGCGGCGTGCGCCGCAAGGGGCTGGCGTCGCTCGGGGCGCTGGCCGTCGGCGCCGTTGCACTGGCGGCGATCGGGCTCGGCCTGCCGTTCTGGGGCTTCGTCGCCGCGACCTTCTTCTGGGGCCTGGCCGGCTCGGTCTTCATCAACTGCAGCCGCACCCTCTACCAGGAGGCCGCGCCGTCCACCCAGCGCGGCCGCGTGCTCTCGGTCTACCAGATCGGCTTCCTCGGCATGGCCCCGGTGGGCGCCGTCGCGGCCGGGCTGGTCGCCAGCGAGATCGGGCCCCTCGGCGCGCTGGCGAGCTTCGCCGCCGCGATGCTGACGATCGTCGCCGCGATGGCGCTGGCGACGAACACCGCACGGCTCGAGTAGCCGCTACGCGAGGGCCCCGAGCCGGGCGAGCTCACGCCGCGCCTCGGCGACCACCTGCCGCACGATCTCGCCGGCCGGGAGCACGCCGTCGATGCCGCCCACGCCCTGGCCTGCCGGCATGCAGGTGCGATCGGGGTCGACGTTCTCGTAGTCGCCGGTCGTCAGGGTCATCACCCCCGCGTGACCGCTCACGCCCGCCTGAGCGGGGAACGGCTGGTCTCGTCCGCGCGCGGCTCCCAGTCGTCCGCCCAGGCTTTGCGCAGCACGCGCATCGGCTTGCCCGACGGTCTTTCGGTGCACGACGATAACTGGTACCACGGTCCCCATGAGCTGGAAGACCCTCGACCTGGAACGCGACGGCGCGATCCTGCGCGTCTGGCTGAACCGCCCCGAGCGCCTGAACGCGCTCGACACCACCTGCCTCGAGGAGATCGCGGCGCTCTTCACCGAGCTCCAGACCGACTTCGAGACCCGCGTGGTCGTGCTCGGCGGCCGCGGGCGGGCCTTCTCCGCCGGCGCCGACCGCAAGAGCCCGCCGGGCAGCGCGCGCATGCTCGCCGCCTCGGGCGCCAGCGAGCGAGAGCGACGCTGGGCCTCACAGATCGGCTGGCGCGCCTGCCGCGCGATCGAGCTCTGCGAGGCGGTCACCATCGCCCGCGTGCACGGCCACGCGGTGGGCGGCGGCGCCGCCCTCGCCCTGGCCTGCGACTTCCGCATCGCCGCTGCCGACGCCCAGCTCCACGTGCCCGAGGTCGACCTGGGCATCCCGCTCTCGTGGGGCGCCACCGCTCGCATGATCCACGAGATCGGCGCCGCGCGCGCGCGCGAGGTGATCTGGATGTGCGACCGCTTCGACGCGCGCCGGGCCGCCGAGTGGGGGCTGGTCCACCGCGCGGTCGAGCCCGCAGCGCTCGACCGCGAGGTCGACGACTGGGCGCGCCGCATCGTCGCCAAGCCCGAGATCGCCGTGCACATGAGCAAGACCCAGTTCCGCGCCTACGCCCACGGCGCCCTCCTCGGCAGCGTGCCCGAGACCGACGGCGACGTCTTGATGGCGGCGTCGCGCGTCGGCGTGGCGCGGGCGAGCTTCAGAGCCACGTGACTCTCGCGGGGCGCACCACCCCGAACGTCGATCGGCGGTCGTCTTCGGTCGCGAGCTCCCGCCACCTCGAGAGACGGCGTTCTCACCCGCCACTCCCGACTCCGCGCTCTCCGTTGAGCAGCATCGCGAGCTTGTCGGCCAGGTCCTTCTGGCCGAACGGCTTCGGCAGGAACGCTGCCCGGCCCGGCTGCAAGCGGTCCTGGGGGAGCGCGTGTTCGGTGTAGCCCGAGATGTAGAGAACGCGCGCCTCGGGATGGATCGCGGCGAGCCTCTCGACGAGACCGTCACCGCCGAGCTCGGGCATGGTCACGTCGGTGACGACGAGCGGCAGCCTTCCCTCGCGCCCTTCGACGAGCTCGAGCGCCCGCCGGCCGTTCTCCGCCTCCAACACGTCGTAGCCGAGTCCTTCGAGCATCCGGCGCGTCAGACGCCGGACGCCGGGCTCGTCCTCGACGAGCAGCACGGTCTCGTTGCCGTGCTCGACGGCGGATTGGACTTCGGACGCGGGCGCCGGGCGGCCGAGATCCTTCGAGGCGGGGAGGTCGATGAGGAAGGCCGTCCCGCCGCCTGGCTTGCTCTCGACGGTGATGTTGCCGCCGCTCTGCCGCACGATCCCGTAGACGGTGGAGAGGCCGAGTCCGGTGCCCTCGGACAGGCCCTTGGTCGTGAAGAACGGATCGAAGATCTGGCTGCGCGTCTCCTCGCTCATGCCGACGCCGGTGTCGCGCACGACGAAGCGCGCGTACTCCCCGGGTGCAGGCCCGGCCGCCTCGTCGCTCGAATCCGTGATCGTCGCATTCGACGTCTCGATCGTCAGCCGCCCGCCACGAGGCATCGCATCTCTTGCGTTCGCCGCGAGGTTCAGCAGGACCTGCTCGATCTGCCCCGGATCCGCCTGCACGTTCACGAGCTCGGGATCCAGCGCGATCTCGAGCGCGATGTCTGCGCCGATGATGCGCTCGAGCATGCCCTTCGTCTTGCGGATGGTCTCGTTCAGGTCGACGACCTCGAGGCGCAGGACCTGGCGCCGGCTGAAGGCCAGGATCTGCTGGACCAGCGCGGCCGCGCGGCGCCCCGCGTGATCGATCTCCACGGCATCGGCGTACGCGGGGCTGTCGGATGCGAGGTGGTTCATCAGCATCTCGTTGTAGCCGGAGATCGCCGTCAGCACGTTGTTGAAGTCGTGCGCGATTCCGCCCGCGAAGCGCCCGATCGCCTCCATCTTCTGGGCCTGGCGGAGGTCCTCCTCGCGCTCGCTCAGGGCGCGATCCATCGCCTTTCGCCGCATCACCAGCGTGATCAGGTTGGCGACGGACTGGAGGAAGTGCACGTCGTCGTGGCTGAACTCGCGACAGGTCGCGGCGTGGACGCCGAAGACGCCGTAGGGGCGCTCGGTGCCGTGCACGACGACCGAGACGCTGCTCCGTAGACCGTGCTCGTAGAAGCCGATCGGGATGGGAAAGCGCTCCTCGGTGTGCCAGTCGGCGACGATCACCGGTTCGTTCGCGAGCAGCGTGTGGCCCGCCTGGGTGGCCTGATCGACCGGCACGGTGAGGCTCCCGATCACCGCGGCCGGCCAGCCCACCCCGCCCCGAAGCACGAACTCCTGGCCGTCGGCCGAGTGCTCGAAGATGGACACGAAGTCGACCGCGAGCGTCTGGCCGACCCTGCGAGCAGCGATCTCGATCAGCTCCTCCGGCGCGGTGTCCGCCAGCGCCAGCTGCCCCAGGTCGGCAACGGTCTCCTGCTGTCGCGCGCGGGTCTCGAGCAGCGCGCTGCTGGCTTCGAGCTGCCGCGACGCCTCCACGGCCGCGCGCTCGCTCCGCCGCAGGTCCTCCATGGCGTCGCGGCTGTTCGCGCGAGAGAGGTGGATGAGAATCGAAGTGACCGCGAGTCCGGCGGCGATCGACAGCCAGGACATGTACGGCGTCGTCGGCCCCCAGGGCTCGGGCAGGAGCCCATGCGCGTCCGCCCACGCTCCGCCGAAGAGCAGCGCGGCCGTGCAGACGGAATAGGCGACGACCGTGCGACTGCCCGCGAAGAAGCCGACCAGCACCGCGCCCGCGACGTAGCCGGAGAGGACGGCCGAGTTCATCCCGACCACCACGAACGCGACGAACGAGAGACCGAGCCAGAAGCTGACCGTCAGGAACACCATGGCCGGCTGGAGCCAGCCCCGGCGCACCATCGCCATCGCGACGACCACCACCGCACACATTGCCAGGTTGATCGCGAGCGACCGCACGGAGGGGGCCAGGACCAGCGAGAGGAAGACGTTCGAGAGCAGGACCGCCATCGCGGCCAGCAGCACCGGGTGCAGGGACTCCGCCAGGCGACTCTTCTCCCGGTCGGGGAAGCGGGGCGCGGCCAGGAGGCCCCGGGCTCGTGTCCACATGACTGACTCCCGCGGGCTGCGCTGGTGCAGCAATACACCGGGCGCCGACGGTATCCCGAAATGAGGTCATCGGTAAATCGGCTGTGGACGGGCGGCTGCTGGTGCCTGCCCGTCAGGACTCGTGCCCCCCAAGGGAGCACGGAAAATAAACTGCGTTTCTGCCCATCTGCCCGGCCTGCCGTCAGCCGCCGCGAGCGCCCCGCCTCCGGACAGCTCGGCTACCCTCGCCCGTGGACCGAAGAGGGGCTCGATCTGGACCAGCTCTCCTGGGCGCATGCCGTCTGGGCGACCTCGCTCGGGGCTCTGAGCGCCGTGTCGTTGCCCCTCGGGTCGCTCGTGGGTCTGAGCACGCGGCCTCGGCCGCAGCTCATCTCGATCCTGGCGGCCTTCGGGGCCGGCGCGTTGATCGCCGCCCTGTCCGTCGAGCTGGTGGCGCCCACGGTCTCGGCCCTCCACCACGCGCCCGACTCCTCGCACCACGGTGATCTGCGGCGGAGCTTCGTCGCGCTGCTGATCGGCCTCGCGCTCGGCGGAGTGACCTTCGTCGTGCTCGACCAGCTGGTCAACGCCAGGGGCGGATTCCTGCGCAAGACGGCCACCAGCATCTCCCATTTCATGGTGGCCGAGCGCAGGCGCCAGGCCGAGCTGGTCGAACGTCTCGCCCGGCTTCCGAACCTCAGCGAGGTCCCGGTCGAGCACATCAACACGCTGGTGGCGATGGTTCGTCCGCGGCACTTCCTCGACGGCGAGATCCTGAAGGAGCAGGAAGAGCGCGCGGACGCGGTCCTCCACGTGCTGGACGGCACGGTCCGCGTCATGCGGGATGGCATCCACGCCATGGACCTCGGTCCCGGCGAGAGCTTCGGCGTCCTCGCCGTGGCGAGCGGCATTCCCTATCAGGGGACGGCCATCGCGAAGGGTCCAGTCCGGACGCTGACCCTGTCCGCGGAGGACTTCGCCCATCTGCGGACCCTCTCGCCCGAGCTCGACGCCGCGTTCCGCAGGACCGCCGAGGCGCAGATGGGGGTTCTGGAGGGCTTCGAGACCAGCCGCAGCGAGCGGACCCGCGAGTGGGCTCGCGATGCGAAGAAGGCCCTGCGCACCGGCGCCCAGATCCCGACCGCCGAGCAGCTCCAGCGCGCGAAGCGGGAGCACGCCGGCGCTCCCCTGGCGGTCTGGCTCGGGATCCTGATCGACGGCATCCCCGAGAGCCTCGTGATCGGCGCGGGGCTGCTCGTGGCCGTGCAGTCCCAGCTGGCGCTCGGGGGCTCGGTCGAGTTCCTGGACGTGGTGCCCTACACGCTGGTCGCGGGCCTCTTCCTCTCGAACTACCCCGAAGCCCTGGCCAGCTCGGCGACCATGAAGGTTCAGGGCTGGAGCCGTCGGTGGATCTTCCTGATGTGGTTCTCGCTGATGGTCGTCACGGCGATCGGCTCGGGGCTCGGCTACCTGCTGGCCGGGTCGCTGGATCCGACCTGGCTCGTGCTGGCCGAGGGCGTGGCGGCAGGCGCGATGCTCACGATGATTGCCTCGGCGATGATCCCCGAGGCGGTCCACCTGGGAAACGCGAACAGCGTCGGCCTGAGCACCCTCACCGGCTTCCTGGCGGCGATCGCGTTCAAGCTGCTGGAGTAGCCTCCGCTCCGCTCGCGAACGGCTGTTACCTGCCCCGGCGCCTGACGTATACTCGCCGCCCGGTGCCGAAAGGCGCCGCGGGCAGGGGCCGGCGTGGGCCCGCGCCGATGGG
>JASJBO010000329.1 GCA_030066475.1 Myxococcota bacterium
GCACTACTTCCTGCGCGACGGCGAGCTCGTGGAGTGGCCGCTGGCGCGCCTGTACGACGTGACCCTCGATGGCTCCTCCCTGGTCTACAAGGGGTCTCCCTGGGGCGGCGCCGGCGAGCCCGCCTGGTACCAGACCGACTCGCGCGTGCGGAACTGCCGCGTCTTCGTCGCCTCCGACAACGACATGATGACGCTGATCAACGGCGGCGTGCAGCAGATCCTGCAGCAGTCCGAGGGCAAGAGCGACGCCGAGCGCGAGGCCATCGCGAACGCCATCGCCGACACCGTCACCCTGGAGGAGCCGCCGAAGGAGCTGCCCGAGGTGCACCGCGCAGCCATCTCGTGCTACGCCCGGGGCACCACCGTCTCGACGTCGCGCACGCTCTTCATGCACTCGGCCTACGTGCAGACCGGCGAGCTGATCGCCGAGTCCTGCCAGCTGCTGCTGGCGGACCGCCAGAAGGCCGTCGGCTTCGCCCCCGCGGTTCGCGCCTTCGGCCACCGCGAGCTGCTCGACGTCCTCGTTGGGCAGGGCCTCGTTGCGCCACTGGCAGACTGAGCACTCGCCGCCCTTCACGGCCCCAACGAGGGGGAGAGCCATGAAGCTGAACGCGTGGATCGCGGGCGTCGGCATGACCGCGTTCGCCAGGCACCCCGACGTGCTGCTCAAGGAGCTGGCTTCCCTGGCCGTGCGGGCGGCGCTCGACGATGCCGGGCTCGAGCCGGACGACATCCAGGCGGCCTACATGGCGAACGCCGTCGGAGGGATCGTGGTTGGCCAGGAGATGATCGCCGGCCAGGTCGCGCTGCGGCACATGGGGGTGGGGCGGATCCCGGTGGTGAACGTCGAGAACGCCTGCGCGTCGGCGTCGACGGCCTTCCACCAGGCGTGCGCGATGGTGTCGTCGGGCGCCTACGACGTCGTGCTGGCCTGCGGCTTCGAAAAGCTCCATCACCCGGACAAGGGGCGGACCTTCGCAGCGCTGGCCGGCGGCGTCGACGTCGAGGATCCCCGGGGTCTCGCCGAGGCGCTCGAAGCCGTGGCCGAGTCCGCGGGCGCGGCGGGCGAGGGCTCGAAGCCGGCCGGCCAGCGCTCGCTCTTCATGGACCTCTACGCGCTGGCCGCCATCCACCACATGAAGCGCTACGGCACGACCCGCGAGCAGCTCGCCGCCGTGAGCGCCAAGAACTCGTTCCACGGCAGCCTCAACCCGAACGCCCAGTACCGCGACGTGCTCACCGTCGAAGAGGTGCTGGCGGCGCGCGAGATCGCCTATCCCCTGACGCTCCCCATGTGCTCGCCAATCGGCGACGGTGCCGCCGCCGTCGTCGTCATGAGCGCGGGCATGGCGAGGCAGCTCGGGATCCGGCAGCCGGTTCGCGTCCGCTCCTGCGTGCTGGCCTCCGGCTGGGATCGCGGCATGGAGGAGCCCGGCCTCACCCACTTCTGCGCCCAGCGCGCCTACGAGGAGGCGGGCATCGGACCCGGCGAGCTGTCGGTGGTGGAGCTGCACGATGCATCGGCGCCCTCGGAGATCATCGCCACCGAGCAGCTCGGCCTGTGTCCGGAGGGCAAGGGCGGCGAGCTGGCCGAGTCCGGCGCGACGCGTCTCGGCGGCGCGCTCCCCGTCAATACCTCGGGGGGCCTGCTGCGCAAGGGGCACCCCGTCGGTGCCACCGGCATCGCCCAGATCTTCGAGCTGACGCGCCAGCTCCAGGGCCGCGCCGACCAGCGGCAGGTTCCCGAGGCGCGCGTGGGCCTGGCCCACAACGGTGGCGGCAACATCGGCGTGGACGCCGCGGCCACGGTGGTGACGCTGCTGGCGCGTGAGGAGCTGGCCTGATGCCCGACCGCGACGAGCGCATCCTGGCGCACCTGGTCGCCAGCCGGCGCGACGCCGAGCCCGACCTCGAGGTCCTGACCTTCGAGAACGGGAACGACGCCGAGCTCGCCACGCGCACGTACGCCGAGCTCTACGACAACGCCGAGCGCCTGGCCGGCTGCCTGGTGGCGCGCGGGATGCGGCCGGGCGACCGCTTCGCCGTGCTGCTCCGCAACCACCCCGAGGTGGTGGAGTTGCTCGTGGCCGCCTCGATCAGCGGGTGCGTCGTCGTCCCGATCGATCCCCGCACCCGCGGCGAGAAGCTCCGCTACGTGCTCGAGGACGCGGGCTGCCAGGGGGTGATCTGCGCCGACTACAACGTCGGCCAGGTCCAGGAGGTTGGCTTCGTCGGTCCCGGGACCTGGGCGCTCGTGCTGGGCGAGGGCGGTGGCTCCGGCCTCCCGTCGGTTCGCGACGCCGTCGCAGCGGCCGACCCGCTGCGCGAGGTGCGCTGTCTCTCCGGCGAGAACGCACTCCAGATCCTCTACACCTCGGGCACCACCGGCGATCCGAAGGGGATCGTCAAGCCCAACGAGAGCTTCGCGATCATGGCGGGCGCGGTCCCCGCCGTGCTGGGCCTGTCCCGGCAGGACCGGCTCTACACGGGGCTCTCGCTCACCCATGGCAATGCGCAGGGCTTCACGCTGGCGCCGTCGCTCGGCGCGGGGATCGCGTCCGTCTTCAGCGAGCGGTTCACCAAGTCGCGGCTCTGGGACGTCGTGCGCGCCCACCAGTGCACCGTCTTCACCCTGCTGGGTGGCATGACGACGGCGCTCTACAGCGAGCCCCCGCGCTCCGACGACGCCGACAATCCGGTGCGTCGCGTGATCAGCGCCGGCATGCCCGCGGCCATCTGGGAGGAGTTCGAGCGGCGCTTCGGGGTGGAGATCCTGGAGGTCTACGGCGCCGCCGAGGGTGGCCTCTACTGGAACCTCGGGGGGCCCGTCGGGAGCTTCGGGAACCTGCGCGACAACCCGCTCTTCGTGGGGCGGGTGGTCGACGAGGCGGACGGCGACTGCCCCGCCGGCGTCCCCGGCGAGCTCGTCTGGCAGCCGCGCAGCGGGCTGCCTCCCGAGGTGGAGTACCTGAACCGCCCCGACGCCTCCGCCTCGAAGGTGCGCGGCGGCTGGTTCCGCACCGGCGACGTCGTCCACGCGGACGCCGAGGGCTGGCTCTTCTTCGACTACCGCAAGGGCGGCGGCATCCGCCACAACGGCGACTTCGTCCACCCCGGCTTCGTCGAGAAGGCGATCGCCGAGTGCGAGAGCGTCGACGACGTGTTCGTCTACGGCGTCCCGGCGGCGTCGGGAGCGCCCGGCGAGCGCGACGTGGTGGCGGCGATCGTCCCCCGCGATGGCGCGGACTTGGACCCCCAGGAGGTGTTCCGGCGCTGCCGCAAGGCGCTCGAGTCGAACTTCGTCCCGAGCTATCTGCAGATCGTCGACGAGATCCCGAAGACGGCGTCGGAGAAGCCGCAAGAGCGCTTCCTGCTCGAGGCCTTCCGCCCCGACGCGGAGAACGTCCACCTCGAGCAGTCGTGAGGCGAGAGAGCGAGCCAGCCATGGGCGGATGGATCCAGCCGACACACCTGCTCGGGGGCTTCCCCGCGGAGCGCGTGGCTCCGCTCTACCTGCGCGTCGGCGGGGCCCTGTCGATCGCGATCGGGCTGCTCTACTTCCTCGCGCCCTCGACGATGGCGGCCCCCATGGGCCTCGACTCCCTCTCGCCGAGCGGCGGCGTGGACGTGCGGGCCAGCTACGGCGGCTTTCAGCTCGGGCTCGGACTCTTCCTGCTCTGGTCCGCGACGGACGCCGGTCGCTGGCGCAGCGCGTTGATCGCGCTGGTGCTCACGCTCGCGTCCGTCGCGGGCACTCGCGCGCTCGGCATGCTGCTCGAGGGCACCCTGTCCGGCATCCACGTCCAGGCGACCGTCCTGGAGGCGGTTCTCTTCCTCGCGACCGTTGCGGTCCTGCGTCACTGTCCCGCCGCGGGAGCACCGAGCCACTAGCCCGCCGGTCGCCGCGACCGGCCAGGAGACCTCCGATGTCCGCAGCCAGCCAGGCTCTCATCGACCGCCGCAGCCTCACCGGACTCGACGCGCAGCTGTCCGAGTCCGAGTCGATGTTCCAGGCCGCTGCGCATCAGTTCGCGCGCGACGTGCTGCGTCCGGCCGGCCAGGCGCTCGATCGACTCCAGCCCGAGGACACGATCAAGCCCGACTCCCCGCTCTGGAACGCGCTCGCCAAGTTCGTCGAGCTGGGCTTCACGCCGTCCATCATGGACGCGATGCCCGCCGTCGACTACGCCAGGCTGCTCGCGATTGCGGTGGAGGAGCTGGGCTGGGGCGACGCCGGGCTCTTCATCTCGCTGGGCGTGTCCGGTGCGCCCCAGCGGCTGGCGCGCCACTTCCGCAACCAGTTCCTGATCGAGAACATCCCCGACGTGTCGATCGGCTGCTGGGGGATCACCGAGCCGGACCACGGCAGTGACACGGTCGACTTCGACGACAAGGTCTTCCACCCCGGCGGCAGCTACGGACGCCCGAACTGCATTGCCACGATCCGCGGCGACGAGGTGATCGTCACGGGCCAGAAGGCCGCCTGGGTCTCGAACGGCCCGATCGCCCAGTACTGCGCGCTGTTCTGCGCCTGCGATCGCGGCGACGGCCCCACGGAGCGGGTCGCGCTCGTGGTGCCGCTCGACGCGAAGGGCGTCTCGCGCGGCAAGCCGCTCGACAAGCTCGGGCAGCGCAGCCTGCCCCAGGGCGAGCTCTTCTTCGACAAGGTCAGCCTCTCGACCGAGTGGCTGATCGCCCCGGTCGAGGACTACGCGAAGGTGGCCTACGTCCAGCTCGCTGAGGCCAACGCCGGGATGGGCGCCGGCTTCGTCGGCCTGGCGCGGGCCGCCTTCGAGCTGGCGCTCGACTATGCCCACGAGCGGATCCAGGGGGGCGTGCCCATCGTCCGGCACCAGAACGTGCGCCGTCGGCTCTTCCAGATGTTCCGTCAGGTCGAGACGGCCCGGGCACTGGCGCGGCGGGTTGCCGAGTACAACGCCGCCGCGCCGCAGCCCGCCCTCGAGGGCTCGATGGCCTCGAAGATCACCAGCACCGAGACCGCCTTCGCCGTGGCGAGCGAGGCGGTGCAGATCTTCGGCGGCAACGGGCTCACCCGCGAGTACCCGGTCGAGAAGCTGCTGCGCGACGCCCGCGCCTCGCTGATCGAGGACGGCTGCAACGAGCTGCTGGCGATCAAGGGCGGCTCGATGCTGCTCGCCGAGTAGCAGGCGCGGCCACACGACGAAGCAGGAGGACTCCATGCGGTTTCGCGACAAGATCGCGCTGGTCACCGGCGCCGGCGGGGGGATCGGACGGGCGGTTGCGCTCCGGCTCGGCGAGGAGGGCGCGGTGGTCGGCGTGAACGACGTGAGCCCGGCGGTGGCCGAGAAGACCGCCGCCGAGATCCCGGGCAGTCGCGGTCTCGCGCTGCCCGCCGACGTGTCCGACTCCGCCCAGGTGCACGCGATGTTCGCGCGGCTCGCCGAGGCGCACGGCGGGCTCGACGTGCTCGTCAACAACGCGGGCATCGTCGAGACGGGCGCCCGCGAGGTCGAGCGCCACAACGTCGTGGCCGAGGCGCGCCTGGGCGAGGTGGCGCGCGGGGAGGGCGTCCGCACGCCCTGGGAGATCACGCGCAGCCTGCCCGACGCGTCGTGGCGACGCATGCTGGCCGTCCACCTCGACGGCACCTTCTACTGCTGCCGCGCCGCGATCGACCTGATGCTGCCACGCGGCGGCGGCTCGATCGTCAACATGTCGAGCATCGCGGGGCTCTCGGGGATCGACGCCCTGCCGCACTACTCGGCGGCCAAGGCGGGCATCCTGGGCTTCACCCGCGCGCTCGCCGCCGAGCTGGGCTCGCAGCAGATCCGCGTCAACGCCGTCTGCCCCGGCTTCATCGACACGGCGATGACCGAGCCCGCCAGCCCGCTGGTGCGCTACTCGGTGACGAGCCAGACGCCGCTGGGCCGCACCGGCGCGCCCGAGGAGGTGGCCAGTGTCGTGGCGTTCCTCGCCTCGGACGACGCGGGCTTCTGCACCGGCCAGTGGATCTCGCCGAACGGCGGGCTGGTGATGCTGTAGCCCGGGGGCATCGCCGAAGTGCAGCTCGAGCCCCCCGACGGGGGTCTTGATACTGACTATTAAGTCAGTCATTATATGCTCCGATCGGGCATGGGATCCCGATCGAGCGAGGAGAAACCGATGGAAGCGAGACCCCGACGGGAATGGTGGCTGGCGCTTCGCGCCGGTGCGCGCTGGATGCTGAATCCGGTGAGCGAGATGGGCGCGGCGAACTCGTTCCGCTTCTCGCTGAGCATCGCGCAGCCCGAGATCTTCGCGCTGCGCGACGCGATGCGGACCGACCCCACGGGACGTCGCATCCTCCAGGAGCGCCCGGACCTGGGCGCCGCCCTGAACGACATGGATCACCTGGCGACGCTTCCCGAGGGCAGCCTGGGGCGCTGCTTCCACACCTTCATGAGCCACCCCGACACCGTTCCGGGCTACCTGCTGGCAGGCCTCGCCTACGAGGGGGGCTACTTCGAGCGCCTGCCCTGGGACGAGGAGCTCAAGTGGGTGCTGGAGCGGCTCTTCAACACCCACGACCTCTCGCACGTGGTCTCGGGCTACGGTGCCGACCTCGCCGGCGAAGGCCTCAACATCTTCTTCGGGGCCGGAACCCTCGCGCCCGGCATGGGCTTCCGCGGCGCATCGCTCACGCCCTTCGGGGCCCTGGTCCGTCTGACCCCGCCGCCCATCGGGCGCAGCCGCTGGCGTAGCTATCTGCAAGAGGCCTTCGAGCGGGGCTGGGCGGTCGCTCGGCACCAGCCCTTCCCCTGCATCCCGTGGGAGGAGCTGCTGCCGCTGCCGATCGAGGAGGCGCGCGAGCGCGTCGGGCTGCCGCCGCTGCACGAGCCCGACCTGTGCAGCGCCGACTGGGGCAAGACCTGGATCATGGAGCGGATCGAGAGCGGCCACGGAGCGACCGCGCACGAGAAGGAACGCATGCTCGCCTACCGCGCTGCCATCGAGGCCGGGGTCTCAGTGCGGGCGCTGATGCGCTGCCCGCTGAAGACGCGACTCCGCATCGGACAGCAGGCGCTTCAAGGGAAGTCCTCCGCCGAGCTGCTGCAACAGGCCGAGGACGCCTGGGCGCAACAGGTGGCGGCCTAGCTAGTGCCGGCGGTCGACCGCAGCGGGGCGCCCGACCCATGGCGGCGCGCCGGAGGCGGGAGACGGCCGAGGTCTCGCGCGCCCGCATCCTCGCGGCGGCGGGGCGGCGCTTCGGGGCACTCGGCTTCGACCGCACGCGGCTCGAGGACGTGGCCGCCGACGTCGGGATCGGACGCGCCGGCGTGCTCTACCACTTCGGGACCAAACGGGAGCTCTACGAGGCCGTCGCCGACGAGCTGTTCGGCGGGCTCTATCGCCGCCTGCTCCGCGACCTCCAGAGTCCGGCGCCATACGCCGAGCGGGTCGAGCGCACGGTCCACACGCTGATCGACTACATGGTCGAGCGCCCCGAGGCGGCGCAGATCGCCCTGCGCGCGGCCGCCACCGCCGATCCCGACGAGGAGAAGCAGGCGCGCGAGCGCTCCGAGCCCTTCGAGCGGCTGATCGTGTCGGCCTTCGAGGCGGCGGTGCCCGACGCCGATCCCACCGACGCGCTGCTGCTCACGAGCGCCGTCGCCGGAACGACGCTCTACTACGTGGCCGGTCTGCCCACCTTCGCGGGCCCGCCGAGCCGGGATCCGCTCGCGCCGGAGCGGGTCGCACGGCTGAAGCAGCTCGTGAGCGGCATTGCCGCGAGTGCCATGCGAGGCTGGTCGCAGGACTGAGCGCGGGCCTCCCCGCGAGGTCTCATCCCGCGAGCAGCTCCCTGGCCGCCCTCACGTCGGGCGTCTCGAGCTCGTGGTCGAAGGCGGCGCAGATCGGCGCGAGCGCCGCGTGCGCCTCCTCGGGACGCCCCGCCTGCCGCAGGAAGCGCGCCAGCTCGGTCGCGGTGCGGAGCTCCATGGCTCGAAGGCCGCGCTCGCGAGCGAGCGAGACGCCGCGGCGAAGGCTCTGTTCGGCCTGCTCCTCTCTTCCCAAGCGCGCCCGCAGCCTGCCGCGCAGGCGGTGCAGGTCGGGCTCCCAGGCGCGATCTGAGCTCGGCGCGGGAGCGAGCAGGGCCTCGCACTCGCCGAGCCGATCGAGTGCGATCAGGGCCTCCAACAGGAAG
>JASJBO010000330.1 GCA_030066475.1 Myxococcota bacterium
TAGCCCTTCGCCGCCACCTCGTTGCACTTCTCGACGTAGGGCGGGAAGCCCAGGTACGGCATGAACACGCGCGGCTTCCCCGGGACGTTGGCGCCCAGGTACCACGAGTTGCAGGTGGGGAAGATCGTCTCGCCGGCGACCTCGTTGACGTGGGCGACCCAGGCGTCCTCGGCCGCGGGCGTCGCCTCGATCCGGTCGGCGCCCTGGTCGCGCATGTAGGCCACGCAGTCGGCGATCCAGTTCACGTGCTGCTCGATCGAGGGCACCATGTTCGAGAGCACCGAGGGGCTCTGCGGGCCGGTGATCGTAAACAGGTTGGGGAAGCCGGCCGTGCCGAGCCCGAGGTAGGTACGCGGCCCCTCGGCCCACTTGTCGCGCAGCGCCCGGCCTCCGCGGCCGCGGATGTCGACCTTGAGCAGCGAACCGGTCATGGCGTCGAAGCCGGTGGCGAACACGATGGCATCGAGCTCGTAGCTGCGCTGGCGGGTGCGCAGTCCCTTGGCCGTGATCGCCTCGATCGGCGCGCTGGCCACGTCGACCAGCGTGACGTCGTCGCGGTTGAACGTCGCGAAGTAGTCGGTGTCGACGCACAGCCGCTTGCAGCCCACCATCGTGTCGGGGCTCAGCAGCTCGGCCACCCCGGGGTCGCGCACGATCTCGCGGATCTTGCGTCGCAGGAACTCGGCGATGGTCGCGTTCGCCTCCGGGTTGCTGGTGAGGTCGTTGAAGCAGGCCATGAACGGCAGGCCGCCGTGGTCCCAGCGCGCCTGGTACTCGCGCTCGCGCTCCCCGGCGCTCACGTCCAGCGCCGACTCGTCGCGGGTCCGCGTGTCGAGCCCGAAGCCCTGGAGCGCGTTGCGCGCGCGGAACTCGGCATACTCGGCCTTGACCCGGCGCTGCACCTCGGGGTCGAGCGGCGCGTTGTGCGCCGGTACCGAGTAGTTGGGCGTACGCTGGAAGACGTAGAGGTGCGCGGCCTGCTGGGCGATGAGGGGGATCGACTGGATCGCCGAGGAGCCCGTCCCGATCACGCCCACGCGCTGGCCGCTGAAGTCGACCCCCTCGTGGGGCCACTGCCCGGTGTGGTACCAGGCCCCGCGGAAGTCCTCGAGCCCGGGGAAGTCGGGTCGGTTGGCGGACGACAGGCAGCCGGTGGCCATCACCACGAAGCGCGCCGTGCAGCGCTCGCCGCGCTCGGTCTCGATCGCCCAGCGGCCAGTCGCCTCGTCGTAGTGCGCGGCAATCACGCGCGTGTCGAACCGGATGTCGCGGCGCAGGTCGAAGCGGTCGGTCACGTGCTCGAGGTAGCGGAGGATCTCGGGCTGGGCGGCGTAGCGTTCGGTCCACTCCCATTCCTGCTGGAGCTCGTCGGAGAACTGGTAGGAGTACTCCATGCTCTCGACGTCGCAGCGCGCGCCCGGGTAGCGGTTCCAGTACCAGGTGCCGCCCACGCCGCCGCCCGCCTCGAAGACGCGCGCCCGCAGGCCGAGCCCGCGCAGCCGGTGCAGCATGTAGAGGCCGGCGAAGCCGGCGCCGACGACCACCGCGTCGAGCTCGCCGCCGCCCTGGGGATCGGCGTGGGGATCGGACATGGCTCGCTTCTCCTCCGTCAGCAGGCGGACGCGCGGTAGTACGACAGGCCGCCGAAGATCGTGCCGCGATGGTCCACCTCGGTCGGCTCGCGAAGGCCGGCCTCCTGCATCAGTGCGGGGATGCGCCCCTCGAGGTTGTCGCGCACCGCCTCGCCGCGGTGGACCAGGCCCGTGAGCAGGCGACTCAGCCGGCTGCGCGGGGGCCCGAAGTCGAGCAGGTGCAGCGAGCCCTCGGGCTTCAGCACGCGGCGGATCTCGCGCAGCATGCCCGCCTTCTGCGCACCCTCGAGGTGGTGGAACATGAGCGACGAGAACACGCGGTCGACCGACCCGTCCGGGAACGGCATCTCGTCGCCATAGCCCTGCTGGAACTCGATCTCGAGCCCGGCGTGGGCGGCCTTGCGCCGGGCGAGGTCGAGCGCCTTGGGATCGGGATCGAGGCCTGCGACCTCCGCCCCGCGGTGCAGGCGCTTGATCAGCAGGGTCAGGCTGCCGGTGCCGCAGCCGACGTCGAGCACGCGCTGCCCGGACCGGACCCCGGCCTGCTCGATCAGCGGCCGCTTGATGCGCTCCTCGCCCATCAGGCGCTGGAGCGGATCGTAGAACGGGAGCAGCAGGTCGTGTCCGGCAGCGGGAACGAAGTGGCGGTGCGAGTGGGCCACGGTCGGGGGTCCTCCGCGGGCGCGGAGGCTCAAGGTAGCCCGGGCCGACGCCCGGGCTCCACATGCAGGGCGAGGCGTGCTGTCCCACCATGCGGGCATCCCCTGCGCGGAGGAACGGCTTGAACGACCTGCTGGTGTTCGGTGTGTTCGCGGGCCTCGCGGCCGTCGTCGTGCTCGCGGCGATCCTCCACGCGCGCCGCAAACGCCGCCGAGACCGGCAGCGGCTCTCCACCCTGGCCGCCGACCTCGAGGCCGAGACGGTCGCCTCGGGTGGGCACTATCGGGCCGAGCTCGACGGTCGGACCTACGACTTCGCGTACTCCGAGGGCAGCCGGAACAGCCCGTCGCACCTGATCGTCCGGGTCGACTGCCCCTCGCCGGGCAGCTTCAGGCTGCGGCCCGAGAACGGGTTCGACCGCGTCTTCAAGCGCCTCGGGATCGCGGTCGAGATCCAGACCGGCGACCGCGAGTTCGACGCCGCCACCTACGTCTCGACCGACGAGGTGCCCTTCACGCAGCGCTTCCTCGCCGCCTCCGAGAAGCGACGCGCCGTGCTGGAGCTGATCGAGCGGGGCTTCCGGGAGATCTCGCACGACGGCCGGACGATGCAGGCGAAGTGCGCCCCCTTCGCACTCGAGCCGGGCTCGAACCGACCGGTGATCGAGGACGCGGTGCGGCGTCTCGCGTCGCTCTGCGAGGCGATGCCCGAAGACACTTACGAGGGACGACTCGGCGGCACCTCGGCCTGGAAGTGGCGGCGCCGCTTCGCCCTCGGGGTGGCGAGCGCGAGCGCCGTGATCGGGATCGGACTGATGCTGTGGGGGTCGCACGCCTACCCGCCGCTCGACGCCGGCGACCTGCTGCGGCTCTCGCTGCGCTACTCGGTCCCGGCGCTGCTCGGGTTCCTGGTCCTGTCGGTGGTCCTGCTCAAGGGACGCTCGTCCTCTCACCGGGACCTCGCGCTGGTCCTGCTCGCCAGCTCGGTGGGTGCGATCGTCGGCGGCTTCGGGGGCTTCGCGGTGGCGAACGGGTCCCTCGACCGCGGGGCGGCGACGTCGCACGACGCCGCCGTGCTCGCGCGGCGCAAGACGTCGGGCCGCAGCGAGAGCCACTACGTCACGGTCGCGTCGTGGCGCGCAGACCGCGATCGGGAGGAGCTCGACGTCTCGCGCCGGCTGTACGAGGCGGCGGGAGCAGAGGGCGCCCGGCTGCGGGTGACGACCCGGCCCGGGCAGCTCGGCTTCGAGTGGATCGAGGCCCTCGCGGTGCTCCCGCCCGATCGCTAGGGCCGCTGTGTATAGCTCCGCCGGCCCTCGCGTACCGCGGCGCGCCGCTGCGGCTCGACCTCGTCGATCCAGTCGCACAGCACGCGGCGGGTCTGGCGCGGGTCGATCAGGTGGTGCACGCCGAAGTCCTCGGCACGCGGGAACACCGACTGTGCCGCGGCAAGCTCCTCCTCGAGCTCGGCGCGGCGCGCCTCGGGGTCGGGCGCCGCGGCGATCTCGCGGCCGTAGGCCAGCGCCACGCCGCCCTCGACCGGCAGCGCGCCCCCCTGCGCCGAGGGCCAGGCGACCACCGTGGCGTCCGGTCCCAGGTGGATGCCGGTCGCCACGCCGAACACGCGGCGCAGCACCACCGCCACCCAGGGGACGCGCGTCTGGAGCACGGCGAACATCGCCTCCATGCCGTAGCGGATGGTGCCGGCGCGCTCGGCCTCGGGCCCGATCCAGAAGCCCGGCTCGTCCACCAGGCTCACCACCGGCAGGTGGAAGGCGTCGCACAGCTCGGCGAAGCGGCGCACCTTCCGGGCGCCCTCGGCCGTCATCGAGCCGCCCTGGTGGAAGCAGTCGTTGGCGAGCACGCCGACCGGCTGTCCCGCCAGGCGCGCGAGGCCGGTGACCTGCGAGCGCCCGTAGCCGGGCGTGAGCTCGAAGAAGGAGCCGCGGTCCACCACCAGCTCGATCACGCGCCGCACCTTGTAGGCCCGGCGCCGCTCGCGCGGGACGATCGAGAGCAGCTCGTCCTCGACGCGATCGGGCGGGTCGTCGCAGGCGGCGACGGGGGGCGCCTCCCAGACGTTTGCGGGCAGGTAGGACAGGAAGGAGCGGATCTGGCGCAGTGCATCCGCCTCGTCCACCGCCACGTTGTTCACCACCCCGCTGCGCCCGTGCACCTGCGCGCCGCCCAGCTCCTCCTTGGTCACCGGCTTCCCGAAGGCGCGCTCCACCAGCACCGGCCCGCCGGTCAGCACCTGCGCGGTGTCGCGCGTCATCACCGAGAAGTGCGAGGCGACCAGCCGGGCGGCGGGGAAGCCGGCGACCGGCCCCAGCGCCGCGCACGCCACCGGCACGCTGGCGAGCGCCTCCATGCAGAGCAGGTTGAGCGGCGAGGACGAGACCAGGTCGTAGCCGGAGCGCCCGCGCACGCCCGTGGCACCCGAGACCGTGGCGCCCCCACCCTCGAGCAGCCGCACCAGCGGAACGCGCCGCTGGATCGCGAGCTCGTCGGCGTACTGCCCCTTGCGCAGGCCAGCCGGCGAGTAGGCGCCGCCGCGAATGGTGAAGTCGTCGCCCGCCACGACGCAGGGCCGGCCGTCGATGCGCGCGGTGCCGAGCACCAGGTTGGAGGGCTGGAAGCCGATGAGGCGCCCGTCGGCGTCGCGCTCGCCCACGCCGGCGATCGCGCCGTGCTCGCGGAAGCTCTCGGCGTCCACCAGCGTCGCGATGCGCTCGCGCGCGGTGAGCCGCCCGCGCGCGTGCTGGCGCTCGACCGCCTCGGCGCCCCCGTGCTCCTGCGCCAGCGCCTGGCGTCGCTCGATCTCCTCGACCTCGGGCTTCCAGCTCATCGCGCGGCGAGCATACCCCGGAGCCGGCCGATCCCCCGCTGGCGCACGGGGCCGGCGGCGGCGGGGCGAGCCGCATGCGTCCGGTTCCGTCATCATCGCCCGATGCCTGCCTGCAACCGGCTTCCGGAGATCCTCCTGCTGATCGCGTCGCTGGGGGCGCCGCCCGCCTGGGCGCAGGACGCGACGTTCACGGGACTGGGCGACCTGCCGGGCGGCCCCTTCGAGAGCCGGGCCGGGGGCCTCTCGGACTCCGGTCGTGCGGTGGCGGGCAGCGCGGTCGTGGACGACGCCGGGCGAACGGAGGCGTTCCTGTGGACGCGCGAGGCCGGCATGGTCGGCCTGGGCGACCTGCCCGGGGGTACGCGGCGCAGCCGCGCGAACGACGTCTCGGCCGACGGCTCGACGGTCGTGGGAACGGCCACGTCGGAGGCGGGAACCGAGCCGTTCCGCTGGACGCGGCAGGAGGGCATGGTCGGGCTCGGCGACCTCCCGTCGGGTGTCTTCTCGAGCGAGGCCGCCGCGGTCTCGGCCGACGGGGGCATCGCGGTCGGACGCAGCGAGGCGGTGATCGGCTCGCGCGCCTGGACGCGCGCCTGGCGCTGGCGCGGCGGCGCCGGGATGGTCGACCTGGGCGACCTGCCCGGTGGAAGCCAGCTCGCCTTCGCGGCCGACGTCTCGGCCGGCGGCGACGTCGTCGTGGGCCAGGGCTACTCGGCCTCCGGCTTCGAGGCGTTTCGATGGACCGAGGCCGAGGGCATGCGGGGGCTGGGCGATCTTCGCGGGGGCCCGTTCCGCAGCGGCGCGCTCGCCATCTCGGCCGACGGCTCGGTGGTCGTGGGCTTCGGCACCACGAGCGCCGGCGAGCTGGCGTTCCGCTGGACGCGGTCCGCGGGACTCCGGAGTCTCGGCGACCTCCCGGGCGGTGCGGTCTCGAGCCGTGCCCACGGCGTCTCGGCCGATGGCGGCGTGGTCGTGGGGACGAGCCACGGCGCCGCGGGCGAGGAGGCCTTCGTCTGGGACGCGAGCCGCGGCATGCGCAGCGTGCGCGAGCTGCTCGCGGCCGCCGGCGTCGACGTCTCCAGCTGGACGCTGTCGAGCGCGGTCGCCGTCTCTGCCGACGGGGCTGCAATCGCGGGCGTCGGCATCAACCCGAGCGGCGACACCGAGGCCTGGCTCGCGACGTTGCCGCCCGCCTCGCGATAGGAAAAGAAGAGCGAATCTTCCGTGAATTCACGGAGTGTCGTTGGGCGGTTCCATGCCGTGCCGGCGCGAGAACGTGACGATCCGTGTCGATTCGGGGATGAATCCACCCGAATCCGACATACAATCGTCACGAAATGCGAACCGCACCGCTCCACGACAGCCGCGTGCTCGACCTGTCGTCCGTCCTCGGCATCGCGGCGGGCCTCGGCCTGCTGCTCGCGTCGCTCGACATGCAGTTCCTGGCGCTCCCGGCGTTCGTCCTGCTGGTGCCGAGCCTGCTGTTCGGCCTGCGCTAGCTGGTGGACTTCGTTCGGCTTCGGCGCAGGCCGAGCAAGGCCGCGCAGGCCGCGAGACCGGCCGAAGCGGCGCCGGGCTCCGGCACGTTGATCGCGATGGCGACGTTGTCGATGATCGCCTGGTTCGCGCCCTGCGCGCCCGGTGCCGCGAAGCTCATGCGCACGTAGGCCTTCTCGCTGGCCGCCGCGCTGAGCGGGACCGCGTACTTCGTGTCGGTGTCGGTGAGCTGCACCGTCTCGACGCTCCCGAACGAGCCCCCATCCGTCGAGAAGCCGATTCCGACCGACGCCGTGCCCGTGAAGGTCCGGCCCCCGAAGCTCAGGTGCCAGCGCTCGCCGGTCTGGGGGACCGACGACAGGTCGGCCTCGAACACGACCGTGGCGGCGCCCGCCGCGGTCATGGCGCGAAAGTCGGCCGTGGGCTGGCCCTCCTGACGCAGGACCGGGAAGCGGTCGAAGCGGCCGAGGCCGGGGGCGTCGAGGTTCGAGCGCAGCGAGCCCCGGGCCGCCGCCGTCGGCACGAACGGGTCGTTCTCGCCGTCGAGCGGGCTCGTCGTCGAGCCGAACGTGCCGTCGAGATACATGGTCCCGAAGGCGGCCGACCCGCTCCCGGCCCCGAAGCTCGGGTCCTGGTCCGAGTAGTTGGCATCGAGGGTCCCAGAGGGGGTCGCCCCGTCCGGGATCAGGAAGCCGTCGAAGGTGTACTGCGAGAAGTCCCAGCCAGCCACCAGCTGTGCGTGCGCCGTCCCCACCAGCAGCAGGGAGAGGGCGAGCGCCGAGAGGCCGGCCTTCCAGAATCGCTGCGTCGAGCTCATGACCACTCCTTGCGAATCGGCTCGCGCCGCCTCAGTCCGCCATCAGCCCGCTGATGCTCAGGACCGTCCAGCCGCTGGTCCAGAGCGCGGGAGCGCTGCGCGCGAAGGCGCCTCGATAGGTCGCGGACGGGTCCGTGCCCGGCTCGGAGGCCGCGTTGCAGCCGCCCACGTCGGTCGTGCCGTTGCCGGGACGCGGGTCCAGCGGAGCGCTCTTGAGCGCGCTCACCAGCTTGCCGGCGGCGTTGCCCGTCGGGTCGAACGTGGTGTCCTCGTTCTCGAGCCCGGGGAACCCGGCCGACCCGTCCGCATTGGCACCCAGGGCCGACGTGACTGCGTCGCCGTTCGCCAGCGCGTCCAGCTCGTCCGCCCCGGAGGCCGCGGTCACGTCCTGGGTGGTCAGGGACTGGACGCGGACCAGGTCGCCGAAGCCGTCGCCGTCGTAGTCGGCGTCGATGTTGTCGCCGGTCGTGAAGCCGTCGGCTCCGCCGCCGCTGATGTCGAAGCCCTGCCGCGAGCCGGTGTTCACCACGACGCTGCAGTTGAGCTCGCCGGCGAAGCCGTTGCGCATCTGGATGCCGCGGTTGTCCGAGTTCGAGCAGTCGCCCGTGCCGGCCCCGTCGCAGCAGGCGTAGGGCGTGTCGACCCCCGTGCAGGCCTCGTTCGGCTCGAAGTCGGAGCCCGCGTCCGGGGTCGAGCCGATGATCGTCACGTTGTACATGATGGCGTTCGACATCTGCATCGGCGCGGGACTCACCAGGTCGACGATCGAGGTCGGTCCCGCGGCGTTGGCGTTCCTCGGCGCCTCGTCGAAGTCGTCGCCGTCCCACTCGCCGGCCTTGTCGCCCGAGCCGGTGCCGACGCTCGTGCTGCCGTCGCCCGCCACGTCCTTGTACTCGTTGTAGGTGGGCATCACCCCGAACAGGAACTGGTT
>JASJBO010000331.1 GCA_030066475.1 Myxococcota bacterium
CGCGTCTCCTTGTCGAAGCGCGAGCGCGAGGCGATGTAGACCTCGCAGCCCAGGATCGGCTTGACGCCCGCGCCGCGCGCCTTCTCGTAGAAGTCGACCGCGCCGAACAGGTTGCCGTGGTCGGTCATCGCCACGGCCGGCATGCCGAGCGCCTTGGCCCGGTCGAACAGCGCGCTCTGCTTGATGGCGCCGTCGAGGAGCGAGTACTGGGTGTGGAGGTGGAGGTGGGTGAAGGGCCGCGGCATCGGCCCCTATTCCCACTCGATCGTGGCGGGCGGCTTCGAGGAGACGTCGTACACCACGCGGTTCACCCCCTGCACCTCGTTGGTGATGCGGCTCGAGACGCGCGCCAGCACCTCGTGGGGCAGGCGCGACCAGTCGGCGGTCATGGCGTCGACGGAGGACACGCAGCGCAGCGCGATGGCGTTGTCGTAGGTGCGCTGGTCGCCCTGCACGCCCACGCTCTGGATCGGCAGGAACACGGCGAAGGCCTGCCAGATCGAGTCGTAGAGGCCGGCGCGGCGGATCTCCTCGATCAGGATCGCGTCGGCGCGCCGCAGGATCGCCAGCCGCTCGCGCGTCACGTCGGCGATCACCCGGATCGCGAGGCCCGGGCCCGGGAACGGGTGGCGCCCCACCATCTCGTCGGGCAGGCCCAGCTCGCGCCCGGCGGCGCGCACCTCGTCCTTGAACAGCTCGCGCAGCGGCTCCACCAGCGCGAGCCGCATGCGCTCGGGCAGGCCGCCCACGTTGTGGTGGGTCTTGATCGTGGCCGAGGGCCCGCGTACCGACACGCTCTCGATCACGTCGGGGTAGAGCGTGCCCTGCACCAGGAAGTCGATCCGACCGATGCGCGCCGCCTCGGCCTCGAACACCTCGATGAACAGGTGCCCGATGATGCGGCGCTTCTTCTCGGGATCGGTGACGCCGGCCAGCGCCTTCAGGAAGCGCTCGCTGGCGTCGACCGTCGTGAGCGGGATGCCGAGCCCCTCGCGGAAGATGCGCTCGACCTCGGCCGCCTCGTTCTCGCGCAAGAGCCCGTGGTCGACCAGGATGCAGTGCAGCCGGTCGCCGATCGCGCGGTGCACCAGCGCCGCCGCCACCGAGGAGTCGACCCCGCCCGAGAGGCCGCACACCACGTGGCCGTCGCCCACCTGCTCGCGGATGCGCGCCACCGCGTCGTCGATGAAGGCGGCCATCGACCACGAGTCGCCGCAGCCGCACACGTCGTGCACGAAGTTGCCGAGCAGGCGGTCGCCGCCCTCGGTGTGCACCACCTCGGGGTGGAACTGGATGCCGTAGAGCGGCCGCTCGGCGTGGCGCACCGCCGCGAACGGGGAGTGGTCGCTCGACGCCAGGGTGCGGAAGCCGTCGGCCAGGCGCAGCACCCGGTCGCCGTGGCTCATCCACACGGTGCGCTCGGCCGGCTCCTCGAGGCCGGCGAACAGCGGGTCGGGCTGCTCGAGCTTCAGGATCGCGCGCCCGTACTCGCGGTCGTCCGACGCCTCGACCACCCCGCCGAGCTGGTGCGTCATCCACTGGAGCCCGTAGCAGATGCCGAGCACGGGCACGCCCAGCTCGAGCAAGCCGCCGTCGGCGTGCGGCGCGTCGGGGTCGAGCACGCTCGATGGGCCGCCCGAGAGCACGATGCCCGCCGGGCGCCAGGCGCGCACCGCGTCGAGCGCCAGCCACGGCGGCTGGATCTCGCAGTAGACGCCGCGCTCGCGGATGCGGCGCGCGATGAGCTGGGTGTATTGGCTCCCGAAGTCCAGGATCAGGACCCGGTCGGCATGAGCGTCCGTCACGGCGCCCTTCTACTCCACTCGGTAGTTCGGAGCTTCTTTCGTGATGATCACGTCGTGGACGTGACTCTCGTGCAGCGCGGCGTTCGAGATGCGCACGAAGCGCGCCTTCTCGCGCAGCTCGGCCAGGTCGGCGGCGCCGCAGTAGCCCATGCCCGAGCGCAGCCCGCCGACGAGCTGATGGATGTTGCTCGACAGGCTGCCGCGGTAGGGCACGCGGCCCTCGATGCCCTCGGGCACCAGCTTGTCGGCCTCCTCGACGTCGCCCTGGAAGTAGCGGTCGCGACTGCCCTGGCTCATCGCGCCGAGCGATCCCATGCCGCGGTAGAGCTTGTAGGTGCGGCCCTGGTAGAGCACGGTCTCGCCGGGCGCCTCGTCGGTGCCGGCGAAGAGCGAGCCGATCATCACGGCGTGGGCGCCGCCGGCGAGCGCCTTCACCACGTCGCCCGAGTACTTGACGCCGCCGTCCGAGATCACCGGCACGCCGAAGCGGGCGGCGGTGCGCGCGGCGTCGACCACGGCCGTGAACTGCGGCACGCCGACGCCGGTCACCACCCGCGTGGTGCAGATCGAGCCGGGTCCCACGCCCACCTTCACGGCCGACGCGCCCGCCTTGATCAGCGCCTCGGTGCCCTCGGCGGTGGCGACGTTGCCGCCGACCAGGGGCAGGTCGGGGAAGCTGCGGCGCATCTCGACCATCGTGTCGAGCACGCCCTGGGAGTGGCCGTGGGCGGTGTCCACCACGATCACGTCGACCCCGGCGTCGGCCAGCGCCTGGGCGCGCTCCATCCGGTCGGGCCCGACGCCGACGGCGGCCCCGACGCGCAGCCGCCCCAGCGAGTCCTTGGCGGCGTCCGGGAAGCGCTGGCTCTTCTCGATGTCCTTGATCGTGATGAGCCCGCGCAGCAGGCCGCTGTCGTCCACCACCAGCAGCTTCTCGATGCGGTGCTGGTGGAGCAGCTCCTTGGCCGTCTCGAGGCTGGTGCCCGGGGGCACGGTCACGAGCCCGTCGCTCGTCATGACGCTCGAGATCTTCTGCTCGGTGTCCTTCACGAAGCGCAGGTCGCGGTGGGTGAGGATGCCGACCGCCACGCCGTCGCGCGTGATCGGCACGCCGGAGATGTGGTTGCGCGCGCACACCTCGAGCGCCTCGTGGATGCGCTGGTCGGGGTGCATCGTGATCGGGTCGACGATCATCCCCGACTCGAAGCGCTTGACCTTGGCCACCTCGGCGGCCTGGCGCTGCGGCGGCAGGTTGCGGTGCACCACCCCGAGCCCGCCGTTCTGCGCCATGCAGATGGCCGCGGCGTGCTCGGTCACGGTGTCCATCGCCGCCGAGACGAGCGGCATGTTGAGCGCGATCTCGCGCGTGAGCTGGGTGCGCAGACTGACGTCGCGCGGCAGGACCTCGGAGGCCGCAGGCACGAGGAGGACGTCGTCGAACGTCAGCGCCTCGCGGATACGGCTGTCTTCCATGGCTTCGCCTGGTGGTTGCGAGCCGAGCCTCTGCGTCGTTGGGGAGACTCGAGGGGGGCCCGAGTTGGGCGCGGAGTCTACTCGCTGGAGCCGGACGGGTCAACCGACGCCGCCTGCAGCGACGCCAGGGCGGCGCGCGTGTGCGTCGCCACGTCGGCGAGGATCGCCTCGGCGATGCGGCACGCCACGCGCGGGAAGTCCTCGGCGAGCCGCCGCCAGTCCTCGCGCCGCAGCAGCACCACCCGCGCGCGCTCGGGGCCGCCACACGCCGTGGCCTCGCGCGTGCCGACGGCGAAGAGCGACAGGCCACCGAGCACCGAGCCCATCGGGAGCAGCGCCTTGACCGCGCTGCTCGAGCGGCTCAGCTCGACCATGCCCTCGGTGACGAGCACCATCGCGTCGGCCTCGTCGCCCTCGTGAAACAGCGTCTCGCCGGGCGACAGCTCGCGGCCCTCGAGCACCGCGGCCACCTCGACGCGCTCGCCGTCGCTCAGGTCGGCGAAGGGCGCGAAGCGCTTGAGGTCGACCTTGCTCAAGGCAGCAGCCTCGCGAACGGCGCGCGCAGCAGGTCGGCCGGCGCCTTGTCGCGCTCGAGCGGGAGCAGGAACAGGTCCGACTCCTCGAGCACCGAGACGTTGCGGCGCAGCTCCTCGGCCAGGCCGTCCTCGCCGGGCCGCAGCAGCAGCAGGTGCAGGAGCCGGGCGCGCGGCTGAGCGCCGAGCGACTCGCACAGCGGCCGCAGGCGCGCCTCGGCGTCGGCCACCGAGCCCCGCATCAGCAGCAGGACGCCGATCGCCCCGTGGCCGGCCAGCGGCCACAGCGGCGCGAAGCGCGGATCGGAGGGGACGTGGACCAGCTCGATGCCCACCTCGTCGTCGACGCGCAGCCGCCCGATCGCGCCCAGCGAGTCGGCCGGGATGCCCTCGCGCATGCGCGGGTGGGCCGCCAGCCCGGGCAGCGCCTCGAGCAGCGGCAGGAACTCGCGCGTGACCTCGGCATCGGCCGCGGCGATCAGCAGCTTGGCGTCGCGACCGCCGCCCTGGGCCGAGAGCCACTCGCGCAGGCGGCGCACCTGGACCGAGCGGAACAGCGCCGCCTCGTTGGTCGGCGCCGGGGCCGCGGCGCGCACCGCGACCACGCCGCGCTCGGCGAGCGTCTGGATCGTGCGCAGCACCTGGTAGTCGGGGAACGAGGCGCGGTCGACGACGTCGCCCACGCGCGTGTAGAGGTCGAGCAGCAGCAGGACCTCCTGCGTGATCGGGTGGACCACGTTGGGGAGCTCGCCGCTGCCCACCGCGAGCGCGATGTGCGCGTCGAGCGACGGCAGCCCGGCGCCGTGCTGGCGCCACTCGTCGGCCTGGCGCATGCCCTCCATCAGCAGCGCGCGGCTGGTGGTGGTGATGCGGGCCTCGATCTCCACGGGCTCGGGGCGGAAGGCGAAGCTCCCGTCCGTCCAGGTGAGCAGCCGGAACAGGGCCTTCTCGCCGTCGACCGGGCCGACGGACGCCTGCACCACGTCGCCTTCGCGCAGGTGCACCCGCGCGCGCTCGGCGCGTCCCTCCGGGCCGCGGCGGCGCAGCTCGAAGGTCCCGGTGCGCCGGTTCAGGTGGAACAGCTGGAGCAGATCGACCAGCGGGATCTGCGAGAGGCGCCCCTCGACCTGCTCGGGCGCCTCGCGCACCACGGCGTCGAGGCGCGAGCTGCGCGCGCACACGTCGGCCACGTGCTCGCCCACCTCGTCGGGATCGGCGTCGGCGGCGAGCCGCTGGGCGCCCCAGTCGTCGGAGGCCAGCAGCTCGGGTCCGCCCAGGAACACGCAGCGGATGCGGCGCGTGCGCGGGTTGGTGCGCAGGATCTCCACCAGCTTCGGGGTCTCGATCAGCGCCAGGTCCTCGCCCGCCACCAGCACCTCGGGCACCTCGGCGACGGCGCGCTCGAGCGCGTCGGCGCCGTTCGCGACCACGCGGGTGGCGTAGCCGCGCGCCGCGACGGCCTCGCGCAGGGTCTCGGCGCGCGCCGGAGTGCCGTGGGCGATCAGGACCAGGCGGCTCACAGTCCCTCCCGGGGTCTCATCGCGCCAGCGGCACGCCGAGCGCCCGCTGGAGCTGGAAGGCCAGGTGCTCGACGAGCACCCGGTCCGAGGTCTGGAACAGGGTCTCGGCCTCGCCGCCATCGGCGCGCGGGCCGACCAGGGCGTAGGCAGGACCCTCGGCGTAGTAGAGCAGGAACGGCCGCCGCGTCCCGATCCGGTCGGGCTCGACGTGGCTCACGGGCGCGCCGGCCAGCGCGTCGGCGCGCTCGTTGTCGACCAGCACGATCTCGGTGCGCGTGGTGTTCGGATCGAGCCGCGCCAGCGCGTCGCGCACGCCGCCCAGGTGGGCCGCGCCGGGCGCCAGGCACAGCAGGCCGCGCTCGCCCGCGCGCCGCTCCAGCTCGGCGAGCACGAAGCTCAACACCTGCTCGAGCGCCTCGACGCCGAGCGCCTGGCCGCGCTCGGCGAGCGCGTCGAGCAGGATCGGGAACGGCTTGCCGTCGAGGCCCAGCTCGTGCACCAGGCTGCGGCGGTCCTCGTCGATGCGCGCCGACAGGCTGCGGTCGAGCTCCTCGAGCTGGCGGCCGTCCACCGGGAAGCTGCACGCGGCCAGGTGGACGCGCGGCGGCGGGGCCTCGCCCCCGGCCTGGTGCCAGTCCCCGCGCTCCAGCACCTCGGCGATGCGGCGCTTGAGCACCGCGGCACCGAGCGCGTCGGTCTCGGGCAGCAGCACCGCGAAGCTGGCGTCGCCCTCGGTCGCCAGCAGGTCGGTGTTGCGCAGCACGCGGCCGACCTGGTAGGCGAAGCGCTCCAGCCAGCTCGCGAACTCCGCGTCGGACCGCTCGCGCCGGAACTCGGGGAGCCCGTCGAGCTCGAGGCGCAGCAGCGAGAAGGAGCGCCCGAAGCGGCCCGCCTTGCGGATCTCGCCCAGCACGACGTCCTCGAAGAAGGCGTGCGTGTAGGCCTTGGTCACCGGGTCGCGGAACGAGCGGTGCTCGAGCGCGCGGAAGCGCAGGGCGTTCGAGGCGGCGATGCCGGCGGGCTGGGCGAAGCGCTCGGCCACGGCCCGGTCGCGGTCGTCGAAGGCGGCGCCGGCGATCTTGTCGGACAGCCGCGCCAGCCCCAGCAGGCGGCCCTCGTGGCGGATCGGCACCACCAGTGCGGAGCTCCCCTCGTGCTCGACCACGGTGGGCGAGGCGTCGGCCTCGCTGGCGCTCGCCAGCGGCGCGGGCAGCGCATCGGCGGCCAGCTCCTCGGGCTCGCGCTCCACGCGCACCAGCCCGCGCGCCGCACACAGTCGCAGGCGCTCGGGGTCGTCGGCGCGCGCGATCCACACGACGCCGCCCTGGGCGCGCACCTCGAGGCACAGACCCTCGACGATGCGGTCGGCCAGCGGCTCGAGCGCGAGGGTCGAGAGCAGCGCCATCGCGCGCTCGTAGAGCGACAGGGCGCCGAGGTACTCGAGGTTCTCGGCCATCAGCGCCGCGTGCTCCTGGCGCAGGCGGCGGCGCTGGAGGATGGAGTCGAGGGAGCGCGACAGGAGGGTCGAGTCGAGCGGCTTCAGCAGGTAGTCGCTGGCGCCGAGCCGCATCGCATCGACGGCGGTGCGCACGTCGCCCACGCTGGTGACCACCACGACGTCCTGGTCGGGCCAGCGCGACTTGAGCCGCTCGACCAGCTCGAGGCCGGAGGTGCCGGGCATCACCATGTCCGTCACCACCACGTCGAACGGCTCGCGCTCGATCGCGCGCACCGCGTCCTCGGCGGACTCCGCCGTCGCGACCTCGTAGCCCTCCTGCACGAGGAGGTCCTCGAGGAACGCCCGGAAGTAGCGCTGGTCGTCGACCGCCAGGACGCGCGCCTTGGCCATCCTTCCCCCCTGGCGCAGGTAGGCGGCGCCGGCCCCACCCCCCGGGGCCGGCAACCGTACGAGCCCTGGGGCTCCCTACCGCTCCTTCCATCGGCAGGAGGCGGCAACGCCTTCAACTCATTCGGGCAGGATGGACGCAGGTTCGCCGAGCAGCGAGTGGGGGGTGGCCTCGGCCAGCCGCACGGCGATGCGGTCGCCGGGGGCCGCTTCGGGGAAGGCCGCGGCCTCGAGGTTCACGACCCGATGCTGGGGGTCGCGCCCGGCGAGCTGGCCGGGGCGCCGGCTCGGGCCGTCGAGGAGGACCTCGGTCTTCTCTCCGACGCGGCTGCGGTGGTAGGCGAGCGTCTGGCGGCGTTGGAGCGCCTGGAGCGCCTCGAGGCGCGTCTGGGCCTCCTTCTCGGGGACCGCGCCGGGCAGCCCGGCCGCGGCCGTGCCGGGGCGCGCCGAGTACTTGAACGAGTAGCTGTCGACGAAGTCCACGGCGCGCACCAGCTCGAGCGTGGCCTCGAAGTCGGCCTCGCTCTCGCCCGGAAAGGCCACGATCAGGTCGGTGGTGAGGGCCACGTCGGGCCGTGCCGCGCGCAGGCGCTCGGCCAGGCGGCGCACGTCGTCGCCGCGGTAGCGCCGCCGCATGCGCTCGAGCACCGCGTCGGAGCCGCTCTGCACCGGCAGGTGGACGTGGGGCTGGAGCGTCTCGAGCTCGCCGTGGGCGCGCACCAGGGCGTCGTCGAAGAAGATCGGGTGCGGGCTCGTGTAGCGCAGGCGCTCGATCCCGGGGATGCGGTCGAGGCGCCGCAGCAGCTCGGCGAACGCCACGGTGCCCGCTTCCTCGGCGCGCCCGCGGCGCAGGTCGTGGCGGCCGTAGGCGTTGACGGTCTGGCCCAGCAGGGTCAGCTCGACCACGCCCTGTTCCGCCAGCCCCTCGGCCTCGGCGACGATCGCGTCCGCCGGCCGGCTGACCTCGCGGCCGCGGGTGAGCGGCACGATGCAGAAGCTGCAGAACATGTCGCAGCCTTCCATCACGGTGACGAAGGCGCGGCCGGGAGTGTCGCCGCCCAGCGAGGGATGGCGCCCGGGCAGGTCGAAGCGGGCCAGCGAGGGGGTCTCGGCCGTGTCGGCGCCCCGCTGCCC
>JASJBO010000332.1 GCA_030066475.1 Myxococcota bacterium
GGTCCGGGACAGCGAGGACCGGATCGGCATCGACCGCCGCACCGTGGCGATCCACAGTGACCCGAGCCTCGTCTTCCCGCCGATCTTCACGGGCGAGTCGGGCGAGTCGTCTCCGGCCCTGGCCGACGTGGATCGCGACGGCGTGCTCGAGCTGATCCAGGCCACGGGGGCCGGTCGCATCCACGTCGTGGACGGCGCCACCGGCGCGTCGATCGACGGCTTCCCCGTCGCGACCGAGCCCATCGCCGTGCACCCGTCGCCGGCCTGGGAGCCGGCCGGGCCGGTCCCCATCCCGCACGAGGCCGTGGTGGCGGCGGTGGCGGCGGACGACCTCGACGGCGACGGGCGCATCGAGATCGTGGCGGCGAGCGGCGAGGGGCGGCTCTACGTGTTCGACGACCGGGGCAACCCGCGCCCCGGGTTCCCGGTCACCAGCGACCCGGCACTGTCGCAGCCCGAGAACCGCGACCGCTACAACGACGCGGACCCCGGCTTCCTCGCCGGGCCCACCCTGGCGGACCTCGACGGCGACGGCGACCTCGAGCTCGTGGCGGCCGCGGCCGACGGCCACGTCTACGCCTGGCGCCACGACGGCAGCCCGGTCTCGGGATTCCCCGTGCGCGTGGCCGACCGCAGCCAGGTCGACATCGATCCCGCGACCGGGAAGGCGACGCCGCGCGCGGGCTCCGTGCCCCTGGAGCGGCTGACCAAGCTGATCGGATCGCCCGCGGTGGGCGACCTCGACGCGGACGGCAGCCCCGAGATCGTCGTCACCAGCAACGAGGAGTACCGCGACGCCACGCCCTTCGGCACCGACTCGATCCTGGTGCAGGCCCTGCTGACGGGCCAGGTCGACGTCGGCGACGAGTTCACGGTCGAGGTGGCCGGTCGGGTCTACGCCCTGCACGCCGACGGCGAGGACCACGCCGGCGGCCCGTTCGTCGACGGCTGGCCGGTGCGGATCCCGCTGTTGATCTCACAGCTCCTGCCCAACGTCGGCACCGGGACCCCCGGCAGCCCCGCGCTGGCCGATCTCGACCCGAGCGACGGCAGCGACGCCCTGCACGTGGCGATCTTCGGCACCGCGGGGCCGGCGCTGATCCTCGACGCGGCCGGTCAGCCCACCCTCGGCGACGACCAGTTCGGCAACCCCAACACCCTCGCGGTCGACTTCCCGAACGGCGGCTTCTTCGTCGCGGTGCCGGAGACCGTGGGCTCGCCGGACGGCCCGTTCTTCGCCGCGCTGGGCTCCGGAGCCTTCGGCGACCTCGACGGCGACGGCGCGCCCGAGTACGCGGCCGCCACGGCCGGGGTGCGGCAGCTGATCGACGTGGCGGCCTCGGCCAGCCAGGAGTTCGGCGACCACCAGGTGACGGTGTGGGACCCGCGGACCGGCGGCCTGTTCGACCCGACCGGCGACGGCCCGGTCTTCCCGGTCGTGATGGACGACCTGCAGTTCCTGTCCAGCCCCACCCTGGCGGACGTGACCGGCGACGGCCGGCCCGACGTGGTGCAGGGCAGCGGCGCCTACCTCGTGCGCGCGTACTCCGCCGATGGGCAGCTGGCCCCGGGCTTTCCCAAGTTCACCCACGGCTGGATGATCGGCAGCCCGATCGTCGGCGACCTCGACGGCGACGGCCTCTCCGAGCTGGCGGTCTGGACGCGCGAGGGCGGCCTCTTCGTCTGGGACACGCCGGGGATCGCCGACGCGTCCGCGATCGCGTGGCAGGGCTTCGGACGCGACCGGCGCAACTCGGGCAACCTCGCCTCGGACGCGCCGGTGACCGCGCGGCCCTCGACCTGGCGCGACGGGCTGCTGTGGGATCTCGGATTCGTCGAGGAGGGGCTGGCGGGACTCCAGAGCGCGGGCTCTGCCGAGCTGATCGCGGCGCTCGCGAGCAGCGGCGCGGCCGACACCCTGCGCGACGCGCAGGACGCCCTCGAGGCGGACGAGATACTGACCGCGATCGCGCGACTGCTGGAGTTCAACCAGGCCCTGCTGACGCCGCGAACGATCCGCGGGGAGACTCGCGACGTGCGCCTCCGGCTCCGTGAGGCGGGCGCGCGCGCGGTCGCGCGCCTGCTCGCCGACTGACCCATCCTCGCCCCGAGGGCGCGCGCTCCGCGGCCGCCGCTGCGCGCTCCGCGGCCATGGAATGGCTGGGTTAGACTCGGCCGGCGCTCGCGGCGAGTGCGGCCGGAGCGGCCGCGACCCCCTGGCGAGCCCAAGGAGAGCCCCCGATGGCGAGCCCCGTCACGCCCGCCGCCGTCCTCGACGCCCTGCGGCCGATCGTCGACCCCGACTTCGGCAAGAGCATCGTCGAGCTCGGCTTCGTCAAGAACCTCGCGATCGAGGGCGACCGGGTCGCCTTCGACATCGAGCTGACCACGCCGGCCTGCCCGGTGAAGGAGCAGTTCGAGCAGGCCGCCCGCGAGCGCGTCGGGGCGCTGGCCGGCGTCGCCGAGGTGGCCGTGACGATGACCGCCAACACGCGCGGCCGCGCCGCCGCCGGCCCGCAGGGCGACGTGCTGCCCGGCGTGAAGAACGTGCTGGCCGTCGCCTCGGGCAAGGGCGGCGTCGGCAAGAGCACCGTGGCGGTGAACCTGGCGCTGGCGCTGCGCGAGACCGGCGCCAGCGTGGGCCTGATGGACGCCGACGTCTACGGCCCCTCGCTGCCGCTGCTGACCGGCGTGACCGGCCGCCCCGCGACCCGCGAGAAGACCATCCTCCCGCACGAGGGCCTCGGCCTGAAGCTCATGTCGATGGGCTTCTTCCTCAGCGACGACTCGCCGGTGATCTGGCGCGGCCCGATGGTGCACGGCCTGATCCGCCAGTTCATGACCGACGTGGCGTGGGGCGAGCTCGACTACCTGGTGGTGGACCTGCCGCCGGGCACCGGCGACGCCGCGCTCACGCTCACCCAGCAGGCGCCGCTCTCGGGCGCGGTGATCGTGACGACGGCCAACGACCTGTCGCTGATCGACGCGCGCAAGGGTCTGGCGATGTTCGAGAAGGTCAACGTGCCGGTGCTCGGCATCATCGAGAACATGTCGTACTTCACGCCGCCCGACCTGCCGGACCGCAAGTACTACATCTTCGGCCAGGGCGGCGGCCAGCGGGTCGCCGACGAGCTGGGCGTGGACTTCCTGGGCGAGGTCCCGATCGACCCGCGCGTGGTGGAGGGCGGCGACAGCGGCCGGCCGATCCTGATCCACGCCCCCGACGCGCCGCCGGCCGTGGCCCTGCGCGAGCTGGCGGGCACCGTGGCGCGCAAGCTCGCAATGATCGCCGAGGGCACGCCCCAGATCGCCGACGCCAACATCACCTGGGTCAGCAGTTAGCCGGGTGGACTTCGGTCGGCGCGGTCCTCGATGGCGGAGCGGAGCAGCGCGACCTCCTGGGACAGGTTCTTGAGCTGGAGGCTCGTGCGCGACAGCCGCACGGCGAAGTTCAGGCAGATCGCCACCAGGAAGAGCTCGCCGAGGAAGAAGAGCGTCGAGCTCGGCGTCCAGGCGCCGAGCAGCCGCGAGGTGGCGTGCAGCAGGTCCATGCGCACGCTCACGAGGACGATGCCCGCCGACACGATCAGCCAGATCGGCGTGTACTCCTCGCGCAGCGAGCCCCTGCGCACGAGCTGCAGGACCGTGGCGGCCAGCAGCAGGCTGCCCACGATGGCGATCGTGCGCGCGGCGCGCGAGGCCTCGGTGGTCAGGAACAGCTCGCGCAGCTGATCGAGCGACATCGACGCGTCCATGGATCTCACCTCCGGATCGGGCGAAGATGGCAGAGCCTGGCTTCGATCCCCAGCTCAGGCGGTGAAGTAGCGCAGCCAGCTCGCGCGCAGTGCCAGCGCCAGGATCCCGGCACTGAGCGCGCTGCAGGCCAACGCTCGGGTGCGCTCGGTGAGCGCCACCGGGCGGCCCGGAATCGCGACGAGGAGCAGCGGCGCGAGGGGAATGAAGTAGCGGCCCTGCACCCCCTCGATGGCGTAGGCCCCGGCGGGATTCCACAGCGCGTAGACGACACCGAACAGGAGCCCGATCGAGCCGGCGAACAGTGCGAGCAGGAACGCGCGATGGACGGGGGTGAGGCCCTCCGGGTCGGGACCGTCGAGGGCCGCGGAGGCCAGCAGCCCACCCCCGTAGGCGACCAGCGCCCACAGCGGCAGGACGACGTCGAGCCGACCCAGGACGCCGACGAAGGTTCGCAGGTAGACGGTCGCCAGCGCCTGCAGCGTAGCCGCCAGCAGCCCCAGGAAGCCGAGCGGATCCGACAGGACGTGCAGGACCTGGGCGCGCGGATCGACGCCCTCCGTCGGCACGCCGAGGCTCGAGCCCTGGGTGTGGAGCCACCAGAGCGATGACGGCAGGACGGCGCAGGCGGCCAGGGCGGTCAGCGCGGCGAGCTGCCTCCGGCGAGTTCCGAAGCGGTCGACCGGGATGACCAGTGCCGACGCGACGACCGCCCAGTAGCCCAGCTTCGTGAGGCTGAGCATGGCCGCGATCGCGCACAGGCCGATCAGCTCGAGGTGGCGCACCCGCGCCTCGGGACCGAAGCCCGCGCGCAGCACCAGGGCGACGAAGAGCACGGCCAGCCCGCTCGTGCTGGAGTCCGCCGAGAGCGAGGCGGCGAGGTAGAGGTGCATGGGCATCAGGCCGAGGAGACACAGCGCCCAGCGGCGCATCGGGGTCAGGCGAATCGCACAGGCGACGAGCACGCTCCAGAGCAGCAGGTTGCCGATGCGCCCGGCGTACACGACGCCCGCCGCCGACAGCCCGAGCTGGCGCGCGATCGCGACGCCCAACGCCTGCGACGCGTAGGCGGTGGGTCCGTAGCGGGCGAGGTTGCGCACGGGAGCCCGCTCGTCGGGGTCGAGCGGCAGGCGCATCAGGTTGAGCAACACGGCCGGGCCGAGGCGCTCGCCGGCCTCCTGCTGCGGCCAGATCTGGCCCACGCGGCGGAACAGCTTCACCAGGCTGCGCGGGATCGAGGCGCCATCGGCGGCCCGGGGGATCGCCAGCTCTCCCTCCGAGAGCAGGTAGACCCGCGCCAGGTGGCGGCCCTCGTCGGGAGCCGTGAGGGGAGGCGAGAGCAGCGCCAGGGCGGAGCCGAAGCCGAGGGCCAGGAGCAGGAAGACGCGCTCCGGCCTCCAGATCGCGCGCTGGCCGGCCGGGCTCTCGGCGGATCTGGACATCCCTCAGCGGCCGTGCAGCAGATCACCGTGCATGACCGGCGCCGGACCCAGCACCTCCTCGGCGGAGCGCTTCACGTACTCGTCGTAGGTCAGCCGCTCGAGCTGGACGCCCGCCGGGGGCTCGAAGAAGCCGTCCGGGATCGGCAGGTCGCGGGCCCAGTCCACGAAGTCGGTGCGCACCGTGGCGCCGCTGCTGCGATCGAACGCCTCGAGGCGCAGCGGCAGCCCGAGTGCGTCGTCGGTGATCCAGACCTCGCGGCGGCCGAGGTGGTCGGTCTGGCGGTAGAGCTGGCTCTGCCGGCCGGCGAGCTTGCCCTTGCGCACCGGCTCGGCGCCGTCGGCGATCAGCCGCTCGCCCTCCAGTCCGAAGGGACGCTTCGTCTTGCGCTCGGCGTCGAGGCCCTGCGCCCTGGAGCTGCGCTCGATGGCGAGGCCGAAGCCGCGCAGGGGGTCGATCACGTAGTAGGTGGCGCCGTTCACGATGGTGACGATCGGGTAGCCCCCGACCACGGTCTGGGTGCGCAGCTTGCGCCCCTTCGACCAGAAGTGCTCGACGCGCAGCGGGGTGTCACCGCCCGTGAGGCGCTGCGCGTACCACGTGTCGTCGCCGGCGGCGGCCGCCCCCAGCGGCGCGACCAGCGCGACCAGCGCGGCGGCGAGCAGCCAGACCCTTCCTCGCATCGGTTCACTCCCCGCCCAGCTCGATCGGGCGCCCCTCCATCCAGGACGGCACCGGCACGCCCAGCAACGCGAGAACAGTAGGCGCCACGTCGACCGCGCGCACGGTGCCGGGTCGGCCGCCGGGCGCGACCCCGCGACCCCACGCCGCGAACAACGCCGCCATCCCGGGGCGCTCGGGTGCGTACCCGTGCGATCCGCGCAGCTCGAGCGGCCCCGCCGCAGCGTCGCGCACCAGGGCGCCGTCGTCGTGGCGCACGATCCCCGTGCCGGGCGGTGCCTGCACCACCACGTCGCCGAAGCGCGGGTGGCTCAGGCGCCAGGCGGCGGGCGCTCGCGCGCGCGCCCAGGCCTCGAGGCCGAGGCCGCGAGCCACCTCCACGACGGCCTCGACCGAGAGCGTCGGGGAGCGCAGCCACACCGTCGCGAAGCCCCCGCCCCCCAGCACCTCGGCGCCGCCGCCCGCCGCGTCGAGCGCGCGCCCCAGGTCGACGGTGCGCGTGACCGCCTCCATGCCGTGGTCCGAGACCAGCAGCAGGGTGGTCGAGGGCCGCAGCCCGCGGGCCTCGAGGCGCTCGACCAGGACGGCGAGCGCCTCGGCCTGGCGCGCCAGTGCCCGGACGGCCTCGGGCGCGCCGGGCCCGTGCCGGTGCGCGGCGCGGTCGGCGCCCGGCAGCCAGCAGGTGATCAGGCGGGGCGGGTCGGGGGCCTCGAGCCAGGCGAGCACCTGCTCGAGCTTGTCGTGGGCGGGCACGCTCGCGTCGAAGCGGCGGTACTCGCGCGGGCCGCGCCCGCTGCGCCACGCCCCCTCGGAGCCCACCCAGTGGAAGGACGCCGAGGCCAGGCCCGCGCCGGCGAGCAGCGACCACAGCGGCTCCACCTCGATCCAGGTCGGGTCGGCCTCGTAGCGGTAGCGGCCGCGCTCGGGATCCGAGAACGAGTTGTTCACGATGCCGTGCCGGTCGGGAGCGACGCCGGTCACGAGCGTCACGTGGTTGGGGAACGTGTTGCTGGGGCGCGCCGGCACGAGCCGCTCGGCAAGGGCGCCCTCGCGGGCGATGCGCTCGAAGACCGGCAGCCCGCGCGCGTCGGCCGGGCGCGTCCCGTCCAGCGAGATCATCACGACCGACGGCTCGCGGGCAGCCGCGCGGCCCGGCGCGCCGCACGCGAGCGCGCAGCCGAGCGCTCCTGCGAGCGCGAGCAGGGGCGCCAGCAGGCGAAGCGCAGCGAATCGCATGGACGCAGGGTAACGGCGATCAGGCGCGGCCGGTCGCGAAGTCGGCGAGGCGCACCGGCTGGCGCCGCGCGCCCCAGTCGCCGGGCCGCGCCTCGAACACGCCGGCGCACGGAGTCCCGCAGCGGCGGCAGTGGCCGTCGGCCGTGAGGTTCCAGTCGGAGAGCACGTACCAGTCGCGGCCGATCAGCTTCTCGCCGCAGCCGTGGCACCACGTGCTCTGTCCGGGCTCGTCGTGGACGTTGCCGGTGTAGACGTGGTGCATGCCGGCGCGCCGGGCGATCGCGCGCGCGCGCCGCAAGGTGGCCGTGGGCGTCGGCGGGACGTCCTGCATGCGATAGTCGGGATGGAAGGCGGTGAAGTGCCACGGGACGTCGGGGCCGAGGTGCTCCACCACCCAGGCGCTCGCGGCCTCGAGCTCGGCGTCCGAGTCGTTCTGGCCGGGGATCAGCAGGGTGGTGATCTCCAGCCACACCGGGGTCTCGTGCTGGACGTACACGAGCGTGTCGAGCACCGGCTGGAGACGGCCGCTGCACAGGCTGCGATAGAAGTCCTCGGTGAAGCCCTTGAGGTCGACGTTGGCCGCGTCCAGGTGGGCGAACAGCTCGCGGCGCGCGTCGGGGTTCACGTAGCCGGCGGTCACGGCCACCGTGCGCAGGTCGGCGGCGCGGCAGGCGCGCGCCGCGTCGACGGCGTACTCGAGGAAGATCACCGGGTCGTTGTAGGTGAAGGCCACGCTGCGACAGCCGAGCGCGCGCGCGGCGCGGGCGATCGTCTCGGGCTCGGCCGCGTCGGCCAGGGTGTCGATCTCGCGCGACTTGCTGATGTCCCAGTTCTGGCAGAAGCGGCAGGTGAGGTTGCAGCCGGCGGTCCCGAACGAGAGCACCGGCGTGCCCGGCAGGAAGTGGTTCAGCGGCTTCTTCTCGATCGGGTCGACGCAGAAGCCGCTCGAGCGCCCCCAGGTGTCGAGCACCAGCTGGTCGCCGGCGCGCGCGCGCACGAAGCACAGCCCCCGCTGGCCGTCGGCGAGCCGACACTCGCGCGGGCACACGTCGCACTGGACCCGGCCGTCGGGGAGCCGGTGCCAGTGGCGGGCGGGATGCTGGGCCATCCGGGAGGGATGCGACGTCGCGCCGGGCGCGTCAAGATCCCGGCATGTCCCGAACGCGTCCCGCCGCCGTGGCCGGCCTGTTCTATCCCGG
>JASJBO010000333.1 GCA_030066475.1 Myxococcota bacterium
CGAGCGAAGTCCAGAGAACCCGATGCCGCTGATCCTGATCGTCGAAGACGAGGCGCACATCGCCGACGGGCTGCGCTTCAACCTCGAGGCCGAGGGCCATGAGGTGGAGGTGGTCGGCGACGGCCGCGCGGCGGTCGACCGAATCCTGCGCGACGGCGGGCTCGACCTGGTGATCCTCGACCTGATGCTGCCCGAGATGGGCGGGCTCGAGGTCGCGCGGCGCGTCCGCGCGGCGGGCAACTTCCTGCCGATCCTGATCCTGACGGCGAAGGACGACCCCGCCGACCTGGTGCGCGGCATCGAGGAGGGCGGCGACGACTACCTGACCAAGCCGTTCCTGCTCGAGGAGCTGCTGGCCCGGGTGCGCGCGCTGTTGCGGCGGCGCCGTTGGGGCGGCGGGCCGGAGAGCGAGGAGGCGGCGCCGGTCCGGTTCGGCGACGTCACGGTGCACTTCGATCGGTTCGAGATCGAGGGGCCCTCCGGGACGGTGCGGCTCACCACGCGCGAGAACGCGCTGCTGCGGGCGCTGGTCGAGCGCGAAGGGCGCGCCGTGCCCCGAGCGGAGCTGCTCCAGGAGGTCTGGGGGCTCCACCCCGACACCCGCACTCGGGTGGTCGACAGCTTCGTGGCGCGTCTGCGGCGCTATGTCGAGAGCGATCCGTCCCGTCCGAAGCACATCCTCTCGGTGCGCGGCCACGGCTATCGCTTCGTTCGCTAAGCTCCCGCGCATGGCGGGCCCTCTTCGCTTCGAGGTGCGACCGGCGCTCAGCAATCCGGCGCTGGTGCTGGCCTTCGAGGGCTGGAACGATGCCGGCGAGGCCTCGACCACGGCGGCGGGCTACATCGCCAACCAGATCCAGGCGGTGCCGCTCGCCGAGATCGACCCCGAGGAGTACTACGACTTCACGGTTCGCCGCCCGGAGGTCGACGTCGAGGCGGGTCGGGTGCGCTCGCTCGAGTGGCCGGTCACGCGCTTCCGCTTCGGCTCCGCCGACGCCGACTCCGATCTGGTGGTGGGCGTCGGGGTCGAGCCCCACCTGCGCTGGCGCCACTTCGGCGACCAGGTGGTCGAGCTGGTCGAGACGCTCGGCATCCGGCGCGTGGCGCTCGTGGGCGCGTTCCTCGGCGACGTGCTCTATTCCCTGCCCGTCCGGGTGAGCTGTGTCGGCAGCCGGCCCGAGCGGCTCGAGGCGCTCGGCGTCGAGACCACCAGCTACCAGGGCCCGACCGGCATCGTCGGCGTTCTCGCCGAGCGGCTGCGCGACACCGACTGCGAGGTCGCGAGCTTCTGGGCCGGACTGCCGCACTACATCCACGTGTCTCCGAACCCGCGCGGCGCCCTGGCGCTGGTCGAGGCGCTGGGCGCCTTCCTCGGCCTGCGCATCGACCTGGCACCGCTGCGCAGCGCCGCCGCCGAGTGCGAGCAGCGCGTCTCCGACATGGTCGCCGCCGACGACGAGCTCGCGGAATACGTCCGCCAGCTGAAGCGCCGCGAGTTCGCTCAGTAAGACCCGTCTCGCCGGCCTGCCCAGCCAGTTCGAAGCGTGCAGGTCGCCCGCGCAAGCGGAGGCGAAGCCGGAGCGCGCAGCGAGCCGCAGGCGAGCGAAGTCAATCAGGCCGCCAGCGCAACGCAATCAGTCTCTACGAAGCTACCCGCCGACTTCGATGGCCTCGTCGATGAGCATGTCGGGGATGCCGTCGTGGATCGGGTAGAGCAGGGCGCCGTCCTCGCGGAGCAGGGCCTCGGCGAGCTCGGCTTCGACCTTGGCGCCACCTCGGTTGCGCAGCTCGCCGGCGCGGATCTTCGCGTTGAGCCGCTCGAGAAGCTCGTCGGGAGCCGGCGCGACCGGCTGTTTGGTCTCGGGGCAGACGAGGATTTCCAGCAGCTCCTGGCTCACGGGCATGCGGCGCTCTCCTATCGTGATGACCTTCGCTCGCCTTCGGCTCGCTGCGCGCTCCGCAGCTACGCGGCTCCGCTTGCGGAGCAGGAGTGGGTCGGCCTGCTAGCGCAGGACGCTCGAAGAGTAGTCCAGGATGCGGCGCGCCACGATCAGCTGGTTGATCTGCTGGGTGCCCTCGTAGATGTCGTTGATCTTCGCGTCGCGCATCCACTTCTCGACCAGCAGCTTGGTCGAGTAGCCGGGGGGGCCGAGCAGCTCGACGGCCTTCTGGGTGATGCGGCTCACGGCCAGCCCCGCCTTGGCCTTGGCCATCGACGCCTCGAGGTTGTTGCGCTGCCCGCGGTCGATCATCTTGGCGGCGCGCCAGGTGAGCAGGCGCGCGGCCTGGAGCTCGGCCTCCATCTCGATCACGTCGCGCTCGATGGCGGTCAGCTCGCGCGGCGGCGCGTCGTAGCGGATCTCCACGCCCTGGCGGCCCAGCTCCTCCACGACGAAGTCGAGCGAGGCGCGGCCCACGCCCACCGCCATCGCGGCCACGATCGGGCGGCTGGCGTCGAAGGTCGCCATGGCGCCCTTGAAGCCCTGGTCGCCCGCCTTGCTCGGGTCGCGCCTCTTTACCTCGGCGCTGCCGAGCAGGTTCTCGCGCGGCACGCGGCAGTTCTCGAGCACCAGGGTGGCGGTGTCGGACGCGCGGATCCCCAGCTTGTTCTCGAGGCCGGTGACCGTGACGCCCGGCGTGCCGGCCTGGACCACGAAGGACTTGATGCCGGCGCGCCCGGCGCTCTTGTCGACGGTCGCCCACACCACGACGACGCCGCCCTCGTACTCGAGCGCGCCGTGGCCGGCGGTGCAGAAGATCTTGGTGCCGTTGAGCACCCACTCGTTGGTCGACTCGTCGAGCTCGGCGGTCGTCTGGATCGCCGCGGCGTCCGAGCCCGCCTGCGGCTCGGTGATGGCCATCGCGCCCCACTTCGGCTCGCCCTCGCGGAAGGGCTTGAGGAAGCGCTCGCGCTGCTCCGGCGTGCCCGCGGCGGCGATCGCCGAGCCGCCCAGCAGCGGGCTCGGCATGCGCAGGTACATGCCCGCGTCGCCCCAGCACAGCTCCTCGGTCTGCACGCACACCGTCACCATGCCGTCGGTGGGGCCGTGGTCGTCGCGCGCATCGCGCGCGAGGTTGCGCTGCCACATGTGGTTGACGAACTCCCAGGGCATGTCGTGCTCCTGGAAGTCGTACTTGCGGGAGATCGGACGCATCACGTCGGTCGCGATCTTGTGGGTCTCGTCGCGGCCGTGCTCGGTGCCGGCGCCCATGTCGAAGGAGATCGTCATCGCTGTGCTCCCGTCTAGACCAGCGTGAGTGCTTCGAAGCTCGAGAAGCCGCGCGCGTTGCGCAGGTGGAGCTCGGGCAGGTAGTCGCGGATGTAGCCGTGCCCGCCCAGCACCTGCACGGCGCCGTCGGCGGCCTCGACCGCCACGCGCTGCGCCTGGTGCTTCGCCAGCAGCGCCTCGCGCGTCGCGTCCTGGCCGTGGTCGAGCTTCCAGGCCGCCTCCCAGGCCAGCAGCCGCGCGCCGTCGATCTCGATGGCCATGTCGGCCAGCTTGAATGCGATGGCCTGCTTGGTGGCCACCGGCACCCCGAACACCTCTCGCTCCCTGGCGTAGTCGCGCGCCACCTCGAAGGTCGCGCGCGCCACGCCCACCGCCATCGCCGCCAGGCCGACGCGACCCTGCGCCACCAGACGGCGCACGTCGGCGCCGGCCTCGCCGCCCAGACGCCGAGACGCCGGGACGCGCACGCCCGAGAGCGTGAGCTGGGCGGTGGGCAGCGCCAGGATGCCCAGGTTGCGCTCGGGCTCGGCGGCGAGGTTCGCGGCATTGCGCGGCACCAGGAACGCCTGGAGCGCCTCGCCCTCGGCCGCGACCACGACCAGCTCCTCGGCGCCGTCCTGCCAGGGCACGAAGCACTTCTCGCCGTCCAGCACGTAGTCGTCGCCGTCGCGGCGCGCGGTCGTCTTGGGCCGATAGGGGTCGAAGTCGAAGCGCGGCTCCACCAGCGCGAGCGAGCCGGGCACGTAGCTTGCGCCCGCGTAGCGCTTCAGCCCCGACTGCTGCTCGGAGGCTCCGAACTCGGCGAGCGGGTAGGCGGTGAGCCCCGGCGACAGGATTCCGAGCGCGATCGAGAGGTCGCCCCAGGCCAGCTCTTCCGCGATCAGGGCGCCCGTCACGGCGCTGCGCTCCCCGCCGCCGCCCACCGACGTTGGCAGCGCGTTGGCCACCAGCCCGAGCTCGTGGGCGTGCTCGAGAACCGCCTTCGGCAGCTCGCGCGCCTCGTCGCACTCGCGGGCGACGGGCCGGATCTCGTTGGCGGCGAACTGCCGCACCGTCTCGATGACCAGCTGCTGCTCTTCGCTCGGCTCGAAGTCGATCACGGCTGGACCTCTCCGAGCAGCCTCTGCTGGTGGATTCCCGACGGGGCCCCCGACTCGTTCTCGGCGCGCCCGCGGGGGGTGCGAACGGCGTCGTCAATCCAGGATTCGCCCATCGCTTTCGCTTCCTTTTCATCTCTCGGGTGTGCGAGCGGCGTGCCGCGGAATGGCCCCTGATTCTAGCTGGCTGCACGGGTTCCCGGCACTCCTGGAAACGCTGTTTGTCCTGGAACATCCGCGTTTCCATTCGCTTCTGGGTCTTTCTGCGCCGGTTGACGCAGCGCGTAGGACTCCCTAATAACAACTCGCGAAAACCACGGGGCCGACGTCCCCAACCGCCGCGCGGCGCACCCATCTCGAATCCTCATCGCGCGCGACGGCACGGGGCCGAGCGAGCCGCCGGACCCGATTCCCGATCGGTTGTCGACGCGGCGCGCGCAGGGCTCGAACAGCGGGGGTCTATGGTGAGCGCGAACGGGCTGCGACAGCGAGCGATCGAGGCCGCCGTCGCGGGTCTGCTGGCCGGCGGTCTGGTCCTGGGGCTCCCCGGCCCCGATCGCGTCGACGCGCAGACCTCGAGCGACAAGGCGCAGAAGGCCCAGGCGGCCGCCTGGGACGCCGATGCACCGGGACCCAAGCAACCGATCCCGTTCAGTCATCGGCTTCACGCCGGCGAGTATCAGATCGACTGCCTGTACTGCCACACCGGCACCGACCGCTCGCAGGCCGCAGGCGTCCCGTCGGTGGAGAGCTGCATGGGCTGCCACACCCACTTCGGCGGCGACCTCGAGGGCGTGCAGATCCTGAAGCAGCACTGGGAAGAGAAGCGGCCGGTCGAGTGGCTGCAGATCCATCGCGTGCCCGAGCACGTGCAGTTCCGCCACAACCGACACGTGGCGGCCGGCGTCGAGTGCAACACCTGCCACGGCCCGGTCGAAAAGATGGACAAGCTCTACCTCACCGAGGACACCAAGTGGTGGGTCTACGGGCTGCCAGCGCAGAAGCTGGAGATGGGGTGGTGCATCAAGTGCCATCGCGAGAACGAGGCGTCGCAAGACTGCCTGGTCTGTCACTACTAGGAAGGACGCATGTCCCAGATCGACCGTCGCGACTTCCTCAAGTTCGTTGGTGCCAGCGCCGGCGCCGCGGCGACCGCCGGCTGCTCGGACCACGTCTCCAAGCTGATCCCCTACGTGGTGCAGCCCGAGGAGATCACTCCCGGCATCGCCAACTACTACGCCTCGACGTGCCAGGAGTGCCCAGTCGGCTGCGGCCTGCACGTGCGCACGCGCGAGGCGCGGCCGGTGAAGCTCGAGGGCAATCCCGAGCACCCGATCAACCGCGGCGCGCTGTGCGCGCGCGGCCAGACCTCGATCGGCCGCACCTTCCACCCCGACCGCTTCCCCGGGCCCATGAAGCGCGGCAGCGACGGGGCCTGGCAGCCGATCTCCTGGGACGAGGCGGTCGACCTGCTCGCCGACCAGGTGCGCCAGGCCCGGGGCCGCACCTGGGTGCTGGGCGGCGAGACCGGGCCCACCGAGAGCGCCTGGATCGACCGCTGGGTCGACGCGGTCGGCGCGGGCGGGCGCGTCGTGTACGAGCCGTTCGCCAACGAGGCGCTGCTCGGCGCCTCGCGCACCGTGTTCGGCACCGAGGCCGAGCCCCGTTTCGACCTCTCCGGGGCCGACTTCGTGATCGACTTCGGCTCCGACTTCCTCGAGACCGGCCTCTCGCCGACCGAACACGCCCGCCAGCTCGCCGAGGCGCGCGACGCCGACTCCGCCGAGCGCCGCGGCACGCACTTCGTGTACGTCGGTCCGCGGCTGTCGATGACGGCCTCGAACGCCGACGAGTGGGTCGCGGCCAAGCCCGGCACGGAGGGCATGGTGGCGCTGGCGCTGGCGCGGGTGGCGCTCGCGAACGGCGGCGGTACGCCGGAGGCGCGCGGCTCGTTGCGCGGCCTGCTGGCCGGCTTCGACACGGCCTCCGTCGCGGCCGCGGCGGGTGTCCCGGAGGCGACCCTCGAGCGGCTCGGCAAGGCGCTCGCGAAGGCCGAGGCGCCGGTGGCGATGCCGCCGGGCGCCGCGCTCTCGAGTCGCCGCGCCACCGCGACGGCCGGCGCCGTGCTGCTGCTCGACTGGGCGCTCGGCGCCGTCGGGCGCGGCGTGCGCTTCGATGCCGCGCCGGTCGAGCGCAAGCGCGCCAGCTATCGCGAGACGCTCGCCCTGATCGACGCCATGAAGACGGGCAAGGTGGGCGTGCTGCTCGTGCACGACTCGAATCCGGCGCACACGCTGCCGCCGTCCGCCGGCTTCGGTGAGGCGCTCGGCAAGGTGCCCTTCGTGGTGTCGTTCGCGTCGATGCCCGACGAGACCACCGAGCGCGCCCAGCTCGTGCTGCCCGACCACACGGCGCTCGAGTCCTGGGGCGACGCGGCTCCCCGCGCCGGCGTGCGCTCGATCGTGCAGCCGACGCTGCGCCCCATCTTCGACACCCGGGCGCTGGTCGACACGCTGCTCGACACGGGCCGCAAGATGGGCGTGGCCGGCCTGCCCGAGCAGAGCTTCCGCGGGCTGGTCGAGCAGGCCTGGTCGGGCACCGACTGGCACGCGGCGCTCTCTCGCGGGGGTGAGTTCTCCGATGCTCCGGAGCAGACCGTGTCGCTGGCCGAAGGCGCGCTGCGCCTCGAGGTGGCGGAGCCGCTGCTCGAGGGCAACGGCGAGTTCGCCCTGCTGGCGATGCCGTCGCCGCTGCTCTTCGACGGCCGCGGCGCGAATCTGCCCTGGCTCCAGGAGATCCCCGATCCCGTCAGCAAGATCGCCTGGGAATCGTGGGCCGAGATCAGCCTCGGCACCGCCGAGCGCCTCGGTGGGCTCGGGATCGGCGACATGATCGCCGTCGAAACCAGCGCCGGCTCGTTCGAGGTGCCGGTGCTGCCCCGCGGCGGCGTGCGCGACGACGTGATCGCCATCGCGGTGGGCCAGGGCCACACCGTGGGCCGCTGGGCCTCGCACGAGAGCGATGGGCGCCCCGGCGAGGCGCGCGGCGTGAACGTGCTGGAGCTGCTGCCGGCGCTCACCGACGAGTCGGGCGGTCGCGCCTTCCTCGTGACGAAGGCGACGGCGCGAGCCAGCGGCGGCTTCCTGCGGTTGCCCTTCGTGCAGATGAGCCAGAACCAGCGGGAGCGCGGCTTCGCGAAGGCGGTGTCGCTGCTGGCGCTGGCCCAGGGCGAGGGCCACCCGGCCTCGTCCGAGGGCGAGTCGCACGGGGGGGACCACGGCGGGGACCACGGCGGTGGCCACGGCGTCCACCACCTGAAGGAATACGATCCCGCCTTCGACTCCGAGGAGGACAGCGGGTACCGCTGGGGCCTCGCGATGGACGTCGACCGCTGCAACGGCTGCAGCGCGTGCGTGGCGGCCTGCTACATCGAGAACAACATCCCGGTGGTGGGCGAGGAGGGCGTCCGGCGCGGGCGCCACATGGCCTGGCTCCGCGTCGAGCGCTGGGTTGGCGACGGCGCGGTCGAGGGCGGCACCGAGCTGCCGATCCTGCCGGACGAGTCGGCCAGCGAGGTCGATATCCGCACTGCTGCCATGATGTGCCAGCACTGCGGGGCCGCCCCATGCGAGCCGGTGTGCCCGGTGATCGCCACCTACCACAGCCCCGAGGGGCTGAACGGCATGATCTACAACCGCTGCATCGGCACGCGGTACTGCTCCAACAACTGCCCGTACAAGGTCCGCCGCTACAACTGGTTCGACTACCAGATCGAGGGCTGGCCCGAGCCGATGCCGCTGATGCTGAATCCCGACGTCACGGTGCGCGGCCAGGGCGTGATGGAGAAGTGCACGTTCTGCGTGCAGCGCGTCGCCGAGGCGCGCCAGACCGCCAAGGACGAGGGCCGGCTGATCGCCGATGGCGAGGTCGTGACGGCCTGCCAGCAGGCCTGCCCGACCCAGGCGATCCACTTCGGGAACC
>JASJBO010000334.1 GCA_030066475.1 Myxococcota bacterium
GTAGAGGGTCCGGAACTCCCGGAGCGCGTGGCTGTAGCGGGCCGCGTCCTGCAGGGTGGTGGACTCGACCAGGCGCTCGTGCGTGTGGGCCTGGTGCCACAAGAGCGCGGCGGCCGCGAGGCCGAAGATCCCCGCCAGGGTCAGGATCGTGGGGTCCGGCTTCAGCCGCATGGCGAGCGGGACCTCATCGAGCAGCCGCTTGCGCGCCTGGCCGCTGTCCCTCGATCCCGGTGCGCTCTGCTGCTGGACCTGGTAACCCTCACTGGCCGAGTTTAACCGCCGATCGGAGGGTCGTCCCGCTGGCCGCGATGTCGATCCCCTACGGGGAGCCCCGCGCGGATCAGGTTGCGGGTCTCGCGGTCGAGGGTTGCGGGATCCGCCTGGACTCCTTCAGCCCAGCGCGCCGGCCTTGCGCAGGCTCTCGATGCGCCCCGCGTCGTACCCGAGCACGCGCCCCAGCACGTCCGCGCTGTGCTCGCCGACCGTGGGCGCCTTGCTCGGGGGCTCGGCCTTCTCGCCCAGGAACTTGACCGGGTAGGGCAGCATGTCGGCGCCGTGCTCCGCGGCCGGGTACCAAGGGAAGCGATCCTGGAACTGCGGGTCGTCGGCACGTGGCCGTCCGACGGCTCGTAGATCTGGTAGCGCACGCCCTCGCGCATGCCGGCGGTGCCGGGCGCGCGTCGCACGTAGTCGTCGGCCTTGTTGCCGGTGACCTCGCTCTCGGGGCGCTCGTAGGCCTTCCAGCCTGCGCTGCGTTCTGGCTTCACGCCCGAGTATGGGCGTCGTGTCAATTCCCTCCGGCGAGCTCCGGCGGGAGCCCCGGGCGGCCCGGGGCGGGCTGAACGAGGGGCCGACAGTCGCTACTGGACGCTCGCGCTCTCCACCCGGAGCTCCAGGGTGCGCTCCTGGCGTGTCCGCTCCCGCTCCATGGCCAACGCCAGTCGATCCTTGATCTGCTCGATCAGCTCCGCGTTCTCCTGGCGGGTCTCCCGGAGCTGCTCCGCCAGCAGCTCGGAGCGCGGCACGGGCTCGTAGTCCACCTCGAAGCGCCGGCGCGTGCGTCGGTCGTCGTGGGTCACGGCCACGACCTCGATCCGGTTGGTGCCGTTCTCCAGCGGGATCTCGCCGTAGAAGGAGCCGTCGATGCCGGTGCTGATGAACTCGCTCTCCCGGCGCGTGGTGGAGTTCACCAGCTTCACGCGGTCCACGAAGGCGAAGGAGGTGGTTCCCAGGATCGGCACGATGTTGCCGGGGCTCTCGAGCTCCACCAGCTTGCCGCCGGTCTCTTCGGTGATGCGCCGGAGCGAGTCGTGGACCTTGCGGGTGACCACGTTGTATCCGAGCGCGAAGGCGTTGATCCGGACGTCGAGCTCGTCGGCCAGCTGGGCCGCGTGCCACGCCGCGCGCTCGGCCTCCTTGCGGTCGTAGGGCAGACGCGGCTTTCCGTCGGTCATGAAGTGGATCACGCGCTCGGCCTCGGGCCGCGGCTTGCTGCGGGCGCCCATGGCCTCGGCGCCCATGAACTCGATGAGGGCTCGACCGATTCCGGCGGCGAAGTCGGTCTGCCCGGACGGCTGCAGCTCCGCCAGTCGCTCGAGCTCGGCCTCGACCACGGCGTAGTCGTCGGTCAGCGGGATCTGGAGCACGGCGTCGCGGTGGGCCAGGTTCACCAGGGTGAGGGGCGTGAGCTCGAAGTCCTCGTCCCGGGGATGGAGGTGGTAGCGCTCGTCCCCGGCAAAGGTCACCACGCCCACCCGGATGCGCCGAGCCTCACGGTGGTTCCCGGGCAGGCGCCCCAGCGCGCGCACGAAGTTCCAGGAGGCGTGCAGCTGGGCCTGGAAGATGGAGTCCCGGCCCTTCCAGACGTCCTCGCCGATCCCATCGCCGTCGGCGTCCGACTCGGCGAACTCGGCGGTGGAGGCCGAGGTGTCGATGGCGAGCACGATGTCGTAGTGGCCGTCGCCGCCCAGCGCCGTGGCGAAGCCCGAGACGGGGAGACTCGGGTCGTAGTGCTGGCGCACCGCCAGGCCGGGCTGCGGCTCCTGCACGTCCAGCTCGATCCGCGGCACCGTTCGAAGTAGCCCCATGAGGTCGTGCTTGAAGAAGCGGGCCACCGCCGCGAAGGGATCCATTCGGGCGGGCCGGGTCACCACGCGGAAGGGACCCTCCAGCTCCACGTCGTTGGAGGGCTCCGCGATCACCTCGGTCCAGCTGGCGCTCACGAATCCGAGCCGTCCCGACCCCAGCTTCACCCGATGCCAGCCGGGAACCGATTCCACCCACGGAACCTCGTCCCCGGGCCGGAGGCTTCCGATCCGGCGACTCTCGAGCGAGGCCCCCTCCCGGATGGAGACGCCGCTCTTGACCCGTTCCGAGGGGACGACGCGGTCCGCACGCGAGAGATCGGGGACGCTCAGCGTCACCGACAGCATCAACACGGTGATGAACGTCCGTCCCACGGCACCTCCGGAACGAGCGGTGATCATACACCTCGGGGGCGGCCGGGAAGTTCGGCTCGTCGCCCAGGCGCAGCCACTCGGCCGAGCTGCGCGTCTTGAAGATGTCGCGCAGCTCGCGCTGCATCTCGCGGTTGTGGCGCGCGTGGTCGGCGTACTTCGAGCCGGGCCAGCGCTCGAACAGGTCGGGCCGGCCGACGCACTCGCAGAAGTTCTTCCGGAACGCCTGCTCCGAGGCCGAGGCCTTCGCGGCGCTGTACTGGGTGAGCTTCGGACACCCGAGCGCGCCCCCTCGGCAACTTGGCCTCGCGCTGCTTCTGCAGGTGTACGAGGCTGCCCCGGATGCTGTGGCTCTGGGGATCGGCTGTCCGGCAGGATCGCCAGAGATGGTCCCCGCGGGATCGGCTCATGAGGTGGAAGGAGGCTCGTATTGGAGTCTCATGCTCAAAAACCCGCCTATAGGGTCGATTTCCGAACATAGGCCTTGAATGGGGAACCATGTTGATATATCCGTGTTCAAAGCCGATAGTCAGACATGATGCCAGCCATCCGCAATGCACTCGCCAGCTACACAACGCGCCTTCTCTCCGACGGCCGCGCTGTCTTCTCCCGCGAGGAAGCCCAGCAAGCGCTCGGCATGAGCCGGCGTGCCTTCCTGGACGCCGCGGAACGGCAGCAGCGGCGGGGGCACCTAGTCCGCCCACGCCGCGGCTTCTACGTGATCGTCCCACCTCACTACCTCAAGTGGGGGGCGCCGCCGCCCTCCTGGTACATCGATGCCCTCATGCGGCGAGAGGGTCGGGCGTACTACGTGGGGCTCCTCAAGGCGGCCGAGCTTCACGGAGCGTCCCACCAGGCGGTGATGGCCTTCCAGGTCGTGACCGACAAGCGGATCCCGAACATCCGCGCCGGACGCTCCACGATCACCTTCCACTACCGCAGGGACATGGAAACCGTCGCCGCCTGGATCGGATCCCAGAAGACGGATACGGGAACCATGCAGGTTTCGTCGATCGAGCTGACGATGTTCGACCTCCTGCGCTACCCGCATGCGGCCGCAGGGCTGGACAACATCGCAACGGTCTTGCGCGACCTGGGCGAGCAGGCCGACGCGACCGAGCTGGGCAAGCTGGTGCCTGCATTCGCGCGCTCGGTCGGCCAGCGCCTCGGGCACCTGCTCGACGCACTGGGTTACGAACGCAAGACGGGGGAGCTCCACGACGTCATCGTGCGCGGCCCGCTTCTGCCGTGGGTCGAGCTCGAGCCCGCGCAGGCGGCGGACGCCGATCTTGCGCCCGAGCCGAGCCAGCGGGACGCGCGCTGGCACGTCGTCGTGCGCCGCCCGCCGGAGCCAGACGAATGATCCCGGCGATGAACATCGTTGCCTGGGCCAGCGTGGCGCCGTGGGCAGAGCAGCGGCAGATCGAGCAGGACCTCATCATCAGCCGCGCCATCGTCGAGATCTTCAGAGATCCCCTTCTGGCCGCTGAGCTGAGGTTCCGAGGCGGAACCGCCCTCAACAAGCTCCATTTCCCGGCGCCGCTTCGCTACTCCGAGGACATCGACCTCGTCCGGACGACGAGCGGACCGATCGGCCCGATCCTGGATCGCCTCCGCGCGACGCTCGAGCCGTGGCTCGGAGGTGCGGCCTTCGACCAAAGCCAGGTGGCGCCCAAGCTCCGATTCAGGGTCGAGGCCGAGGACACGACGTCCGCGGCACCGCTGCGCCTCAAGATCGAGATCAATACCCGCGAGATCGAGGCCTACGCGGGTCCCCAGCATGTGGGGTACCGCGTCGACAATCCGTGGTTCACGGGGGAGGCCGAGATCGCCACGTTCTCGCGCGAGGAGATGCTGGCGACGAAGTTGCGCGCGTTGCTTCAGAGGAACAAGGGCCGTGACCTGATCGACCTCTCCCACGCGCTCGCTGTGTTCGACGGGTTGGAGCCAGCACGCGTGGTCGAGACCCTCCTCCGCTACCTGGCGGCTGCGGAGCTTTCGATCCCGCGCGCGGAAGCTGAACGCCGAATGTTCGCGAAGCTCGTCAATCCGCGCTTCGTGGCCGACATCCGCCCGCTTCTCACCCCTGCTGAGGCGGAACGGCTGACTGACGAGGCGATACGAGGAGCTTTCGCGGATGTCTTCACCCGGTTGATCGCAGGGCTCCCCGGCGAGGCCTGGGCACGAACGGCTGAGATGGCGGAACGGTTCGGTGTCGAGCTTGGCGACGGGGTGATGTCCGGGAACTGCAGGGGATAGGAGGGAGATCGCCTCGCCGAGCGGTCGAGCTCGGGACTCCCTCAGCCGAGCGCGCCCGCCTTGCGCAGACGCTCGATGCGCGCGGCGTCGTAGCCGAGCACGCGGCCCAGCGCGTCCGCGCTGTGCTCGCCGGGTGGCGGATAGGGCCTTCAAGCTGCGTTCTGGCTTCACGTCCGAGTATGGGCGCTATGTCAATTCCCTCCGGGGAGCCCCAGGGCGGGCGATTTCAAGGTGCGTGTGCGGCGCAAGGGCCGCTGCATTCGTGTTTGGTGCTCGGTGGCCGTGTGCGTGGAAGGCCGTGCGCGCAGGTAGGCCGCGGGACATCGGGGCTCGTTCGTGAGCTACGGCTCGCCGTAGCCGGCTGACTGCTCGAAGAGCCAGCCGTCTTGCAGACGGATGGGCTCGTCGTGTCGGCCGGTCGCCTCGCCGAGTGGTGGCGCGCGAACGGGGAGCTCGAGGCACTCGAGGATGCGTCGCGCGACGTTCGGGTCTTCGATCGCCGCGATCAGACGCATCGTGGAGCCGCAGCGAGGGCAGCGCAGTGCGTCGATCTCGAACACGCGCTGGAGCAACGCGGCCCAGCGCGTTCGGCCCGAGCGCTCGTGATCGCCGGGATCATGGGGCTCGTCGTCGAGCTGGGGTCTCTGCTCGGTCGATGCCGCTAGCGTGTCGGGCTCATCCGCGGAGCGCCCGCCTGGCCGCTGCCTCTCGTCGCTCGCCGGAGACGGGTCGGGACCCATCCGCGATCCGTCCGTTGCCGAAGGTCGGCTGCCGGGAGCCCTCTCGACCCCCGCGCCGTCCGGCGGTCGGCCGGCTCGATGTGGCACGATCTGGTCCCGCATGCTCGCACACGGTGCGAGGATGCCGTGATATCGAACTTGGTGAGCGCGTGGCGGCGGAATCAGAGGCACCAGCCGCTCGATGAGCTCGCTGCGCTCCATCAGGATGTGGGTGGTGCCATCGCGCCAGCGCGTCTTGAGGCGCAGGGCAAGCCTCCCATCCGCGCTCGCCGTGAGCCGCTCGGTTGCGAGCGGGGGGCGTGCGACATAGCGGCAGAGCTGCTCGAGGCGTCGCCGGTCGCGCGCGGGGACAGCCACCTCCGCGTGCAGGCTCATTCCACCATGCTGAGGGACTCGATCGGAGGCTTCGGGATCGGAAGCCGCTTCACCCATGTGGTGCGGCTGGACGCGGTCGCCCAGGCGCCGCCACCGCTGGCTGCGCTGGCACCCGGTCGCGATGCGCGCCCGCAGCGATGCTGCGGCAAGTAGAGCGAGCAGCGGCTCGTTGCGCGCAAACGCGTCCTCATCGTCTACATGGCGTGCCTCGATCGCGCGCTGGATCCGCCGAGCCGATCCAGCCAGCACGCGGCCGACCGCGTCGGGCTCGGGCGGCGGAAGCGGCAGGAAGTGCGCCTGTCCACGAGGTTCGGGCGCGTAGGGGTCGACTCCGTCGAGCGCCAGCGTGTGGAAGTGGACGTTCAGGTTTAGCGCGGACCCGAATCTCTGGACGAAGGTGACGGCGCCGCATTGCTGTGCCCGCACGCCCCAGTGGCTGCGCGCACGCCTTCGAAGGTCTGCGAACAGCGAGCGGACGAACGCGCGCAGCACCTCGCTCGTGAGCCTCGCGTCGTACGCACAGCGATAACGGAGCGGGTAGGGAAGCGTCAGCACCCACTGCCGGATCGGAACTTCGGGCAGCACCCGATCGACCAGATGCGCCGCCGTGTCCGCCATCCGGCGCCCGCCGCACGAGGGACAGAAGCCGCGGCGCTTGCACGAGAAGGCGACCAGGCGGTCGTGACTACAGGCGTCACAGTAAACGCGCAGGAAGCCGTGCGCGAGCAAGCCACGACGAAGGAAAGCGCGAAGCTCCTGCTCGACGAAGCGAGGTGTGCGCTGCTCTCTGTGCGCAGCTCTCGCGAGGAAGCCTTCGAGCTGCTCGCGAACGACCTGATGAAGGAGAGCCTTCTCCGGCTCATGGCTCTCGTACTCGGCCACGCGTTCCCGGGGCCGGGACCGGGTGGAAGGGCCGGCGAAGAAGCTAGCAGGCTGCGGAAGAACGCCGGCCGGGCGCAAGAAGGTGGGCTTTCAAGGGGATCCTGCTCTTGGATGAGGGCGGAATCGGCGTTTCGTGCGCCCTGGTTGTCCGGCTCGCCATCGTTTCAACGCTCCCCACGGAGCTCTCGGCTACGCCGGGCATAGCAAGCTTCTCATTCGCACGAGGTTGTAGGTCGCCTGGGTGAACGTGAACATCCAGCCCACGCGGTCTCTGCCGCGATACTTGACCTTGCGGATCGGGCCCACCGTCTTGCCCCAGCCGAACACCTGCTCGATCGCCTTGCGCTTCCGCTGGCTGATCTCGTAGCCCACGTGCGTCGTGGTTCGGTCGTCGATCGCACTGCTTCGCCCCGTGTTGTTCTGCGCCACGTGCGGGGTGACGCCCAGCTCTCGAAGGTCCCGAACATGGGCCGCCGTGTCGTAGCCCTTGTCTCCGCCCAGAGTCGCTCGACGGCCTCGCGGGAGCCTCTTCATCATCGCCACCGAAGCCTCTCGCTCGGCGACGCCCGTCGCCAGCGTGGTCCGGGCAGCGACCACCAGGCCATTCCGGTTCTCCGTCACCACGTGGCCCATGAAGCACAGCTTCGCTTCCTTCCCCTTCCCCTTGCGGAACAGCCGGGACTCCGGATCCGTCGTCGAAGCATGGGTGTCGTTCTTTCTTCGCTCCCCGTGGAAGTCGCGCTCCGTCGGCTTCCGCCCGCCTCCGCGGCCATCCCGGTCCTCGTCCTTGGGCCGGAAGCTCTTCTGCCCGGCCCACGCTTCGATCAGGGTGCCATCCACCGTGAAGTGCTCGTCCGAAAGGAGACCCGCGTCCCGCGCTTCCGCCAGCACGGCCTGAAAGAACGCCTCCGCGACCTCGCCGCGAAGCAGTCGGTCCCGGTTCTTCGTGAACACCGTCACGTCCCAGACCCGATCATCCATCTCGAGCCCCACGAACCACCGGAACAGCAAGTTGTACTCCAGCTGCTCCATCAACATCCGCTCGCTCCGCACCGTGTAGAGCACCTGCAGGAGCAAGGCGCGCAGCAGCCGCTCCGGCGGAATCGACGGACGCCCGGTTCGCGAGTACAGGCTCCGGAACTTCCGATCGAGCCGACGCAGAGCCCGGTTCGCCATCTCCCGCGTCGCTCGCAGCGGATGATCCGCCGGAATCCGCGCTTCCGGCGAGACGTAGCTGAACATCGTGGACTGGCTTCGGTCGGTTCCGCGCATCTCTCTACCCCCGCTCAGCCATGTACCACCCGATTCGGCACTGTGCACGGGGTTTTTCCGCAGCCTGCTAGTGTCAGGTCTTGACTTTCGCCCTGGCGAGCGCGCTTGAGCCCTTCTCGGCCTCATGCACTAAGTCCGCAACGCAGTCGATGCAGACCT
>JASJBO010000335.1 GCA_030066475.1 Myxococcota bacterium
CGAGCGAAGTCCACCCGCTAGCCGCCGCCTCGTGGCGACCAGCGCAGGCGGTTCTGAGCGGCGCCCGCGTCCGCCCGAGCCGGGACCAGAGCGACAGCGCGAGCAGCGCCGCCGTGCGGCCACCCGCCGGCTCCGGAAGGGGAATCCCGGGGACTGCCTCGAGGTCGGGGTTGAAGCGCAGCTCGAACAGGTCCGCGGGCGCGGGATGCTCGACGCCCAGCTCCTCGAGCTCGGCACGCAGCGCTTCCACATCGACCGCGATCGACGCCACCGCCGTCGCGAAGCACGTCTTCGGCGGCCCCTCGCTCGACCGGGAGCTGCAGCGCGCGGACAGCTCGACGTCGATGTTGCGGTCGCGCGCGGCGAGCACGACGCCGTCGAACTCCGCCGACGCGCGGGCGACCCCGATCGTGGCGAGCTCGTTGGGCGCGGCCGTGGCGTCCAGGGCGAACAGGCCGGACGCGCCGAGGTGGCCGAACGAGACGGCGGCGCTGCCCCGGGCGAACCCGTTGAGGAGGAAGGCGTTCTCTCCGACCTGCACCGGCTCGGGTGCCGTCTCGACCTGGAGGCTCGCCGCGACCGCGAGCGGCACGGCGAAGTGCGCGGGCAGTGCGGGTGCGCCCGGCGACGTGACGACCTCCGCGTTGTAGGACCAGGCGATGTCGGCCGCGGGGGGCGGACCAGGCGTTTCGCCGATTCTCCCCGCGGTGAACACGGAGACGGACGGGGCCGCCGGGACGTCGGCGACCGATGCGACCCCGACCTCGGTGGCCGCCTCCGCAGTCGCGCTGGCGCAGCCGTGTCCGGGGTACTCGGCCGGCCGCCCCGCGAGCGGAAGCGGTCGTCCTGCGTCCGTGTCGTCGAGCTCGCAGCGGACCGTACCCTCGGCGAAGGAAGGCTGGTCCACGTTCTCCGGCACCTGCGCCGAAGCCGGAAGAGCGAGCAGAGTGCATGCGAGCAGCCGGGCGATCCGACCCACGGTGCGGCCTCCTGCGGGCCGGGCTGCGTCCTTGCGCCCGATCCCACCGGAGAACGCGACGCGGGCCGCGGAAGCCGGCAATCCGCGCGGCTTCCCGGCAGCCCCGTCCGAGACCAGAGTACATCTGATGCGCTATTGGCTATCACCAGGTGATGGCGCGCACGACCGTCGACATCGAGGCAGCCGTTCTTCGCGAGCTCAAGCGGCTGCAGAAGCGTGAGGGCAAGTCCCTGGGGCAGCTGATCTCGGAGCTCGTCGCCGCAGCGCTCGCAGCGGAACCCCCCGAGCAGACGCCACCGATCCAGTGGACTTCGCGCCCGATGCGCGCTCGCATCGACCTGGAGGACAAGGAGGCCGTGCGCGCGGCCCTCGACGCCCCTTGAGCTACGCCCTCGACGCCAACCTCCTGCTCTACGCCTCCGATGCCTCGAGCGCGTTCCAGCCGCGCGCGCTCGCCCTTCTCGAGCGCAGCGCGGCCGGCCCGGCGTCAACACGCTCTGGACGCACGACCGCGACTTCCGCCGGTTCGAGGAGCTCCGCGTGCGCGATCCGTTCGTGGATTCGGGAGATCCCTGAGCGCTAGATCGGCAGCTCGTTCACTACGAAGTTCTGAAGCAGGTTGGCGGTCGGGTCTGCAGCCGCATCGCCCCAGAACTTCTGCCACTCCGAGTCCGCATCCATCTTCGCGCCGAAGCTCCCGAAGTCCTCCCAGCTGGCGTGCTCCATCACGTAGTGGACCGCCATGGGCTCGCCGCCGATGGCACTCTGGTGGACGCGCACCTTGGTGCCGAGCCGCTCGTGGATCTTCTTCGCCGTGACGACCTGGGCCGAGAACTCCTGGAGCCTGCCGTCCTTGGGCCGCCAGATGGCAACCACCGTGATTGCTGCCATTGCCTTGCCTCCAGCTCACCCCGGAGCGATCATACACGAACGAGAGACAGCTTCGGGAGCTTTCTGGCTCAGCCGGCGACGCGACGCGGCGCAGGCCGCCACCAGCCCCAGCAGCGCGGCGGCTCGCGCGGGCGCCCCGCCGGGCTCGGGCACGAGGACGATCTGCGAGAACGGCTCCAGCTCGAGCTGCATCGAGGGCGGCGCCGACAGGGTCCACGTCCCGACCAGGGGATCGTCCGCCAGCAGGTCGAGCCGGGCCCCCGGGCCCGGGGTCGCCACCAGCAGCGGCCCCCGTCCGGCCAGGTCGAAGCTGCCCTGCGCCTCGCTGGCATTCACGGCCCACACGCCCCACGCGAAGGTCCACCCGATCGGAGCGTCGGGGTCGAGCATCGGGTCGACGCCGAACACCGAGTCGGCCTCGGCGACCTGCGACAGCCCGCCGGGATCGCTCGAGCCGGGGTCGGTCGCGTTGAACCAGGCGTTGCGCTCGAAGGGAAAGCTGGCGGGCAGCGTGCCCGGGCCGACGTTGATCCCGGTGCGCAGGTCGCCGGTCTCCCAGACGACGACGTTGTCGGAGTAGGTGCCGCCCTGGGTGTCGACGAAGCCGGGGGCGTCGGTCTCCTTGAGGATGCGCGCGGCCCAGGCCGTGGGACGCTCGACGTAGTTGCGCTGGAACACGGCGCCCCCGTCGACGTTCACGTAGGCCACGGGCGTCTGGCTGCCGAGGATCACGTTGCCGACGGCCAGCAGATCGCCGGCCTCGACGGGGCCCGGGGGCTGCGGGCGGAAGAACTGGAGCCCGGTCGAGCCGCCCATGTTGATCGCACGGCTTCCGGCGTCGACGAAGCGGTTGGCGCGGAGCTCGACGCCGCGGGTTCCGCCCTTCTGCTGGACGCCGCTCGAGCCGCCCGAGCGGTGCTCGAAGAGCGAGTTCTCGATCAGGCCGTCGTGGCAGCCCACCATGTCGATGGCGCTGCCGCCCGTGCCCCAGTCGACGATGCGCACCCGGTCGATGTGGAAGTCCACGACGCCCGAGAGCTTGATCCCGTCGAGGTTGCCGGCGGGCGCGCTGCCTTCGACGTGGACGTCGCGGATCACGAGCCCACGGGCCGGAGTCGAGAAGCTGCCGCCGTCGTCCACGTTGAGGCCGTTCGAGCCGGCGTTCCGGAACACCAGCGACTCGAGCGTGACGCGCTCGGGGTCGCTCAGCTGGAGCCCCTGGCCGCTGCCGCCGGCGTCGATGACCGCTGGGTTCCCGGGGTCCTGGCTGCGCAGCGTGACGCCCACCAGGCCGGCCACGAAGCGCCCGCCCGAGTAGGTGCCGGGGGCCAGCACGATCTCGTCGCCGTCCTCCGCCAGCGCGAGCGCGGCGTCGAGCTCGGCGTCGTCGGTCACGAGCACGACCGCGGCGGGTGCGCTGGGAGCGAGCATCAGACTCGCGCACGAGACCAGCAGGAGATGGCGAGCGGGCGACTTCGACATGGTCGCACGGTAACGGACGGCGACGCCGATCGGCCCCCCGCGAAGTCCCGGCCGCGGGGTTGCGGGCCTTCGGCATGCTCCGAAGACTCTCGCCCGTACCGTGGAGGGACGGCATGCGAGTCGCGATCGGGTTCGGAGGTCCGGCCTCGGGCGGGACGCGGAGCTGGGAGGAGTCCGTTCGCTTCGTGCAGGAGGCCGAGCGCCTGGGGGTCGACTCGGCCTGGTCGGCCGAGGCCTGGGGCATGGACGCGGTCACCTCGCTCGCCTACCTGGCGGCCGTGACCGACCGGATCGGGCTCGGCACCGGGATCATGCAGATCAGCGCGCGGGCGCCGGCCATGACGGCGATGACGGCGCTGAGCCTGGCGACGCTCTCGGGAGGCCGCTTCCGGCTCGGCCTCGGCGCGAGCGGCCCGCAGGTGGTCGAGGGCCTGCACGGCGTCGCGTTCGCGCGGCCGCTCGGCCGCATGCGCGAGACGATCGAGATCGTGCGCATGGCCTTCCGCGGCGAGCGCATCGAGTACCACGGCCGTCACCACGAGCTGCCGCGCCCCGGCGGCGAGGGCAAGGCGCTGCGGCTCGCGCAGCCGCCGAACCCCGACATCCCGATCTACCTGGCGACGCTCAGCCCGCGCGCGCTCGAGCTGACCGGCGAGCTGGCCGACGGCTGGCTCGGCACCTCGTTCATCCCGGAGCACGCCGAGGCCCACCTCGAGCACCTGCGGCGGGGCGCCGAGAAGGCGGGCCGCACGCTCGACGACCTCGACCTGCACGCGGGGGGCTTCGTGCAGCTCGGCGACGACGTCGACACCATGGTGGAGCGGCGCCGGCCGATGCTGGCCTTCACGCTCGGGGCGATGGGATCGAAGCAGCACAACTTCTACAACGACGCCTACCAGCGCGCGGGCTACCAGGAGATCGCCACCGAGGTCCAGGACCTCTGGATCGCCGGCCAGCGCGAGGAGGCGGCGCGCCGCGTGCCCGCGGAGATGATCCTGGGCAGCAACCTGCTCGGCACCGAGGAGATGGTGCGGGCCCGCATCCGCGCCTACCGCGACGCCGGCATCGACACCCTGCGCGTCGCGCCGGATGGATCGACCCTCCCCGAGCGCGTGGAGACCCTCGAGCGCTTCCTGGCGCTGGTCCGGGAGGAGACGGCTTGATCCCGAGCCGCGCGCTGCGTTCGGGCATGTTGCGAGATCGCCGAGTCGGACTACCGTGAACCCGGTAGCCCCGTAGCGATCATGGTTCTCAGCCGCCTTAGCAACAACCTGGGATTCATCTCCCACCGGCCCGAGCTGCTCGCCCGCGCCGCGGCCAACTACGCGCTGATGGCGCTGGGGCGACCGCGCCTGCGCTCGCTCGACATCGACCTCACCTACACCTGCCCCTGCGCGTGCGAGCAGTGCTACTCGGAGGGCCTCGAGCGGCCGGGGCAACGACGGCTCGACGCCGGCGAGATCGCCTCGGTGGTCGACCAGGCGCGGAAGCTCGGCCTCATGCACGTCTCGCTCACCGGGGGCGAGCCCCACCAGCGCCGCGATCTCTGCGAAGTGGTGCGGGCCTGTCAGCCAGGGCGCGTGCTGGTGAGCATGTGCAGCAGTGGCGTCCGCCTGAACCCGGCCCGGATCCGCGAGCTGCGCAGCGCGGGACTGGCGATGTTGATCCTGAGCCTCGACAGTCCCGACCCGGCGACCCACGACGAGAACCGCGGCGTGCCCGGGCTCTTCGACCGCGTAATGGCCGCGATCCCGGAGGCTCGCGCGCTGGGGCTGCGGATCATGGTCAATAGCGTCGCCACCCGCGAGAAGCTGCACGGTGGAGACATCGAGGCGCTGTACCGGCTGACGCGGCAGCTCGGCGTCGTGCTGAACCTCACCGTTCCCGTCTCGATGGGACGCTGGGAGGACGCGGACGAGGTGCTGCTCGACGCTCGCGATCGTGAGCGCTTCTTCGAGCTGCTGCGCCGCCCCGGCCTGCGGACCGACACCGAGTCCGCCTGGCGCGGCCACCACTGCCCGGCGGGCAGCGACAAGATCAGCGTGGGGGCCTACGGAGAGGTGCGCGCGTGCCAGCTCCTGCCGCGCAGCTTCGGAAACGTCCGCGAGACGGATCTCGCCACCCTGTGGCGCCGCATGCAGCCCTTCGCAGACGAGCTGCGCGAGCATCGCTTCTGCCCGGCCGCACTCGAGACCATCGACGGAGGGCCTCGAAGCCGTCCCGCGCCCTGACCCTCGATGGCGGCTGCATCTATGATGTCGGCGCCGACCTCTTCAGCCGCCGGAAGCCTGCGACGCGATTCGCTGCCGCAGCAGCTCGAGGCGCTTGCGCTCGCTGCCGATCAGCCCGCGCACGAGCAGCCCGCGCTTGAGCCTGCCGAGATCCTCGTCGAAGAGCGACCGGTCCACGTGGATCAGGCTCGTCTCGCTCGGCCGGTCGGAGTGGGCCGTGAGACCCAGGAACTCGAGTCGCGCGTGCAGGTAGTGCGTCGCGAAGATGTGCTTGAGCGCGATCACCACCTCCGGGAGCTGCTCGTCGCGGGGCTGGTGGACCACCGCGTGGATCATCTCGGTGACGGGCCGGTAGCCGTAGTCGGAGACCGACCAGAACAGCTCGTCTTCGTACTGCTCGGCCCGGTGCTCGGGGAACTCACGGAGGTGACGGTCGAGCGCCGGGAGGTGCTGCTCCACGTAGCGGGCGCGACCGAGGAGCCGGGCCAGGCCGGCCTCCAACGACTGCCGTCGGCGCTTGTCGGCGTAGACCGCGAGCGCCGCGTTGCCCCGCGCGAGGTAGTCCCGGGCGTACCGGACGAGGGCTCGACGGCCGAGCGCGTCGGCCTGCGCCCGCGCGTCCGGCGCCTCCCAGTCCAGCGCCTGGAAGTCCTGGATCTGGAACGCCTGAAGCTTGACTCGGCAGTCCCCGACGCGGCAACGGCGCAGGGAGTCGAGGTCGCCCTCGGGGATGCGGAACGACTCGACATCGGAGGCCGCCGGCGAGCGTCCGAAGCGACCGATCTGCTGCACGAAGCTCGCGTCGAGCAGGAGCTCCGGCCGGCGCAGCTCGGCGAGCACGTCCGCGACCGGCGCGGCGATGCGGGTCAGCCCCACGATCGTCACGTCCCGCGCTCCGGCCTCGAGGTCGACCTCCTTCACGACGGCCCCTCGCTCCACCTGCTCGATCTCGGCGTCGGAGAAGCCCAGCTCCTCCTGGAGCGCCGCTCGCAGCGACGCATCGGCGGCGGAGGCCGCCGGTGAGATCGACGCGATCGCGAGCCCTACGAGGAAGGCGCCTACGCGCGGAGCAGACCTGCGTCGGCAGTCTCGCAGCGAGCGGGCGGACACGGGCTCAGGACCAGAACCGGGCCACGACCTGCGGGTCGAAGGGAACCGACCAGGTCTCCTGGAGGCGGTCGCCCGCGACTCGGGAGAGCATCAGGTAGCCCATGTCCAGCTGCTTCCCCTTGCGCTCCCCGCTCAGACGGAAGTGCACGGCCACGGAGTGCTCGCCGACCATGACGTCCAGCATCTCGAAGGACAGGTCCTCGACGTCCTCGCCCACGCTCGCCAGGTAGTCGATCGCCGCGCCGATGCCGCGGTAGTCGCCCGCCCGCGGCCCCTGGCCCACGTCGTGCCAGCAGTAGTCGGGCGCGCAGGTCTGGGCCAGCCCCTCGCGGTCGCCTCGGGCCACTGCGTCCCACGCGTTCTTCATGAGCTTGGCATACGGATGATCGTTCATCGGACGGATCTCCGGCCTCCCGGTGGCTGGAACCTACCCCCGGCCGTCCCCCGCCGCACCCCGCCGGCGTGCAGGCGATCGAGGCCGTCAGGCAGGCGCCCCGAGCCATTCCACGCTTCGCCCGTGCGGGTGGCCGCGCCCGAGCAACCGCTCCTCGCCATCCGGCCAGCTCCGCACTCGGATCTCGATGGTGCCCACCGGTCCGCCCTCCTCGTGACGAAGCCAGGCGACGGGGCAGCCGCTCGTCGCCCGCGCTCCGGCCGCGTCGAGGAGCGCGCGCACCTCGGCCTGCTCCTCGTCGGGCAGGTAGCTCCAGACCGACGAGTGGTACACGACGGTGCAGGTCCCCGGCGCGTCCTCGGCGAGCTCGCGGCGCAGCCAGTCGACGGCCCGTGCCCGCTCCACCCGCGGCGGCTCCTCCCGCGCGATCCGGACGGCGGCCCGCAGCTGCTCCAGGCGCTCGGCCTGGTCGCCCCAGACGTACGACTCGAGTACCCGCACGTCCTCGTCGCTGCCGACACCGCGCGGCGCGATGTCGCAGCCCGCACGGCTCTCGATCTCGGGACGGACGTTCAGCGCCGGCGCCGGCCCCTGCCACTCCGCCGCGATCCGAACCGGCGAGGCGGCGTCGCCCCAGGCATGCGCGCCCAGCGCGTACGCGTAGCGCGCCCACTGGAGATTGAGGCCGGCGCTGCAGCCGATCTCGCGCAGCCGCAGGGGACGTCCGTGGCGTGCGGCGATCTCGAGGAAGCCGCCGAGGAGGCCGGCGCAGCGCCGCACTTCGTTGGTCTGGGGAAAGCGGTCGAGCACGGGGAGGATGTCGTCCCGGCAGCGGGCCACCACGTCCAGGAACGCGGGCCACGCGGCCTCTGCGTCCCCGCTCCCTCCGACCGTGGGATAGTACGGAGCCAGCTCCGGGGCGCGCCCGGCGAGCACCAGACCGTGGACCGCTCCGAACAGCCGCAGGGGCAGGAAGCCCCGCACCGGATCGCCCTGCCAGCCGGCCAGGAGCCGTGCCACGCGCCCCCCGTCGCGGACGTCCGCGAGG
>JASJBO010000336.1 GCA_030066475.1 Myxococcota bacterium
ACCAACCGGGCCATCAACATGGGAAGGCTCATCACCGAGCGTCGGCCGACCGTCGCCCGAGTACGCGATCTCGTGCTTCGCTGCCTCGACATTCCGCCCATCCAGCGCGTGGCGGTGCGTCGGCTGTGGATCCCCCCTGCCCGCTACACGACGGGCTTCCTGGCCGGTACGGGACACGGCGCCGAGGGCCGTCAGCTGCCCCAGCCCGACGTGGTCTCCTCCGACGGCAAGACGGCCCGCCTCGACGATGCGCTTCCGAGAGGCTGGGCCGTGCTTCATGCCGGCCCCGCGCCGCAGGCTCGGGCATGGCGCGACGCCGGCGTCGCCGTCATCGAGCTCGCGCCGAGGGGAACGGCGCCCACCGCCCCCACCCTCGTCGACGCGTCGGGCGTGCTCCGCGCCTGGCTCGAGGAGCAGGGCGCCAAGGCGGTCGTCGTTCGTCCAGACCGCTTCGTCTACGCGGCGAGCGAGGGGGCTTCTCTTGCCGCTCCTCCTTTGCTGGCCGCGCCGTAGTGGGGAGGGCGCGTCGGGTGGATCTCCCGGATAATCGGGGCCGGAGGTGCCGCCCATGTCGTCCCGTCCCGACCCCGACGCGCCGCTCCCGTGGGGCGAGGCGCGCGAGATGAACGCTCTCGAGGTGCTGATGTGGCGCATCGAGGCGGATCCGCGCCTGCGCTCGACCATCTGCGGCCTCGAGATCCTCGACTGCGTGCCCGAGTGGGACCGCTTCCTCGCCGCCTGCGACTGGGGCACGCGCATGGCACCGCGCTTCCGGCAGAAGGTGGTGGAGCCGGCGCTCGGCATCGGCAACCCCTGCTGGGTGAACGACCCGGACTTCGACCTGCACTACCACGTGCGGCGCGCCGCCCTGCCCGAGGGCGGGGGCCACGCGGCGCTGCTCGAGGCCTGCGAGCAGATCGCGATGACGCCCTTCGATCGGGCGCGCTCGCCGTGGGAGGCGGTGCTCTTCGAGGGGCTGCCGGAGAACAAGGCGGCGTTCTTCCTGAAGATGCACCACAGCACGACCGACGGGATGGGCAGCGTGCAGCTCTTCTCCCAGCTGCACTCGCGCACGCGCGAGACGAACCCGAGCAAGCCGCAGCCGCCCCCGCCCCCGCCCGAGCGCGCGACGCCGGCCGGGCTGTTGCTCGAGCAGCTCGGGCGAGACGCTCGGGCCGTGCCCGGGCTGCTGCGCGAGGCGCTGGGGACGGCCGGCCGGCTGCTCCGGCCGGTGTCGACGGCGCGCGACACCTGGCGCTTCGGCAGCTCGCTCGCGCGCGTGCTGGCCGATCCCGACGCCCAGGGCTCGCCGCTCCTCGCGGGCCGGAGCCTCTCGTGGCGCTTCATGGCCCTCGACGTCGGCTTCCCGGACCTGCGCGCCGCCTCGAAGACCGTCGGCGCATCGCTGAACGACGCATTCCTCGCGGCCCTGCTGGGCGCCTTCCGCCTCTACCACGAGAAGCTCGGGCATTCCATCGAGAAGATGCCCATCGCGATCCCGATCTCGGTGCGCACGGACGCGGACGAGGCGGGCGGCAACCACTTCGCGGGGGCGCGCTTCGCCGGACCCGTCGGCATCGCCGACCCCGGCGAGCGCATGCGAGCCCTCGGCGAGATGGTGCGAGGCGTTCGAGAAGAGCCCGCCCTCGACGGCATGTCGCTGCTGGCGCCGGCGCTCGCGCGCATGCCCTCGCCGCTGCTGACCGCCCTCGCGGGTGGCCTCACGGCGACGAACGACCTCCAGGCGAGCAACGTGCCCGGGATCCGCGAGGACGTGTACCTCGCCGGCGCGAAGATCGAGCGCTCCTACGGCTTCGGACCGCTGCCGGGCTGCGCCGCGATGATCACGCTGATGAGCCACGGCGACACCTGCTGCATCGGCGTGAACGTCGACCCGGCCGCGGTGACCGAGAGCGACCTCTTCGCCGAGTGCCTCTCCGGCGGCTTCTCGGAGGTGCTGGCGCTGCACCCGGGCTCGAGGGCGCCGGTGCCGCTGCGCTAAACGCCGACCGGCGTTCGCCAGAGCGCGACTTGACGGCTCGAATTGAATTCAGTTCAATACGCAGGTGGCCGAAAGAAGGACCTTTTCGCGTCGGGGCGACCGCCCCTCCCCGGCCCGGCTGCTGGCGGCCGCCAGCGCCGAGCTCGTGGCCCGCGGCGGAGACCTCGAGATGCAGGCCGTCGCCCGCCGCGCCGGCGTCTCGGTGGGCCTCGCCTACCACCACTTCGGCTCGAAGGGCGGGCTCGTGGCGGCGGTGCTCGAGGACTTCTACGACCGCCTGGACGACGCCGCCATGGGCCGGCGACTCGAGGGCACCTGGCACGAGCGCGAGCACGAGCGCGTCCGGCTGGCCGCCGCCTTCTACCTGAAGGACCCGCTCTCCGCGGTGCTGCTCGGGCGCCTGCACCGCGCGCCCGAGGTCGTCGGCGTCGAGGAGGATCGCTTCCGTCGCCAGGTGGCCATGGGCGCCCGCAACATGGCCGGCGGCCAGGCCGAGGGGGCCATCCCCGCCGACCGCGATCCCGAGCTGCTCGCCGCCATGGTGCTCGGCGGCATCCGCCACGGCATCGCCCTCGCCCTCGGGCGCGAGACCCCACCCGATCCCGAGGCCGTCGCCGAGGAGCTCTGGCGCTTCGTCGCCGGCGCCGTTGGCCGGCCGGCCGCCTGACCCCAACGCCCCCTTCGGAGGACCCCGCCATGGACTACACCGAGATCGCCTACGAGAGCCACGGCCCCGTGCGCGTCATCCGCTTCGACCGGCCCGCGGTCCGCAACTGCATCGGCCCGCGGACCCACGAGGAGCTCGTCGACGCCTGGGGCCGCTTCAAGGACGACGACGACGCCCTCGTCGCCGTGATCACCGGGACCGGGGAGAAGTCGTTCTGCGCCGGCGGCGACCTGAAGGCCATGCACGCGGCCGAGCGCATCGAGGACGCCTACCCCGTCGCCCGCCACGAGGCCGGCGAGATGCCGGGCGTCCTGGGGCCGAGCCGGTGGACCGACGTCTACAAGCCCGTCATCGCCGCGGTGAACGGCACGGCGTATGCCGGCGGCCTGGAGTGGGCCTGCTTCGCCGACATCCGCATCGTCGAGGAGCACGCGTCGTTCGGCGTCACCTGTCGGCGCTGGAACATCGGCCTCGCCGACGGCGGCACCCAGCGGCTGCCGCGGATCGTCGGCATGGGGCGCGCGATGGAGCTGATCCTCACCGGCCGCGTGATCGACGCCGAGGAGGCGCTGCGCATCGGTCTCGCGAACGAGGTCGTGCCGAAGGGCCGCTCCCTCGACCGCGCGCTCGAGCTGGCCGGGTTCATCGCGTCGCTCCCGCAGCCCGCCATCCGCACCGACAAGGAGGCCGCCGTCCGCGGCTACGGGCGCGACCTCGACGAGGGCCTGCTGATCGAGGCCCGCGCCTTCAACCGCTCCTTCCTGCTGCCGGAGACGGTCGAGGGCCTGCGCCAGTTCAACGAGCGCGACCACCCGGACCGCCGGCGCGGCTCGCTGGCGCGGACGCCGGGCATCGTCCGCGACGGCGCCGCCTGACGCGGGTTCGCCCGGCCCGGACCAGCTCGTCTACAGGAATCGGGGCCATGCCCCTCGTTGCCGGCGTTCACGTCGATCTCGAGGATGCGCTCGTCGCCCTCTTCGACGATCCCCCCCGCTGCGTGGCTTGGCATGGCCGGTCGCGGGCCTTTCGGCCAAGAGCGGCGGCCGCCTACCTGTTCTACGTCGCCCGCAACCACCCGTTCGTGGACGGAAGCAAGCGAAGGGGGCTGATGTGCGCGCTGGTGTTCCTCGGACTGAACGTTTGTCGACTCGACGCGGGATCAGAGGCGCTCTACGAGCTGGTCGATGGCGTTGCCGCAGGCTCGGTCGACAAGGCCGACGTCGCGGTGTTCCTGCGCCAGAACTCCGTCAGCCGCCAGACGGCCTCGGCCGATGGGGCGGACTCGCAGGCCCACTTCGGCGGCACGACCTGCTGACGCTAGGGCCCGACCCCCTGCACGTCGCGCCCCGGCTTCCTCGTCGGCGAGCTTCCGCGTGAGACGAAGCGGTTCTGGATGGCGTCTTGCCATCGCGTACCGGCGACCTCGACGTGGGGGTAGACGAAGTAGTTCAGCGGCGCGTCGCGATGGTCGGGGCCCAGGCGCAGATCCCGACCGGTGGAGAAGTGGATCCGGTCGGCGGGCTGCGTTCCGTAGAGAAGCTCCCGCTTCTCCGGGTGCTTCGCCGCCTCGGAGGCGTCGATGGGGAACCAGCCGGTCTCGGGCAGGTAGAACTCGACCCAGCAGTGGTAGCCCCCGACGGCGACGGGCGCGTCGTCCTCGGGTGCGGGAAAGCCGATCTCGAAGCGCGCCGGGATCCCCTCGCTGCGCGCGAGCGAGATGAAGAGCGCGTGGAAGTCGGTGCAGTTCCCATAGCGTTCGTTGCAGGCCCAGAACGTGTCGCCGTTGCCCCAGCCCCGGCCGATCTTCTTGTACTCGACGTTGTCGACGACCCAGTCGTAGATGGCGCGCGCGGTGGCGGCCTTGTCGTCCGAGTCCACGGTGCTGCGGATCTCGCTCAAGATGGGGTCCAGGATGGGGTGACCCACGACGACGCGCTCGTTGGAGGCGAGGAAGCGGCGCAGCTCCTCACGCTCCCGGGCGGAGGGCCCCTGACTCGCTCCCGCCGCAGCCTTCGTCTGCACGGTCCGCTCGACGGTGGTGTCGACCGTGATCGCGATGGGCCGACCATCCGACCGCTCGATCTGACCGTGCCAGAAGCGGTTGCCATAGACGTCTTCGGTCTCGACGGCTCCGGGGATCGTCGCGTCGATCTGCTCGGCCATCACGGTTTGATCGGCGTCGTTCATCGCGAGCGGGATGAAGACGTGGACCGGACCGGCGTCGACCGGGATCGGACCGATCGCGGTCTCGTAGCGGAACGAGATCGATCGCGTCTTCTCTGCGTGGACCGCCGGAGCGATCGAGGTCGCAAGCAGGAGCAGGGCAAGCCTTGCCAGCATCGCCATCGGCCTAGCGCCTCGCCGAGGTCACACGCCGGACGGAGCAGACGTTGTCGAACCAGTTCTGCCCGCCCACGAGCGGCTGCGGGTTGATCGGGAGCACGTGGTTGAGCGCCTGACCGTTGCCGACGCCGCCTCGCTCCCGCGACCACCACAGGTCTTCGCGAAGTTTGCCTGCGACGGCGCCGTCGGAAGTGGCATCGGCCGCACGTGCCGTCGTGCCCTGCTCCCAGTGCCCCGCGTGATGCGCGCACGAGATCACGCGCGGATGCTGACCGGGGACGATCCGCACCTGATTGCGGAGCGTGCCGACCACTTCGGTCTCGCCGCTTCGATCCGTCCGGCCCTTCGGCCGGCCGATCGTGATCTCGACCCAGTCTCCCGTTACGACGCCCAGCCTGGCCGCGGTCTCGGGCGCCATCCAGGCATGATTGGTGTGCGCGATCTCGCTGGCATAGGCCCAGCTGGCAGAGCGGCCCTGCGTATGCACGTTCCACTTGAAGGTGGTGAAGACGTATTCGTCATCGTCGAGGTGTTCGTGCTCGGGCACCCGGAAGTAGAGCGGTCGCGGCTGCGCATTCGGGTCGTCGAGCGGCAGGCCCGTCTTCTCGGCCGCGAGCGGGAAGACGGGGTCATCGACCATGATGGTCCGCGTCGGCGTATCGAAGCCGCGGACCGCGCGTCCGTCGCGCAGGATGCCGACCGGCTTCTCGTCTTGGGTCTTGCCGGTGCTCCGGTAGACGAGGCCGGTCTCCGCATCGATGTGCGTGCCCTCGAGCTCCTGCTCTGTCAACGGTCGCTCGTAGAGCTCGTAGTCGAGCGGGCGATTCTCATCCTGCCAGATCCCGTCGCGCTTCAGGTCTTCCCAATCGATGGGCAGTGCCGAGTACCACTCGCGATAGAAGTCCTCGAGGTCATCGAACGCGAAATGGCGCTCCATCCCGCCGCCGATGCGAAGGGCGAGCTGTTGCCAGATCCACTGTGCGGGCCGCGCCTCGCCGCGGGGCTCGACCAGCGGCTGGCGGATGCCGGTGTAGGGCCGCAGGCCGTAGCTGTTGGTCGAGTGGGCGTCCCAGCGCTCGAGCGCCGTCGCGTCGGGCAGGATGATGTCGGCGAGCGCCGTCTGCTCGCCGTAGCTGATGTCGATCGCCACATGGAAGGGGATCAGCGACTCGTCTTCGAGCACCTCCCGCGCGAGGTCCGTCTCCGGAAAGCCGTAGGCAGCGCCCAGCGTAAAGGACATGTAGGCGCCGACCTTCTGTCGCCCCTCCTTGATGTAGGGATAGACCAGCTGGCCGACGCGCATCGGATACCAGTGCCACGACAGCGGGTACTCGGAAGGCGTCGCCAGCTCGCCGTAGTACTTCGACTGCCAGGCCTCCGGGAATGCCGCGACCCGGGCCTGCACCTCCTCGGGCAGCGTCGCGAACGCGCGCGTCCCGGGCTTCCATGGCTCCGGCCCGGCGGGCCTCGGCGCGGGCTGCTCGAGCACCGGCAGTCCCTCCTGTCCGTACCGGTTCTTCCACATCCGCAGCGTCGAGAGACAGAAGCCGCCGGGCCTGCCGACATTGCCCACGAGAACGTCGAGCATGCGGATGGCCCGGTCTGCCTGGACGCCGTTGTAGTGCTTGGCGGACCCGCGATTCGACAGCGTGCAGCACGCCGGCGCCGCCTGGGCGAACTCGCGTGCGAGGCGTCGGATGTCCGCCGCCGCAACACCGCTCTCTGCCTCGGCGAACTCGGGCGTGTAGGGCGCGAGCAGCGGCGGCAGGTCTTCGTAGGGCATGTTGGCCCAGCGCCGCCAGAAGAGCTCGTCCGCCAGGCCCTCGCCGACGATCACGTGCGCCATCGCGAGGGCGATGGCCCCGTCCGATGCCGGCGCCACCGGGAAGTACTCGTCGGAGACGCAGGCCGTCGCGGAAGGACGGACGTCGAACGTGACGAGCCGTGCGCCTCGATCCACGCGCGCGTCCATCAATCGCTTGCGCAGGTACTGACCGCCCTGGTGTGCCTCCATGGGGTTGGCGCCGAAGTTGAGCACCAGCTGCGTGCTTTCGACGTCCTGGCTCTCCCACTCGAACTCGCGGCCGTAGAAGCTCATCAGGGGGACGCGGCGGTTGCTGCTGCAGATCGAGCGCCGGTTCAGGCGATTCGGGGTCCCATAGGCGTCGGTGAAGCGCTTGCTGAAGCCCTTGGTCTTGTCCCGCCCATAATGGAAGACGAAGTGCTCGGGCGTGCCCGCTTCGCGAAGCGCGCGCAGGCGCCCCGCGACCTCGTCCAGCGCCTCGTCCCAGGAGATCCGTTCCCAGTTGCCCGAGCCGCGCGGACCGATGCGCCGCAGGGGATGGAGCAGACGCTCCTCGTCCTCGGTGGCCTCGATGAGCCCGTTCGCCTTGCTGCAGATCGTGCCCTGGCTGTTGGGATCGTTCGGGTTGCCTTCGATCAGCCGGACGCGGCCATCCTGCACCCAGCCGATCACCCCGCAGTGCGTCGTGCACCCGAAGCAGATCGTCGGCTTCGCCACTGCGCGTCGGTAGTCGAGGGGACCCGGGTTCGAACCGATGGGGTCCGTGGTCGGCCGCCCCTTCGCACAGGCGATCCAGCCCGGCGCCGTCAGCGTGGCGACCGCGCCTGCGGACAGCCGGATGAACTCGCGTCGCCGGAGACCCACGCGGCCTACCTCTGCTCGTAGATCGGATCGGGGTCGGCCGGGTCGAGCGCCGCACCTCGATTCAGGTGCTCGCCCTCGAAGCCGGCCAGCCCGATGTAGCGGACGTTCGCCTTGAGGTCCGTCGCCCTCGGACCAGCGAGCGGCTGCGGGTCGTGCGGCTGCCGGAGCCGTTCGATGGACTCGCTGCCGCGCTCCCCGTAGATCAGGGTATCCGTGGGGCAGGCCCGCACGCAGGCGGGATCCATGCCCACCGCGAGGCTCTCGGGATCGCCGGTGCACGCCGACTCGCTGAAGACGGGGACGAAGGCATAGGTCTTGTCGTCTGGGCGGGGCAGCCAGCGAACACGCAGCCGGAACTCTCCGAGCGGCACATCGTGTGCCGTCTTGCACGCGACGCTGCAGGCATGGCAGCCGATGCATCGGCGGAGGTCGACGAGGAACTCGCCGTC
>JASJBO010000337.1 GCA_030066475.1 Myxococcota bacterium
CAACCAGGCCAACAACGTGGCGGTGACCAACCCGATCACGCTGAACCCGGCCGGGCTGCTGAACCTGGGTGCCTTCATCCTCGACGACCGGGTCGACGTCGACCTGCGCATCGCCGCGGCCGAGGTCAACGGCGAGGGCAAGGTGATCTCGAGCCCGCGCGTGGTGACCCTCGACAACCGCGAGGCGATCATCGAGCAGGGCGTGTCGATCCCGTTCCAGACCTTCGAGAACGGCGACGCCCAGCTCGAGTTCATCGACGCGGTGCTGAGCCTGAAGGTCACGCCGCACATCACGGCCGACCGCAGCATCATCATGGCCATCGAGGTCACGCGCAACGCGCCGGACGCGAGCGTCGACACGCCCACGGGCTCGCCGGCGATCGCCAAGAACCAGGCCAAGACCGAGACCCTGATCAAGGACGGTCAGACCCTGGTGATCGGCGGCATCTACGTGATCGACAAGGCCGACACCTCGCAGCGGGTGCCGTACTTCTGGAAGATCCCGGTGATCGGGAACGCCTTCCGGAACGTCGGTACGCGGGACCAGCGCAAGGAGCTGCTGATCTTCGTGAGCCCGAGCGTGGTGGTGGACGCCGTCCAGCCGATCTAGCGGGAAGGCGACACACGCACCGAACCCCGAGGCGGGGGGAGCCGACGCTCCTCCCGCCTCGCTCTATACTGGAGCCGATGGTGGGGGGGGACACCGTGTGGCTCGTGGGCATGATGGGAGTCGGGAAGTCGGCGGTCGGGGCGCGGCTGGCCGCGCGGCTGGGGCGCGAGTTCGTCGACACCGATGCCGAGATCGAGCGCGAGCGCGGGGCCAGCGTGGCCGAGATCTTCGCGCGCGACGGCGAGCCGGCCTTCCGGCGGCTCGAGCGCGCGGCGTGGGAGCGACTGGCGGGCCGGCCCGTGGTGGCGGCCCTGGGCGGCGGGGCCATCGCCCAGCCGGGCGCCGCCGAGGCGCTGGCGGCGTGCGGCACCGTGGTGCACCTGCGCGCGCGGCCCGAGACGCTGCTCGAACGGCTCGGAGACGGCGCGGAGCGGCCGCTGCTGGCCGGACTCGACCGCGCGGGGCGCCTGGCCCGGGTGCGCGCCCTGCTGGCCGAGCGGGCGGCCCACTACGGCCGCGCCCGGATCGCGGTCGACACCGACGGCCTCGACCCCGACGCGGTGGCGGCCGACCTGGAGCGGCGCCTCGCGGAGGCCGCGGCGTGACGGCGCGCTCGCGGCTGCGCACGGTGCGGGTCGAGCTGGGCGAGCGGAGCTACCCGATCCGCCTGGGCGTCGACACGCTGGCCGAGGCGGGCGGAGAGATCGCCGAGCGCACCAAGGCGAGCCGCGCCGTGGTGGTGACGGTGCCGGAGGTGGCGCGGCGCTATGCGCCCAGGCTCGAGCGCTCGCTGCGCGCCGCCGGCGTGCGCCCGCGCCGCCTGGTGGTGCCCGACGGCGACCGCACCAAGAACCTGCGGCAGGCCGCGCGCCTGTACGACGAGATGCTCGCCTTCGACGCCGACCGCAGCACGGCCGTGATCGCGCTGGGAGGCGGCATGGTGGGCGACCTGGCCGGCTTCCTGGCCGCCACCTTCCTGCGCGGCGTCCCCTTCGTGCAGGTGCCCACCACGGTGCTGGCCATGGCCGACGCCAGCGTCGGCGGCAAGGTCGGCGTCAACCTGCCCCAGGGCAAGAACCTGGTGGGCGCCTTCTACCAGCCGCGGCTGGTGTGGATGGACGTGGCCACGCTGCGCTCGCTGCCGACCCGTCAGCGCGCCGCGGGGCTGGTCGAGGTGATCAAGCACGGCGTGATCCGCGACCGGGCGCTGTTCGAGCGCTTCGAGCGCGACATCGAGCGCATCCTCGAGCTCGAGCCCGAGCCGACCCTCGCCGTGCTGGCGCGCTCGTGCGAGATCAAGGCCGACGTCGTGAGCCGCGACGAGCGCGAGGGCGGCCTGCGCGCGATCCTCAACTTCGGCCACACGCTGGCGCACGCCGTGGAGTCGCTGCGGCGCTATCGCGGCGTCCTGCACGGCGAGGCGGTGGCGATCGGCATGGTCTTCGCCGCGCGGCGCTCCGAGGAGCTGGGCGCGGCGCCCCCTGGGGTGGCCGACCGCATCGAGGCCGTGCTGGCCCGGGCCGGCCTGCCCACCCGGCCCCCGGCCTACCCACGGAAGGCTTATCTCTCGGCCCTGCGTGTCGATAAGAAGCGTACGGATGCGCACATCCGGTTCGTGATGCTGCGCGACATCGGGCGCGTGGAGCTGGTGCCGATGCGGCCTGCGGAGATCCTGCCGCGGCGCTTCGGAGCCGGACGCTGACGCCCCCGACCCGGGCACGGAGGGGAGACGTGGAGAGCTTCGCGGCGACGGCGGAGGCGGCGCGGCGCGCCGGTCAGCCCGACGAGGCGCTGCGCATCGCGCGCAACGGGCTCGAGCACGCGCCCGATGCGACGGCGAGCCGGATCGCCGCGGCGCTGGCACTGCTCGACCTGGGGCGCGCCGACGAGGCCCGCTGCGAGCTCGAGCAGCTCGTGGAGCCCGCGGCGCCGCCTGCGGCCGAGAGCGCGGACGGCGGCCTCGGCGCCCTCGACGACGGCGAGATCGACGCCGCCTTCGATTCGGCCGAGCCCGAGACGAGCGCCATGCTCGACGCCGACGAGGTGGCCCAGCAGGCGATGCGCGCGGCGGACCTGGACGAGCCCGAAGGCGCCTTCTCGGTCGACGAGGCGCTGGCCGACGCCGACGCGATCCCGCCCGACGACTCCCCGTTCCACACGCAGACCATGGCCGACCTGCTCGAGAGCCAGGGCGACGTGCCGGGCGCCGAGCGCATCCGCGCCGCGCTCGACGCGATCCCGCCCGCCCGGCCGGCGGCGCTCGACACCCTCGAGCAATGGCTCCAGAACCTGCGACGAGGTACAGCATGAGCTTCGAGCCGACCCTGCAGAAGATGGTCGACGGCTGCCCGGGCGCGATCGGCATCGCGCTGATGGGCAGCGACGGGATCCCGGTGGCCCAGCTCCAGCTCGGCGTCGACGACAGCGGCGAGGCCGGCGAGCTGGGCGAGGACGTGGGCGCCGCAGGCGTCGAGTTCGGGCGCATCCTGGACGAGATGCGCAAGGCCGCCGACGCCCTGTCGGCGGGCCGCCTGAACGAGGCCGTGGTCGGGCTGAGCCGCTACTGGCTGCTGTTCCGGACCGTCGACGACGAGCTCTTCGTGGTGCTGGCGCTGCTCCCCGACGCCAACGTCGGCAAGGCCCGCTTCCTCGTCCGCCGACATTTGCTGGAGCTGCAGGAGCAGCTTTAGCTCGAGCTCCGCGGTAGGCTCCCGGCCGGAAGGGGGCGGCGATGGCGGACGGACTCCGCGTGCTGGTGGCCCACGGGCCGAATCTCAATCTGCTCGGCAAGCGCGAGCCCGAGGTCTACGGCACCACGACCCTGGCCGAGATCGACGAGCGGCTGCGCGCGATCGCGGTGCGCGCCGGCGCCGAGCTGCGCACCGTCCAGTCGAACCACGAGGGCGAGCTGATCGACGCCGTCCAGGGCGCGATCGGGAGCTGCCAGGGCATCGTGATCAACCCCGGCGGCTTCACCCACACCAGCGTCGCGCTGCGCGACGCGCTGGCGGCGACGGCCCTTCCCGTGGTCGAGGTCCACCTCTCCAACGTCCACGCCCGCGAGCGCTTCCGGCGGCACTCGTACGTCTCCCCGGTCGCGCTGGGGGTGGTGTGCGGCTTCGGGCCGCGCAGCTACGAGCTCGGGCTCGAGGCCCTGCTAAGGCACCTGGAGCGCTAGCCCCGGATTCCCCGCGGCGCCGTGGTTTCCCCTCACCCGGAGGCGGCTCCCGTTCTTCGGCGCGCAGCCGGTCGCCTCAAGAGCGCACCCGGACGGCCGATACGGAGGCAGAGCCGTGCTCTCGTGCTGAGGGGCCTGTGCCGTCGATCAACAAGCGAAAACTCCTGGCCTCCGCCCAGCGACACGTCCAGAAGGGCGCGCTCGACAAGGCGCTCAAGGACTACAACACGATCCTCGACGCCGATCCGCGCGACACGAACGTGCGTCTCAAGCTGGGCGACCTCCAGCTCCGGCGCAACCAGTCGGACGACGCGATCGCCGCGTACCTGAAGGTCGCCGACCAGTTCATGCGCGACGGCTTCGACGCCAAGGCCGTCGCGCTCTACAAGCAGATCACGAAGATCGACGACAAGCGGCACGACGTCTACCTGCCGCTCGCCGATCTCTACCAGCGACTCGGTCTGGTGTCGGAGGCGATGGGCGCGCTCCAGACGGCGGCCGACGCCTACCACCGCGAGGGCAAGAAGCGCGAGGCACTCGACCTGCTGCGTCGCATGGCGAGCCTCGACCCGTCGAACACCACGAGCCGGCTCAAGGTCGCCGACCTGCTGCACCAGGAGGACCTGATCGAAGAGGCGATCGCCGAGTACGACGAGGCGGCTGCGGAGCTCGATCGCCAGGGCGACTGGGAGACGCGCCTCGGCGTGCTCCAGCGCATCGTCGAGATCGCGCCCGATCGGGTCGACACGCTCGAGGCGCTGGCGCGCCTGCAGCTCCAGCACGGGCGGGCCGACGCCGGGGTGGCCGTCGCCGAGTCGCTGGTGGCCGCCGACGATGCGCGCGCCGAATCGCACGAGCTGCTCGCCGAGCTGAGCAAGGCCGTCGGCGACGACGAGCGGGCCGTCGAGGCCTACCGCCGCTGCGCGCAGATCTGGCGCGAGCGCGGCGACGAATCGCGCGCGCGGGAGATCATGCAGCGCCACGTTCCCAGTGAGCTCTTCGACATGAGCGGCTCGGGGGGCGGCGCGGTCCACGAGGCCGACGGCGCGACGCTCGACTTCGCCTCGCAGGAAGCGGACGGGTCGCCGTTCGGCGAAGAGGGGATCGGCGGCGCCGGGGATCCCAACGACGACTCGCTGATCGACTTCGGCGACGACGCCCTCGACCTGGGCGACACCAGCTCCGCCGGCGGGAGCGAGGCGCCGTCCGGCGCGCCGCTCCACGACGCGGCGGACGACACCGGCACGACCGAGACGGATGCCGTCGACGACGACGCCGACGTCGAGCAGCTGCTGGCCGAGACGACCGTGTACCTGCGCTACGGCAAGCACGAGCGCGCCATCACCAGCCTGCGGGCCGTGCTGCAGCGCGAGCCCGATCACATCGGCGCGCTGGAGCAGCTCGGCGACGCGCTGGTGGCGACCGACGCGGCGGAGCAGGCGGTGGAGGCCTGGAGCCGCGGCGCCCGGGCGGCGCGCGAGGACGGCGACAGCGAGAGCTTCCAGGCCCTGGTCGAGCGCATCGCCGAGGTGGACGCCGACGCCGCCGCGGCGCTCGGCGAGGGCGGGTCCGCGCCGCGCGCGAGCGCGCCGGAGACGGTCTTCTTCGACTCCGAGGACTTCGCAGTCGACGACGCGCCCGAGTCCGGCGCGAGCGCACGCGGCGCCCCCGAGACCGTGCTGTTCGACGTCGGCGAGCAGGACGCGTCCGGCGAGGCCGACGACGTCGAGATCGACCTCGACACCGAGGCCCATGCCGACCGCGATGCGGAAGCCGAGGGCGAGGCCGATGCGGATCCCTCGGCGTTCGACGCCTCGGCGCTCGAGGACATCGACATCGAGATCGAGGACGACGACTCGCCGGGCGGCGACGAGACCGACCCGACGGCGCGCGATCCCGAGTCGCTCTCGGCCGAGACCGAGCCGGAGGAGCCCGACTACGGCGACGGGTTCGAGATCGACTTCGAGACGGCCGGCGACGACGCCGGCGAGAGCGACGAGGACCACGCGAAGCCGCCGGCCGCCGAGGCCGCGCCGTCGGAGGAGATCGATCTCGACGACGACGCGCTCGCGGCGGCCTTCGACGAGGTCGAGGACGACGACGGCCTGGCCGCTGCGGAGTCGCCCGCGGAGGGCGCGCCAGCGGGCGGCGACGACGCCGAGGTCGACTTCGACGAGACCGATGGCGCGACGCCTCCGGGCATGTCCACGACGACGGCGGAGCGCATCGTCGAGGACCTGGAAGAGGCGAGCTTCTACTTCGAGCAGGGCCTGTACGACGAGGCCGAGGCGATCTACCAGCGCATCCTCGAGGTGGCGCCCAGCCATCCGGGCGCGCTGCTGCGCGTGGGCGAGATCGCGGCCGCGCGCGGCGAGGATCCGGGCGACAGCTCCGGCTCGCAGGCCACGGACGAGGCGCCGGGGGCCGCGGCCGCAGGCGCTGCGGTGGAGGTCGAGCTCCCGAGCGCGACCGACCTGACCTCGCCCGACCTCGAGCCGGACGCCGAGGCGACGTCGCAGGCCGAGTCCGAGGCCGCGGCGCCCGAGGACGGCGACGAGGCGGACACCGCGCCGGAGCCCGCACTCGAGCAGACCGAGCGCGACACGGCGCCCGAGGCGCCGGCGTCCCGAGCGGAAGCCGAGGCGGAGCCCGACACGCAGCCCGAGGGCGCGGCCGCCGAGGCGGAGGCGCCGGAAGGGGAGGCGGAGACCGAGGAGGCGTCGTTCGACCTGGCCGCCGAGCTGTCCGACGTCTTCGACGCCGACGACCAGGACGACCCCGACGGCGCCACCGGGACCCACGCGGCCGCGACCGACGAGGACGGCTTCGATTCGCTGTTCCGCGACTTCAAGCGCGGGGTCAGCCAGACGCTCGGCGAGGGCGACGCCGAGACCCACTTCGACCTCGGCATCGCCTATCGCGAGATGGGCCTGCTCGAGGACGCGATCGGAGAGTTCCAGCACGCGCTGGGAGCGGCCGGACGCCAGCTCGACGCGCTCCACATGATGGGCCTGTGCGCGCTCGACCTGGGGCGCGCGCAGGACGCCGCGGCCCACTTCGAGCAGGGCCTCGCCTCGCCCGAGGTGCCGGCCGAGCAGGAGACCGCGCTGCGCTACGACCTGGGCCGGGCCTACGAGGCGCAGGGCGACGCCGCGCGCGCGCTCGACTGCCATCGCCGGGTCGCCGAGCTGGACGCCGACTTCCAGGACGTGGGCGAGCGGATCGGCGCGCTCGAGCGCGGTGAGACGACGCCGGTGACCGGCGCCGGCGGCGCCGACGAGTACGAGTCGTTCGACGAGTTCATGGCGGACGACGGAGACGACGACCAGGGCGAGGAAGGGGGCGGCGGGTCCGCCGAGACCTACGAGTCGTTCGACGACGTGGTGGCCGACGTCAGCCCGGCCGAGCCCGGCGAGACGGCCGAGCCGGAGCCCCCGCCCGAGGTGGACTCCGAGCCCGCGCCCGAGCCGGAGCCCGACCCGGGCGAGAGCGGCTCGGGGAAGCGCCGCCGCCGCAAGGTGTCGTTCTTCTGAACGCGTCGGGTTCGAGCCCGAAGCCCGAGGACGAGGGAACGTGGAGCATCTCGCACACTTCGGCCTGAGCCAGGATCCGTTTCGCAACGAGCCGCAGCTCGACTTCCACTTCGAGGCCAGCGGCCACCGCGAGGCGCGGCTGCGCCTGCTGCGCTGCCTCCGGCAGGGCAAGGAGCTGGCCGTGCTGGTGGGCACCGTCGGCAGCGGCAAGACCCTGCTGGTGCGCTCGGTGTTCGAGGAGCTCGACCCCGACCGGTTCGAGGTGGGGCTGCTGGTGCTGGCGCGCGGGGTCGAGCCCGACTCGCTGCGCGCCGCCGTGGCGCACCAGCTCGGCGTCGAGGAGCCCGCGAGCGAACGGGCCGAGGGCGTGCCGCAGCTCTTCCAGCGGCTGGTCGAGATCCGCGGCGAGGGCCGCCGCGCCGTGGTGCTGATCGACGAGGCCCACGCGCTGCGCGACGGCGACTGCCTGGCCGAGCTGCGCAGCCTGCTCAACTTCGAGCACGACGAGCAGCGGCTGCTCTCGGTCGTGCTGGTCGGCGCGCCGGCACTCGAGCAGGTGCTGGCCCAGGACCCCGTGCTGCCCGGCCGCATCGAGCTGCAGATCGCGCTGACGCCGCTCGCCGGCGCCGAGGCGCAGGCCTATCTCGCCCACCGCATCGAGCGCGCCGGCGGCGATCCCGCGCTGTTCGCGCCCGAGGTGGCCGCCTCGATCGCCGAGCGCGCGGGCGGCGTGCCGCGCCGCATGAACACGCTCGCCGACGGCACCCTGTTCGAGGCGCACCTGGCCGGCCGCGCCCG
>JASJBO010000338.1 GCA_030066475.1 Myxococcota bacterium
CAGCATCGATACGCGTGGCGGCGGATCACATCGCGCGTCGAGGTGTCGGCCCGATCAGGTGGTCCGCCAGCTTCTTGCGCTGGTGCACACCATCCCCGTACAGGACCTGATTGTGCATGCTGCGCTTGAAGAAGATGTGGACGTCACATTCCCAGGTGAAGCCGATGCCACCATGGAGCTGGACCGACCGGTCCGAGATGAAGGCCCCCGCATCCGACGCGGCGCTCTTCGCCATCCGCGCGGCCGTCTCGGCCTCGTCCGAACCGCGATCGATCTCGCATGCCGCGTGATAGAGCAGTGACCGGGCTCGATCGATCTCGACCATGGCGTCGACCAGCGGGTGCTTCACGGCCTGGAAGAACCCGATCTGCCGATCGAACTGCTTGCGGGCCTTCGCATACTCCACGGTCGTCTGGAGTTGCCACTCGCTGCTGCCGCAGAGGTCGGCGGACACGAGAACCAGGATTCCCGGCCATGCCCTGCGCAGGGCCGGAAGCCCGTTTCGGGAGACGATCGAGCTCGTCTCGACGTGAACGTCCTCGAAGCGGACGGTCGCCTGATCGCGGGTCAGATCGTGGATGTGGTCGGCCTGGAGTTCGAGGCCGGATTCCCCCTTCTCGACGGCACACAGAACCACGTCGTCCCCCAGTCGCGCTGAGGTGATCAGGACGTCCGCCTTGAACGCGTCCTGCACGAAGTGGGCCTGACCTTCCAGAACCAGGCCGTCGCCTTCCGTCCGTGCAGCAAGCGCCGGCTCGTCCGGATCCCAGCTTCCACGCTCGCCCGTGAGCGCGAGCGTCGCCGAACAGCCCCCTGCGATTCGCGCGAGCAGCGACTTCGCGACCTCGCCACGCGCCTCGCGAAGCACCAGCGTTGCGGAAAGCGTCGGGACCAGCGGAGAGGGCAGCGCGTGTCGCCCCACCTCTTCGACGACGCCGGCGATGCCCGCGAGCGAGATCGCCGCCCCACCCTCCTCTTCGCCCACGGCGAGCCCGGTCCAACCGAGCTCCACGATCTCCTTCCACAGGGCCTCGTCCCAGGGCGGGCGCTGCCCCTCGTCGTAGATCGGCTCGGGTGCCTCGGCGACCAATCGTCGCAAGGTCTCGACCGGCAGCGTCTCGTCGAGGAACTTGCGCGCGAGGTCACGCAACATCGCCTCGTCCTCTCCGAAACCGAAGTTCTTCGGCGCCGTGTTCTTCTCGGCCATGACTTCCTCCTCGCCTACTTCGACTTCGGCAGACCGAGCACGCGCTCGCCGAGGATGTTGCGTTGGATCTCGCTCGTCCCCGCGGCGATGGTGTGGCCGTAGGAGTTCATGTACGCGAGCGGCCAATGGCCCTTGCTCGGCGCCCGCTCGTCGAGCTTGTAGAGCGTCGATCGCGCGCCTGCGATCTCCACGCCGAGCCGCGCGTTGCGTTGACTCAACTCGCTCGCGGTGAGCTTCTGCTGGAGCGGCAGCCGCATCGGGTGATCGCAGAGCGCCGGCACGCGGGCGCGACGCGCGTTCTGCCTCAGTCCCGCCGCCTCGATCGCCCGCTGCATGATGGCGTCGCGGGTCACGGGATCGTCGGCGGCGCATCCTCCATCACGCCACGTGTCGCGTGCGAGATCGATGAGCCGCTGCGTCGGGTTGGTTCCCTCCGTGCCGCCGCTTCCTGCGCTCTCTGCGGCGCCTCGCTCGTAGGTGAGCGTGGTCATCGCCACCGACCAGCCCTTGCCCACGTCGTCGAGGCGGTTGGCGTCGGGAACGCGGGCGTCTTCGAAGAAGACCTCGTTGAAGCCGCTCTCCCCGGTGATCTTCACGAGGGGCCGGACGCTCACACCGGGATGCCCCTCGATCGGACACAGGAAGTAGGTGAGCCCGTCGTACTTGTGATCCTTGCTGGTGCGGGCGATCAAGATCATCCACTTGGCGAAATGCCCGAGGCTCGTCCAGACCTTGTGACCGTTGACGACCCACTCATCACCATCTCGGACGGCGCTCGTCTGCTGGTTGGCCATGTCCGAGCCCGCCCCCGGCTCGGAGAATCCCTGGCACCAGATCTCCTCGCCCGTGAGGCAGCCGGGGATGAACTTCCTCTTCTGTGCGTCGGTGCCGTGTGCGAGGATCGTCGGGGCGGCCATGTTGAGCCCGACGATGTTGATCAGGAAGGGCACGTGGGCACGGCCCAGCTCGATGTTCGCGAGGCGCTGGAAGCCGTCGTGGCCGCCGCCCCCGTATTCGGTGGGGAGATCGGCGCCGATGAGGCCGGCGTCGTAGCACTTCCGCTGCCAGGCCTGGAGGTAATCTCGCTGGCCCGTCGTCATCACTTCGATTGGCGAGAGTGGCAAGCGCTCGGGCGGGGGCGGAGGCGCGTTCTCCGCGAGCCAGCGGCGAGCGTACTCCTGGAACTCCTGTTGTTCGGCCGTCAGGACGGCGCTGCTCACGAGGCACTCCTTTCGTTCGGATCGGTCGCCTGGGCCATTCTCGCCTCGTCGGCCATGGCTACGAAGCGCGCCGCCTGATCTCGGCGGCGACGAGCCAGAGCCGGTCCTGGCCCCAGACGGCCAGGTCCGGCTGACCCTCGGGGCCGGCCAGCCGGAAGCTCGGTACGCCCCACAGGCCGAGTCCGTCGACCATCTCGTCCTGGTTCCGCTCGACCATGACTTTCCAGCCTTCGCTGCCGATCACCTTCTGAGCCTCGGCCCAATCGAGGCCCGCCGCCTCCACAGCCCTTCGCATCCCGGCATCGGTGTGCAGCCCAACACCGAGAGCGAAGGCGTGCCCGAGCAGAGAGCTCATCAAGGCCTCGTCCTTGCCTTGCGCCATCGCCCAGGGCAGCAGCGAGTAGGCACGCCGCGTGGGTGTGCCGATCGGCATGACCAGGTTGCCGAATGGAACCCCTGCCGCGTCCGCTTCTCGTTTCGTATCGAACACGATGTAGCGGGCCTTCGGACCCGGCGCCGGAATGCCGCGCATCACCATCGGCAGGACCGGCTTGTGGTGGAACTCGATCCCACAAGCATCCTTCAGAGCGATCGTCCGGTCGAACACGATCGACGTATAGGGAGAGTTCAAGGACGGGTAGAAGTCGAGCCGTAGCCGGCTGGCATCGACGCCGGTGACGTCGGCCTCTGGACGCGGCACGATCAGGGGTGTCTCCGGAGCCTTGCATGCGCCGAGGTCTCGCAGACGCTTCTCCAGGTGGAAGAGGCGGTCGACACCCCAGTACCACTCGCCACCGTAGAAGAGCATCGCACCGGAGTAGTGCTTGTACCTGGAGAGGCGGGCGGATCCTCTGTCCAACGCCGCGTTCAGCTCGGCGGCGCTCGTTCCCTTCTCCGCCATGCCCGCGAGTGTTCCTTCGTCGCGTGACCAGAGCGCTTCGGAGACCGCTGCGATGCTGTGGATGCGGGCAGCTTCGCCGCCCGCCCCGAGTGCGCGGCCGGCAAGCACCTGATGCTCCGGATTGGGCACGGTGCCGGAATTCGAGGGAAACGAGAGGCCGAGATGGGGCGCGATGAGCTCTGCGTCACGGCGCGCCCAGACACCCAGCTTCTCGAGCTCGGGCTGGCTCGCCCCACCCGAGGCTCGGACCAGGTGGAGCCGGAGCACGACGTCGTAGCGCTCGGCGAACGTCGCGAGCACCTGGGCTGTCAGGTGCGAGTAGGGATCGTCCAGCTGATGGAAGTACTCGACGACGTGCGGCTCTGCTCGACGGCGGCGCCGCGCCTCGGCCTTCTCCCGCCGTGCCTGAATCACCGTTCGGTCCGCGAGCGGGCCCAAGAGCCGCCTGCTGATGAGCTTGCGCAGCCAACCCGGCGGGTCGACGAGGAAGCTCGGAGTGGGGTTGTTCTCGGGTTCCAGCATGAATCGTGCCTCAAGCTACGGGTCGGCCAGAGCGAATGCTTGCGAGCGGCTGCGCGAGCAGAGCCCTTTCAGATCGCGTCCGGTCGCTCGACGATCTGCAGCACGATGCGTTTCCAGAGCTCGAAGTGTCTGTGGCGCTCGGAGTCGTCCTCGCGGAGGATGCGTTGCACGGCCATTCCTCTCAGCATGTGGATCGTCAGGGCGACCAGGTCTTCGAATCGCGCATCGCTCGCGGCGGTGTAGCTGACTTCCGCCGTGAGCTCACCGACCGTTCGTCCCAGCTCGCGCTCGGCGGCGTAGAGCGCTTCGTGCAGGGCGTCGTCGGTGCGCGAAGCGACCCAGAGCTCGAGCGACGCGAAGAAGAGCGGCCCCGCGAAGAGCTGTCTGAGGAGGTCGAGCAATCGCTCGACGCGATCTTCCGCCTTCTCGAGACGCTGCGCGTCCGCCCGGAGCTCTTCGAGTCGCCGATTGACGAGGTGGGTCACGGCCTGGACGACGAGGTCATGGCGCTTGGGGAAGTGGTGCTGCTGAGCGCCGCGCGAGACACCCGTTCGTTCGGCGATCCGCTTCGTCGTCGTTCCTGCGTAGCCCTCGTCGATCAGGCACTCGATCGCGGCGTCGAGGACCCGCGCGCGGGTCTCGGCCGTTCGCTCGTCCTGGGTGCGCCTTACCCGCGGCGCCTTCACGGCAGAGCTCTCGGCGGCCTCGCTCATGGCGGTTGGTTAGCTCGTCTCAAACAAACCGGCAAGCTGGCTTGTTTGCTTCATTCGCTGCAGATTCGATTCGTGCCCAGCGACTCTCGCGAGTCGCACCGATCGAGCTGCGGGTTCCGACGCTGCGGAGGCGCACTGCTGCGCTCGCCGCTGCACCGCATCGCGAGCGGCAGCATCGCACTCCTCCGCTTTCGCGGTCGCAAGAGCGGGCGCGAGTTCGTGACGCCCCTCGGCTACACACGCGCAAACGACACCCTGCGCTTCTTGTCGGCGCACAGCGCACGCCGCCGCGAGCTGCTCGATCACGTCATCGTCCTTGGCGAACGGCACCTTCGACGGCTCTCCTTTCCGAGCGCGAGCCCGCTCGAACCCGAACCGCAGGCCTCGCCTGAAGAATCAGATCGCGCCGGATGGGGACCGACAAGGGGATCCGCGTGCCGCGACCGCTCTCCCCCGTTCGAAGCGGTATCTTCTGAGGTGCGGATCGAAGTGATCGCCGGGGGGGTGGCATGCGTAACGTCCGCTGGGGTCTGCGCCTGCTGTGCGCGGCACTCCTCGCGGGGCCTGCAGCTGCCCAGCCGCTGGCGCGCGAGCAGGTGCCGGGGCCCCTGGCTCCGTGGGTGGACTGGGTGCTGCGGGGACACGAGGACGAGCGCTGTCCCTTCCTGCACGGACCGGCCGAGCAGCGCGCCTGCACCTGGCCGACCGTGCTCGAGCTCGAGCTGGGTGATACCGAGGGCCGCTTCGAACAGAGCTGGCTGGTCGCGCACGAAGCGGACGTGCCGCTTCCCGGCGACGCACGGCGTTGGCCGCAGGACGTCCGCGCCGACGGCGAGCCCGTGCCGGTCGTCGCCGTGCGCGACCGGCCCAGCGTGCGCCTCTCTTCCGGACGCCACGTGGTGTCGGGGAGCTTTCGCTGGGACGCCCTGCCGGAGCTGATCCAGATCCCGGCGGAGACCGGCATCGTTCGCTTGCACCTGCGTGGGCGCGGTGTCCCCTTCCCAGAGCGAGACGCGCAAGGGCGGCTCTGGCTCCAGAAGCGTGCGCGCCCCGACGCGGAGGGAAGCGAGCAGCGCCTCGACGTGAAGGCGCACCGCCGCGTGGTCGACGACGTCCCGCTTCGCCTCGAGACACGCCTGGAGCTGTGGGTGTCGGGGCGCAGCCGCGAGGTGCTTCTCGGGCGGGCGCTGCCCGACGGCTTCGTGCCGCTCTCGCTCGCGAGCCCGTTGCCCGCGCGCGTCGATCGCGATGGGCGACTGCGCGTGCAGGTGCGACCGGGCCGCTGGCGCATCGCGCTCGCCGCGCGCCACACGGAGAAGACGGATTCGATCGCGATGCCGGAGCCCGGCGGACCGTGGGACGACAGCGAGGTGTGGGTCTTCGAGGCGCAGCCTCACCTGCGCCTGGTCGTCGTCGAGGACGGCGTGCCCGTCGATCCGGCGCAGACGACGCTACCCGAGGAGTGGAAGCACCTGCCCGCCTACGTGATGGAGCCCGGCCGCGCGCTGCGCCTGGTGGAGAAGAGGCGCGGCGAGTCGGACCCGGCGCCGGACCAGCTCACGCTCGCGCGCAGCGTCTGGCTCGACTTCGACGGCGGGGGCTACACGCTGAGTGACCGCATCGAGGGCGAGGTGCGCCGCAGCACCCGCCTGGAGATGGGGCTCGGCACCGAGCTGGGCCGCGTCGCGATCGGTGGTCGCGACCAGCTCATCACCCGCCTGGGCGACTCGCCGCGTGCGGGGGTCGAGGTGCCGCAGGGTCGGATTCAGCTCGTGGCAGACAGTCGCCTGGAAGGAAACGGAGTCGGCCCGCTGTCGGCTGTGCTCCCCGCCGTCGGCTGGGACCACGACTTCCAGGCGCTCGAGGCGACGCTCCACCTGCCGCCCGGCTGGCGGCTCTTCCACGCCTCGGGCGTCGATCGCGCGGCCACCACCTGGATCGAGCGCTGGACGCTGCTGGACCTGTTCGCCGTCCTGGTGCTGGCGGCGGCGGTCTTCCAGCTCTGGGGCGCGCGCTGGGGCACGCTGGCGCTGGTTGCGTTGGCCCTCACGTGGACGGAGCCCGGCGCGCCGCACTGGGCGTGGGCAGCGGTGCTGGCCGGCGAGGCGCTACGCCGCGTCCTTCCGGACGGTCGCTTTCCGCGCTTCGTCCGCGTCGTCTCGCTCTACCGCGCGGCGGCGCTGGGCCTGCTCGTGCTGATCGCCCTGCCGTTCGCGGTCGAGCAGGTTCGCGCCGGTCTCTTCCCCGCGCTCGAGCGACCGGGCCCGCCCATGCCGGTGCCGCTCCCGGCGTCGGCGCAGCTCGACCAGCTCGAATCCCGGGCTTACGTCGAGGAGGCCGCAGAGCCGCCCGCGAAACAGGTCTCCGGGGTCTTCCGCGGCTACGCGCCCGACCCGCAGGCGCGCATCACGACGGGCCCGGGTCTGCCGGCCTGGCAGTGGTCGAGCGTGGCCCTGCAGTGGAGCGGTCCGGTGCGGCGCGATCAGGCGCTGCGACTGCTCCTGATTCCACCGCTGGGCAGCGGCGTGCTGGCCTTCCTGCGCGTGGCGCTGATGGCGGCGCTGCTGCTCTGCTTGCTCGGCGCGACCGCTGGCGGGGCGCGCGGCCTCCCGCGTCGGGGCGCTGCAACCGCCCTGGTGGCGGCGGCGCTCGCGCTCCTGCCCTCGGAAACCGCCCGCGCCGACATCCCGCCCCAGTCCCTGCTCGACGAGCTGCGCGAGCGGCTGCTGGCGAACCCCGCCTGCCACCCGAGCTGTGCGTCGAGTCCGCGCCTCGCGCTCGACGTGCGCCCGGCGGCCCTGCGCGCGCGCGTGGAGGTGCACGCCCAGGCCGAGACAGGCGTTCCCCTTCCCGGTGGTGCGAGGAGCTGGAGCCCCGAGCGCGTTCTCGTCGACGGCGAGCCGGCCTCCGGCCTGCTGCGCGGCGAGGACGGCACGCTCTGGGTTCGGCTCGCGGCCGGCCGCCACCAGGTCGTCGTGGAGGGAGCGCTGCCGGAACGCGACTCCGTGGAGCTGTCGCTTCCGCTGTCGCCGCGTCGGGTCGAGGTGCGCACAGACGGCTGGACGGTGCACGGCGTGCACGAGGACGGCCTGGCCGAGACCAACCTCCAGCTCACGCGCATTCGCGAGGCGGGCGAGGAGCCAGAGCGAACGCTCGAGTCCGGTGAGCTGCCGCCCTTCGTTCGCGTGGAGCGAACCCTCCGCCTCGGTCTCGACTGGCAGGTCTCCACGCAGGTCATCCGCCTCTCCCCGGCCGACACGGCGCTGCTTCTCGAGCTTCCGCTGCTGACGGGTGAGTCGATCACCAGCGCCGGCATCCGGTCCGAAGATGGGCGCGCGCTCGTCACCATGGGTCCGGGGGTCTCGCGGACGAGCTGGACGTCGATCCTCGACCAGCGACCGCGCATCGTGCTGCGCGCTCCCGAGGACTCGTCCTCGACCGAGCTGTGGCGGCTCGACGTGGGCCCCGTGTGGCACGTGGACCTCGAGGGCATTCCATCCGTCCACCAGGCCTCGTCGCAGGGGGCGCGCATCCGTGCGTGGCGACCCTGGCC
>JASJBO010000339.1 GCA_030066475.1 Myxococcota bacterium
AGCGCCCGTAGGGCGCGCGCAGCGAGCCGCAGGCGAGCGAAGTCCACCAGCTAGGGCGCGACGCAGGGGATCGTTCCCGCGCAACTCAGCCCGGAAGGCCCGGGGGCGAGTCCGAAGAAGCTGCGGAACACGTTGAAGTCGGGGACGCCCACCGCGCCGTCGCCGTTGTGGTCGACGGCGGGGTCGAAGCCCGGGTCCTGGTCGGTCAGCCCGAACTGCCCGCGCAGGACGTTGAAGTCGGGCACGCCGACGGCCCCGTCGCCGTTGTAGTCGGGGTCGCAGGCGTTGCCGTACCCGTCCTCGTTCGTGTCGATCTGGTCGGGGTTCTCGAGCCCGTGGCAGTTGTCGTCCGGATCGAAGATGCCGTCGCCGTCGCTGTCCGGGTCCAGGTCCTCGGGATCCCCCACCAGCTTGAAGATCTTGCTGCCGATGCGATCGAGGACGTACAGCTCGCCCTGCGAGTCCGTGCCGAATGCGACCGGCTGTCGGATCGTTCCCGCGCTCGGGGCGAAGTCCGCCCGCCGGTCGACCACCTCGCCGACGATCCCGTCCTCGGGGTTCCAGAGGAAGCTCCAGTACTCCCCCGAGAGGTAGTCGGCGAACACGTAGTGCCCGCGCAGGCTCCGGAGCGCGCCGCGGTAGACCACGCCGCCGACGATGGCGGCGCGACCCCCGCTGCGATCGTAGGCGAACGTGGGCCGGACGAGCGAGGGATCGCCGCAGGAGGGCTCGCCGGGACTCGGGCTCTTGCAGGCCGAGCCCTCCTCGACGTCCCATCCGAAGTTCGTGCCGGCCGGCGCGTCGGCAGCCAGCACGTTGACCTCCTCCCAAAGGTTGCTTCCGACGTCGGCGATGTAGAGGTCGTTCCACTTCGGATCGAATGCGAACCGGTAGGGATTGCGCAGGCCCTTGGCGTAGACCTCGGGCTGCGGATCCTCCTCGGTCAGGTCGAAGCGCAGCATCTTGCCGAGCAGGGTCGAGTCGTCCTGGCCGTTCCGGCCGGGCCCTCCGTCGCCGAGCCCGAGGTAGAGATGGTCGCCGCGGAATGCCACGGTGCCGCCGTTGTGGTTGCCGGCGGGCTGGTCGATCTCGAACAGCACCTGCTCGCTCGAGGCGTCGGCCACGTTCGAGGTCGTCGGGTCCCCGAGGACGGTGAAGCGCGAGAGCCGGCTCACCAGGTCGTTGCCGACGCTCGGGTCGCCGAGCGTTCGGTACACATAGAAGTGCCCGTCGTTGGCGTAGTCGGGCGAGAAGGCGATGCCGAGCAGGCCGCCCTCGACCTCCGTATCGGTACAGGCCGGCGGCGCCACGCACTGGGACAGGTCGAGGAAGTCGGGGGTCAGCAGGGCCCCGTCGCGGAGCAGCCGGATGCGGCCGCTGCGCCCCAGCACGACCAGCCGGTCGTCGCCGGGCAGCCCGGTCGAGGTGACGTAGGTCGACTCACCGATGCCGCCGATCACCAGCTCGGTGCGGAGGTCCGCCGAGGCGGCGAGGGCCAGCAGCAGGGTCGAAATCGAAGTCGCGAATACACGGAACCATACAGACATCGCAGAAAGCTCTCCCAGCGGGCACATTGTGTATTGATTGGGGTGATTGTACTACATCGAGGCGTCGGGGCGGCAGTCTCGTAGACTGGCGAGGCGCGTGCTACACACGGGCCGCATCGAGTACGGGCCGCATCGTGGAGGCGCAGCCGGCAGTTGGCACGCGACGATCTGATCCAGACAACCGGAACGGTAGACAAGATCCTCGGCGGGGGCCGGTACCAGATCAGCCTCGAGTCGGGCCAGACCGTCACCGCGCAGCTCTCGGGTCGGATGCGCCGCTTCCGCATCCGGGTGATCCCGGGTGACCGCGTCCAGGTGGGCCTTTCTCCCTACGACCCGACCCACGGCTTCATCACCTTCCGGCTCCGCGAGGGGCAGACGGGCCCCGGCGGCCCGCCCGGAGGGCGCTAGCGACGCCGGCCGCGCCGCCGCTCCATCAGCGCCTCCTTCTCCGCGGCATCCAGCAGTTCGACCGCCTGCGCCTGCGCCGCCTGGCCGCCCGCCACCCTGGCCTCGATGTCCACCCCGCTGCCAGCAGCAACCTGGCCGTGGCGCACTTCTCGCTGGCGCCGGGGGCCTCTCTCCGGATCGGCCCGCGCGTGGCCTGTGAGCGCCAGCCCGGTGCCCTGCGCTTCCTGATCGGAGCGGGCGCCCGGGTCGAGATCGGCGAGGACACCTGGCTGCGCACCGAGCTGGGGCCGGTCGTGCTGGCGGCCTTTGCGGGCGCGCGCATCGAGGTGGGACCCGACGGCTTCCTGAACGGCTGCCATCTCTCGGCGAAGAGCGCCGTGGTGCTGGGCCGCCGCGCCTGGGTGGGGCCTGGCAGCCGCGTCTTCGACTCGGATCAGCACGACCTCGACGCCGAGCGCCCCGAGCAGTCCGCGCCGGTCACGATCGGCGACCACGCCTGGATCGCCGCCGACACCACCGTGCTGCGCGGCGTCCGGGTGGGCGAGCACAGCGTCGTCGGCGCCCGCTCGCTCGTGACGAACGACGTCCCTCCCCACTCTTTGGCCTTCGGCTCCCCCGCCCGCGTCCGCGGCCCCGTCGGCGACCGCTCCGACTGTCGTTGACTCCGCGGCGCCTACGGCGCCGCTGCGCGCTCCGCAGACTCCGCTTGCGGCTTCCCCCTCCGATCTTGGCGGAGCTGATTCCGGGGAGCTCCGGTCGGGAGGCCGTCCCGCCGGCCTGCCACCCCGGCCCGAAGCCGCGCAGGTCGACCGCGCAAGCGCCGCCGGTTCCCCCGGCGGCGCGCGCAGCGAGCCGCAGGCGAGCGAAGTCAATCAGGCCGCCCCCGCGCGGCACCCGAGGTCCTCGACGGCACCCCCGCAAGCGCCGAAGGCGCGCGCAGCGAGCCGTAGGCGAGCGAAGTCCCTAGAATTTTGCCATGGCGCTGCGCATTGCTTTGTTCGGACAAGCCGCCTTCGGACGCGACGTGCTGGTGGGTCTCTGCGAGGCCGGCCACGAGGTCGTGGGCGTCTACGCGCCGCCCGCCGGCAAGCGGCCCGACCCGCTCGCCGAGGAGGCCGAGGCGCGCGGCCTGCCGCTGCTGCGGCACAAGCGCTTCCGGCGCCGGGGCGAGGCGATTCCCGAGCTGGTGGAGGAGTACCGGGGCCTCGGCGCGGAGCTGAACGTGATGCCGTACACCACGGTGATCCTGCCGCCCGAGATCGTCGAGGCGCCGGTGCACGGCTCGCTGTGCTTCCACCCCTCGCTGCTGCCGCGCTATCGCGGTGGCGCCGCGATCCCGTGGCAGATCATCCTGGGCGAGCGCGAGACCGGGGTCACGGTGTTCCGCCCGGACGCCGGCGTCGACACCGGCCCGATCGTGGTGCAGAAGGGCGGGGTCGCGATCGAGGAGGGCGACAACGCCGCCACCCTCTACTTCGAGAAGCTCTACCCGCTGGGCGTCGAGGCCGTGGCCGAGGCGGTCGCGCTGGTCGACCGCGGCGAGGCCACGCTGCGGTCCCAGGACGAGGCGGACGCGAGCTTCCAGGGGCTGGTGACCGACGCGGTGGCGCGCATCGACTGGGAGCGGCCGGCCGAGGAGCTGGCGCGCCTGGTGCGCGGCTGCGACCCGCAACCGGGGGCCCATGCCCTCCGCTCCGGGGAGACGGTGCGCCTGTTCGACGGCCGCCTGCTGCCCGGAGAGGCCGCCGAAGCGCCCGGCACCGTGCTCGGTCTCCAGGACGGCCGGTTGGCGATCGCCGCGCGCGGCGGGCGCCTGTCGATCGGCAAGCTGCGGGTCGGCGACGGCCCGAAGGCGCCGGCCGCCGAGGCCGGGCTGGCGGCCGGCGTGCGGCTGGCCTGAGCCGCCGCCTCCGCTACCCTGCCGCGCCATCATGATCGGCGACGTACACAGAATCCGGAACATCGGGATCAGCGCCCACATCGACTCGGGCAAGACCACGCTGACCGAGCGCATCCTCTACTACACCCAGCGGATCCACCGCATCGGGGAGGTCCGCGGCAAGGACGGCGCTGGTGCCACCATGGACTTCATGGAGCTCGAGAAGGAGCGCGGCATCACGATCCAGTCGGCCGCCACGCACACCGTCTGGAACGACCACCACGTCAACATCATCGACACGCCCGGCCACGTGGACTTCACGGTCGAGGTGGAGCGTTCGCTGCGGGTGCTGGACGGCGCCGTGCTGGTGCTGTGCGGTGTGGCCGGGGTGCAGTCGCAGTCGCTCACGGTCGACCGGCAGATGCGCCGCTACAAGGTCCCGCGGCTGGCCTTCATCAACAAGCTCGACCGCTCGGGCGCCAATCCGCGGCGCGTGACCGAGCAGCTGCGCGACAAGCTCGGCCACAACGCCGTGATGATGCAGATCCCGATCGGCGTCGAGGCCGACCACGACGGCGTGATCGACCTGGTGACGATGGAGGCCGTGCGCTTCGAGGGCGACCACGGCGAGAACATCGTGCGCGGCGAGATCCCGGCCGAGCTCCGGGACGAGGCCGAGGTGGCCCGCGAGGCCATGCTCGACGCCGTCTCGATGTTCTCGGACGAGCTCACCGAGGCGATCCTCGAGGAGCAGGTGACCGAGGAGCTGATCCACGACGCCGTGCGCACGGGCACGCTCTCGCGCGACCTCACGCCGGTCTTCATGGGCTCCGCCTACAAGAACCGGGGCGTGCAGCCGCTGCTCGATGCCGTGGTCCGCTACCTGCCGAACCCCACCGAGATCGAGAACACCGCCGTCGACCTGTCGAACGACGAGGCGCCCCTCACGCTCGCCACCGATGCGCAGAAGCCGATGGTGGCGCTCGCCTTCAAGCTCGAAGAGGGGCGCTACGGGCAGCTCACCTACACGCGCGTCTACCAGGGCACGATGGCGCGCGGCACCAACATCGTGAACAGCCGCACCAAGAAGCGCCACAAGGTGGGCCGCCTGGTGCGCATGCACGCGGGCGAGATGGAGGACATCGAGAAGGCCGAGGCCGGCGACATCGTCGCGCTGTTCGGCATCGACTGCGCCTCCGGCGACACCTTCACCGACGGCTCGATCGACATCGCGATGAGCTCGATGCACGTCGCGGCCCCGGTGGTCTCGATCGCGATCAAGTGCAAGGACAACAAGGCCCAGGACAACCTCGGCAAGGCGCTCGGCCGCTTCGTGCGCGAGGACCCGACCTTCCGCACCTACGTGGACGAGGAGAGCAACGAGACCGTCATCTCCGGGATGGGCGAGCTCCACCTCGACGTGTACCTCGAGCGCATGCGCCGCGAGTACAACGTCGAGGTCGAGACCGGCGCGCCGCAGGTGGCCTACCGCGAGACGGTCTCGCAGCGCGCCGAGTTCAACTACACCCACAAGAAGCAGACCGGCGGCTCGGGCCAGTTCGGGCGCGTGGCGGGCTTCATCGAGCCGCTGCCCGAGGGGGGCGAGCAGGAGTTCGAGTTCGTCAACGAGATCCGCGGCGGCGCGATCCCGACCGAGTACATCCCGGCGGTCGAGAAGGGCTTCCGTGCGGCGCTCGAGAAGGGCCGCCTGATCGGCTTCCCGGTGCTGGGCCTGCGCGTCACCATCAACGACGGGCAGGCGCACTCGGTCGACTCCTCCGAGATGGCGTTCTCGGCGGCGGCCCGGGGCGCCTTCCGGGCGTCCTACGGACAGGCCAAGCCGATCATCCTGGAGCCGGTGATGAAGCTGGCCGTCGAGGGCCCCACCGAGTTCCAGGGCGCCGTCCTCAAGACCGTGATGCAGCGGCGTGGTAACGTGATCGGCACCACCGAGGAGGCCGGCTTCTGCCGCATCGAGTCGGAGGTCCCGCTGTCGGAGATGTTCGGCTACGCCACCGACCTGCGTTCCACCACGCAGGGCAAGGCCGAATTCACCATGGAGTTCGCCCGCTACCTGCCGTGCCCGGCGGAGGTCACCAAGGGCCTGCTCGAGAAGTACGCCGACCGTCGCAAGACCGACGACGAGTAGAAGGGGGTCCATGTACCGTCGCTACCTGAATGCCCGCAGCCCGCTGCGGCTGCTCGAGAAGGGACTCCACGGCGGCCTGGGACGGGGCAACCTGGGCCTGGCGCTGTCCGGCCCCGGCGTCGGCAAGACCTCGTTCCTGATCGGGGTGGCGCTCGACGACCTGCTGCGCGGCGAGCCCGTGCTGCACGTGACGCTCGACCACACCGTCTCGCACGTGCGGGACTACTACGACACCGTGTTCGAGGACCTGGCCTCGACCACCCACCTCGAGGATGCCGCCGCGGTGCACCGCGACGTCGACCGGCTGCGCCGCATCCGCGCCTATCCGCCCGGGGACTTCGATGCCAAGCGGCTGCGCGAGGCGCTCGCGCTCGAGGCCGAGGTCGGCACCCGGCCGGCGCTGGTGGTGGTGGACGGCTTCGACCTGTCCCAGCGCCCGCCCGCCGACCTGGGCGAGCTGGCCGAGGCGGCCCGCGAGAGCGAGGTCGAGGTGTGGCTCTCGGCGACGGCGCCCGAGGAGCGGATTCCCTCGCTGCCCGCCTCGCTGGCCGATCTCGAGTCCTGCTTCGGGGTGATCCTGACGCTCGAGCCGGCCGACGACAGCGTCGCGCTGCGCGCGCTCAAGGACCACGACAATCCCGACGTGACCGCCCTGCACGTCGCCCTGGACCCGCGGACGCTGCTGCTGGTGCGGTCCTGAGCGCGGGCGCCGCGTCGGCGGCGCCCCCGCTAGAGGAAGCGGCTCACCAGGCGCGAGCGGAACGCGCGCCGCACGTCCGTGTAGACGACGTCGCTCGCCGGCGCCGGGGCGCGCTTCGAGGTCGCCTTCGCACTGGCCTTCGGCTTCGCGGCGGCCGCCCGCGTGGGCTTCTTGCGGGCCGGCTTGGCCGCGCTGGCGCGCTTCTTCTTCGCTGCCCCGCCGCGCTTCGCAGCCGGCTTCCGGGTCGACTTGCTCGCGGCCGCCTTCTTGCGGGCCCCCTGCTTCTTCCGCGCGGGCTTCTTCGTCTTCCTCGCAGCCATGATCTCCCCTAGGCCTCCTGGAACTCTGACAGCTGGTTGCGGTAGCGAGCGCGCAGGGCATTCACCTCGGCGCGCAGGAATCCGAGCTCTTCCCCGATCTTCACGATCTCGCTGCTCTCGTCGCCCGAGATGGTGCCGTCGGCTGCGGCCACGGCGAACAGGCAGTCGAGCAGACGGCTGCGCTGCTCGCGCGTCGACAGGTCGCGGAACTCGCGGGTCACGACGTAGTTCTCGGTGCCGCCGAGCAGGCGCGCCTGCGACTTCGCGATCTCGACGGCGAGCGCGGCCTCCTCCTCCGGGAGTCCCGCGACGTCGCGCACGATGCCGCCCATCGCGTCGGTCTCCGACTCGGTGATCCGCAGGTCGGCGTTGGCGACGCGCGCCAGCACGTACGAGAAGGCGGCGAGGTAGCGGGCCTGGTCGGCGGGCAGCCGCTCGAGCCGCGCCGCGATGCGGCGCACCGTCTCGGTCTCGGCGCCCGCGCCGCGGCCGCCCGACGGCACCTCGCGCTCCGAGACTCCGAGGAATCGCAGCAGGAAGCTCACGGCCGGGAGAATGACGCAGCGGCGCGCGCGCGACCAGCGCTACCGTCGGGCGCGGAGGACTTCCCGACGATGACCGCTCTGCCCCGGTCCGACGACGAGATCGTGCTGCTGCACAACCCGCGCTGCTCGAAGAGCCGCGCCGCGCTCGCGCTGCTCGAGGAGCGCGGCGTGACGTTCGCCGAGCGCCGCTACCTGGAGGAGCCGCTGTCGCGGGCCGAGCTCGAGGACCTGGCGAAGCGCCTCGGCCGTCCGGTCGGCGCCTGGGCGCGCCGCAAGGAGGCGGCCTGGGCCGAAGCTGGCCTCGGCGCGGAGGCGGACGACGCCGAGATCGCTGCCGCCATGGCCGAGCACCCGATCCTGATGGAGCGCCCGATCCTCGTGCGCGGCCCCCGCGCCGCCATCGGCCGCCCACCCGAGGACATCCTCACCCTGCTCTAGGACTTCGCTCGCCTGCGGCTCCGGGGAGCGGCCTGGTGGACTTCGCTCGCCTGCGGCTCGCTGCGCGCTCCGGCTTCGCCTCCGCTTGCGGGGGTGCCGGTGTCGGG